>NZ_JACOOB010000004.1:0-333178 GCF_014287315.1 Bacteroides sp. NSJ-39 | reverse complement strand
AGGCAGAACTATTCCTTCAGTAAGAATGGCAATGCGTTGCTTGAGCCGTGTGAGGGGAAACTCTCATGCACGGTTCTTAGAGGGGAAAGCCCCAGCAATGGGGCTGACCTACTCGACACGAAATTAATCTACGCCATCGGCGCGGTAGTCGGGCTTATCGGTGGCGTGAAAGTGTACGGAAAATTCTCGTCCGGAGACCCGGACACCTCGAAGACCGCCGCCTCGTGGTTCGGGGCTTGTATCTTCTTGATTGTCGCCGCCACTATCCTGCGCTCATTCTTCCTTTAATAAACAATGTATGGCTGAATACCCGATAAACAAGGGTATCGGCCGTCCGGTCGAGTTCAAGGGTTTGAAGGCTCAGTACCTCTTCATCTTCTGCGGAGGTCTGCTGGCTCTCTTCGTCCTGTTCGTCATCCTCTATATGGTCGGCATCGACCAGTGGATATGTATCGGCTTCGGCGCGGCATCGTCTTCCGTCCTCGTATGGCAGACCTTCGCGCTGAACGCCCGGTACGGCGAACACGGGCTGATGAAATTGGGAGCGGCAAGGAGCCATCCCCGATACCTTATCAACCGACGGCGGATCACCCGATTACTCAAACGGCAACGAAAGGAAGAAACGACATGAGAAATACATCCAAAATGACAACACTGGAAAACAAGTTCCCCCTGCTGGCGGTGGAGCATGGCTGCATCATCTCCAAAGACGCCGACATCACGGTGGCTTTTGAGGTGGAACTGCCGGAGCTTTACACCGTGACGGGCGCAGAGTACGAGGCGATACACGGCTGCTGGTGCAAGGCTATCAAGGTGCTGCCGTACTTCTGCGTCGTGCATAAGCAGGATTGGTTCATCAAGGAGAAATATATGCCGGAGTTACAGAAGGACGACATGAGTTTCTTGAGCCGTTCCTTTGAACGCCACTTCAACGAGCGTCCGTACCTGAAACACTCCTGCTATCTCTACTTGACCAAGACGACGAAAGAACGTAACCGTATGCAGAGCAACTTCAGTACGCTGTGCCGGGGACATATCATCCCGAAGGAGCTGGACAAGGAAACCGCCGGGAAGTTCATGGAGGCCGCCGAACAGTTCGAGCGCATCATGAACGACAGCGGCTTTGTGAGGCTGCGCCGCCTCTCCACCGACGAGATTGTCGGGACGGAGAAGTCCGCCGGGCTGATAGAGCGTTACTTCTCGCTCATGCCCGAAGGCGACACGACCTTGCAGGACATCGACCTCTCGGCAAAAGAAATGCGTATCGGTGACAACCGCCTGTGCCTGCACACCCTCTCCGACGCGGAGGATATGCCAGGAAAGGTGGCTACCGACATCCGCTACGAGAAACTCTCCACCGACCGCTCGGACTGTCGCCTCTCCTTCGCCTCCCCCGTGGGGCTGCTGCTTTCCTGCAACCACATCTATAACCAGTATGTGATTATCGACAACAGCGAGGAAAATTTGCAGAAGTTCGAGAAGTCCGCAAGGAATATGCAGTCGCTATCCCGATACAGCCGGAGCAACAGCATCAACCGCGAGTGGATAGACCAGTACCTGAACGAAGCCCATTCCTACGGGCTGACCTCGGTACGGGCGCACTTCAACGTCATGGCGTGGAGCGATGACGCGGAGGAACTGAAGCATATCAAGAACGATGTGGGCAGCCAGCTGGCAAGCATGGAGTGCGTGCCGCACCACAATACCATCGACTGCCCGACGCTCTACTGGGCGGCGATGCCCGGCAACGCGGCGGACTTCCCGGCGGAAGAGAGTTTCCATACATTCATCGAGCAGGCGGTGTGCCTCTTCACGGAGGAAACCAACTACCGCAGTTCGCTCTCGCCCTTCGGCATCAAGATGGTGGACAGGCTTACGGGAAAACCGTTGCACCTCGACATCAGCGACCTGCCGATGAAGCGGGGTATCACGACCAACCGCAACAAGTTCGTGTTGGGTCCTTCGGGCAGCGGCAAATCCTTTTTTATGAACCACCTCGTGAGGCAATACTACGAGCAGGGTACGCACGTGGTGCTGGTGGACACGGGAAACTCCTATCAGGGCTTGTGCGAGATGATCCGGTGCAAGACAAACGGGGCGGACGGCGTGTACTTCACCTACACGGAGGAGAAACCGATTTCGTTCAACCCGTTCTACACCGATGATTACGTGTTCGACGTGGAGAAAAAGGACAGCATCAAGACATTGCTGCTGACGCTCTGGAAGTCGGAGGACGACAAAGTGACGAAGACGGAGAGCGGCGAACTGGGCAGTGCGGTGAACGCCTATATCGAGCGTATCAGGGCTGACCGGAGCATCGTCCCCTCGTTCAACACCTTCTACGAGTATATGCGCGACGACTACCGCCGCGAACTGGCGGAACGTGAGATAAAGGTGGAGAAGTCCGACTTCAACATCGACAATATGCTCACCACCATGCGGCAGTATTACCGGGACGGACGCTACGACTTCCTGCTCAACTCCACGGAGAACATCGACCTGCTCGGCAAGCGGTTCATCGTCTTCGAGATTGACAGTATAAAGGAAAATCGCGAGCTTTTCCCTGTGGTGACCATCATCATCATGGAAGCCTTCATCAACAAGATGCGCCGATTGAAAGGCGTAAGGAAACAGTTGATAGTGGAAGAGGCTTGGAAGGCTCTATCTTCGGCGAACATGGCTGAGTACCTGCGCTATATGTACAAGACCGTGCGCAAGTATTACGGGGAGGCAATCGTGGTGACGCAGGAGGTGGACGACATCATTTCCTCGCCCGTCGTCAAGGAGAGCATCATCAACAACTCCGACTGCAAGATACTCCTTGACCAGCGGAAGTACATGAACAAGTTTGATGCCATACAGTCCCTGTTGGGTCTGACGGAGAAAGAGAAGTCGCAGATACTCTCCATCAACATGGCGAACAACCCGTCAAGGCTCTACAAGGAAGTGTGGATAGGACTGGGCGGCACGCAGTCGGCAGTCTATGCCACCGAAGTTAGTGCTGAAGAGTATCTGGCGTACACCACCGAAGAAACGGAAAAAGTAGAGGTTTACCGTCTGGCGGAACAGTTGGGCGGCGACATTGAAGCCGTCATCCGGCAGCTTGCCGAAAGGCGGAGAAAAAAGGAATAAATAGAAACAGATTCATCAACTAAAAAAGAAAATGCGTATGAGTATATCAAGAACGAAAATGCTGCAAGTCAGCAAGTGTTTAATCGGGCTGGCGGTCATGGTGCTGCAATCCTGCGACATAACGGACAACCGACGCGACCTGCTTTGCGGAAACTGGGAGAGTGTGGAGGGCAAGCCCGACGTGCTTATCTACAAGGAGGGCGAAGCCTATAAGGTGACGGTATTCAAGCGGAGCGGCATCCGCCGCAAGCTGAAGCCGGAAACCTATCTCTTGCAGGAGGAGAACGGCAATCTGTTCATGAACACCGGATTCCGCATCGACGTGTCCTACAACGAGGCGACGGACATCCTGACCTTCTCGCCGAACGGGGACTACGTGCGTGTGAACCCGAAACCGGACCATCCGATAGGCGAGCAATAAATAATGAAATCCACTAAAATCCAAAGTAACATGAGAACAAGAATAACACTTATTATCTGCCTGTGCCTGTTTGCAGTCGGCAGGGCAAGCGCACAGTGGGCGGTGATAGACCCGTCCAACATCGCGCAGAGCATCGTGAACACCTCGAAGAACGTGGTACACACTTCCACGACCGCCCAGAATATGATAAAAAATTTTCAAGAGACCGTGAAGATTTACGAACAGGGCAAGAAGTATTACGACGCACTCAAATCCGTGAACAATCTGGTAAAGGACGCCCGGAAGGTGCAGCAGACCATTCTGATGGTGGGTGACATCACCGACACCTATGTGACCAGTTTCCAGAAGATGATGCGTGACGACAACTTCACGGTGGAGGAACTGGGAGCCATCGCCTTTGGCTACACCAAGTTATTGGAGGAATCCAACGATGTGCTGACGGAACTGAAGAATGTGGTGAATATCACCACGCTCTCCATGACGGACAAGGAGCGCATGGACGTGGTGGAACGCTGCTACTCCAAAATGAAGCGTTACCGCAACCTCGTGAGCTACTACACCAACAAGAACATTAGCGTGAGTTACCTGCGTGCGAAGAAGAAAAACGACCTTGACCGCATCATGGGGCTGTACGGGAACATGAACGAAAGATATTGGTAGCCTATGAATTTCGACAACCTTCACCAAATTCTGCGCTCGCTCTACGAACAGATGATGCCGCTATGCGGGGACATGGCGGGCGTGGCGAAAGGCATCGCCGGGCTGGGCGCACTCTTTTATGTGGCCTACCGGGTATGGCAGTCGCTGGCGAGAGCCGAACCGATAGACGTGTTCCCTATGCTCCGCCCGTTCGCTATCGGTCTGTGCATCATGTTCTTTCCGACGGTGGTACTGGGTACGATAAACAGCATCATGTCGCCCGTCGTGCAGGGTACGGCAAAGATGCTGGAGGCGGAAACGCTGGACATGAACCGATACCGTGAGCAGAAGGACAAACTGGAGTACGAAGCGATGATGCGCAATCCCGAAACCGCCTACCTCGTGTCAAATGAGGAGTTTGACAAACAACTGGAAGAACTGGGCTGGTCGCCCGGCGACATGGTGACGATGGCGGGGATGTACATCGAGCGCGGGATGTACAACATGAAGAAGGGCATCCGCGACTTCTTCCGCGAGATACTGGAACTGATGTTCCAAGCCGCCGCCCTCGTGATAGACACCATCCGCACGTTCTTCCTCGTGGTGCTGGCGATACTCGGTCCGATAGCCTTCGCCATATCGGTGTGGGACGGCTTCCAAAGCACGCTTACACAGTGGATATGCCGCTACATACAGGTCTATCTGTGGCTGCCCGTGTCGGATATGTTCAGCACCATACTGGCGAAGATACAAGTGCTGATGCTGCAAAGCGACATCGAACGGATGCAGGCTGACCCGAACTTCTCGCTGGATTCGAGCGACGGGGTGTACATCGTCTTCATGATAATCGGCATCATTGGTTACTTCACCATCCCCACGGTAGCAGGCTGGATTATCCAAGCCGGAGGCATGGGAAGCTACGGTCGCAACGTGAACCAGACGGCAGGACGAGCCGGAAGTATGGCGGGCAGCGTGGCGGGCGCAGCCGCAGGAAACGTGGTCGGACGTGTCGGGAAGCTGCTGAAATAATCAACTGACAATTAAAAACGAATAAACAACAATGGAATTTAAGTCACTTAAAAACATCGAATCATCGTTCAGGCAGATACGCCTGTTCGGTATCGTCTTCCTCTCGTTGTGTGCCGTAATAACGGTATGGAGCGTGTGGAGTTCCTACCGCTTCGCGGAGCGGCAACGGGAAAAGATTTACGTGCTGGACAACGGCAAGTCGCTGATGCTGGCTCTCTCGCAAGACTTGTCGCAGAACCGTCCGGCAGAAGCGAGGGAACACGTGCGCCGTTTCCACGAGCTGTTCTTCACGCTCTCACCCGAAAAGAGCGCGATAGAGCATAACGTGAAACGCGCCCTGCTATTAGCGGACAAAAGCGTGTACAACTACTATTCGGACTTTGCCGAGAAGGGGTACTACAACCGCATCATCGCCGGGAACATCAATCAGGTGTTGAAGGTGGACAGCGTGGTGTGCGATTTCAACGGCTATCCCTACCGTGCCGTGACCTACGCCACGCAGAAGATCATCCGGCAGAGCAACGTCACCGAGCGCAGCCTCGTGACTACGTGCCGCCTCTTGAACTCGTCCCGTTCGGACGACAATCCCAACGGTTTCACCATCGAGGGATTCACCATCATCGAGAACAAGGATTTACAAACCATCAAAAGGTAAACGGACATGAAGAAAATCAAAAAATCATTTTGGCGTGCGTACTGGAAGCTCCACGACAAAAAGAAAATGCTGGTGGCAAGGCTCAAAGGCTATCTGGACGGTTTGCCCCCGAAGACACGCAGGCGCATCGTGCTGGCGATGCTCGCCGCCTTTGCGGTGCTTGCCCTCTACACCTTCGGCAAAGCCGTCTATGAAATCGGCAGGAATGACGGCAGCCGGATGGTAACAGACCATGCCGGACAGGTGGAACTGTCCATAAAGCCGGACAACAATCATAATGTAATACCTTATTTATATGGAACAGACGAAGAATGAACCTAAAAACGAGAACAAGGCGGCTCCCGACAACGGGAAACCGAAGAAGGAGCGCAAGCCGCTGACCGAAGCCCAAAGGCTGAAACGTCAGAAAATGATAGTGCTGCCCGCTATAGTGCTGGTATTCATCGGTGCTATGTGGCTGATATTCGCCCCGTCTTCCGACAAGGAGCAGCAACCGGGAACGGGTGGTTACAACATCGAAATGCCCGACGCTGACAAGGCGAACCGCCAGATCATCGGCGACAAGGCGAAAGCCTACGAACAGGGAGCAATGGAGGAACGGCAGGAGAACCGCAGCCGCGCCATGCAGGAACTGGGCGATATGTTCGACCGCGAGGTGGCGGAAACGGACGGCGGCAGGGACTTCGACCTTGCTAATCCCGGAAATGCGGAAGATGCAACAGCAAAATCATCCGCTCCGAAAACCATCCAATCCTCCGCAGCTGCCTACCGCGACCTCAATACCACGCTCGGCAACTTCTATGAGCAGCCGAAGAACGACAACGCGGAAATGGACGAACTGTTAGAGCGTATCGCCTCGCTGGAATCGGAACTGGAAACCGAGAAAGGCAAGGCATCCGCTATGGATGACCAAGTGGCACTCATGGAGAAGTCCTATGAACTGGCGGCGAAGTACATGGGCGGGCAGAACGGCACACAGCCACCTGTCGGACAGGCGGCAGAGCCTTACCCCGTGCAGAAAGCCGGAAAGAACACGGCTGCACCTGTCAGGCAGGTAACGCATCAGGTGGTATCTTCGCTCTCACAGCCGATGAGCAACGCTGAGTTTGTCGCCTCCTTCTCGCAGGAGCGCAACCGCAGTTTCAATACGGCGGTGGGTGTCACGACTGTATCGGACAGGAACACCATATCGGCGTGTGTCTATGGGGCGCAGAGTGTGACTGACGGGCAGGCGGTAAGATTACGGCTGCTGGAGCCGATGGCAGTGGCGGACAAAATCATACCCCGCAATGCAGTGGTGGTAGGCACGGCAAAGATTCAGGGCGAACGACTCGATATTGAAATTACTTCGCTGGAGTACGCAGGTACGATTATCCCGGTAGAACTGGCGGTGTATGACACGGACGGACAGCCCGGCATCTTCATTCCAAACTCGATGGAGATGAACGCCGTCAGGGAGGTTGCCGCCAACATGGGCGGCTCGCTGGGCAGCAGCATTAATATCTCCACCAACGCAGGGGCGCAGCTCGCCTCCGACTTGGGCAAGGGGCTGATACAAGGCACGAGCCAGTATATCGCCAAGAAGATGCGTACCGTCAAGGTGCATCTGAAATCCGGATACAAGGTCATGCTATATCAGGACAGAGATTGAAAACAATAACAATCAACGACTAAAAAAACAACAACCAAATTTTTATTTACCACTAAAATCCAAAGTAGAATGAAAAAAGTAATCATCATGTTTGCCCTCGCTATGGGCATCATAACTGCCAACGCGCAGGAGAACGTAACCGTTGGAGAGAACAACGGAAGTGAACCGACGAACGAAGCGAGAGCAGAGACAAGCTCGCTTGACTATGCCTCGCAAGGAGGAGGAAGGCAAAGCCAACAACCGACCTTGACAAAGGAGGTCTATCCGCAGAAGGAGGCGGACGGCGATCTGTATCACGGGCTGACAAAGAAGCTGACCTTCGACCGCATGGTTCCCCCGCACGGATTGGAAGTGACCTACGACAAGACCGTCCACGTCATTTTCCCCTCGGAGGTGCGCTACGTCGATTTAGGCTCGCCCGACCTGATTGCGGGTAAAGCCGACGGAGCGGAGAACGTCATCCGCGTGAAAGCTACCGTGCGTAACTTCCCGAACGAAACCAATATGTCGGTAATCACGGAGGACGGGAGTTTCTATACTTTTAACGTGAAGTACGCCTCCGAACCGCTGCTTCTCAACGTGGAGATGTGCGACTTCATCCATGACGGCGAGAAGGTGAACCGCCCGAACAACGCGCAGGAAATCTACCTGAAGGAACTGGGCAGCGAAAGCCCGATGCTGGTGCGCCTTATCATGAAGTCCATCCACAAGCAGAACAAGCGTGAGGTGAAGCACATCGGCTGCAAGCGATTCGGCATCCAGTACCTGCTGAAAGGTATCTACACGCATAATGGGTTACTCTATTTCCACACGGAGATAAAGAACCAGAGCAACGTGCCTTTCGATGTGGACTACATCACATGGAAAATCGTGGACAAGAAGGTGGCGAAGCGTACCGCCGTGCAGGAGCAGATTATCCTGCCGCTCCGTGCGCAGAATTACGCCACACTCGTGCCGGGCAAGAAGAGCGAGCGCACGGTATTCACGATGGCGAAGTTCACCATTCCCGACGACAAATGCCTCGTGGTGGAACTCAACGAGAAGAACGGGGGGCGTCACCAGTCTTTCGTGATTGAAAACGAGGACTTGGTACGTGCCAATACCATCAACGAACTTCAAGTGCGCTGACCATGAGAAAGTACATCGCAATCATCATCGCGTCGCTTGCCCTGTTCACGGGGCAGGCGCACGCCCAGCGATGCCTGCCGAAGATGCAGGGCATCGAATTGAGAGCTAACCTTGTGGACGGTATGCGTTTAAGTGGCAACAATGGCGGTTACAGTTTCGGGGCGGCTCTCTCCACCTACACGAAGAACGGTAACAAGTGGGTGTTCGGTGGCGAATACCTCTTGAAGAACAACCCGTACAAGGATACCGCCATACCTGTGGCGCAGTTCACGGCGGAGGGCGGTTATTATTTCAAGATACTCTCCGACGCCCGTAAAATAGTGTTCGTCTATGCGGGGGCTTCGGCTCTCGCCGGATATGAGTCGGTGAATTGGGGCGAGAAAGTGCTGCATGACGGCTCCACGCTCCATGACCGGGACGCCTTCATCTACGGCGGTGCGCTGACGCTCGATGTGGAGTTTTACGTGGCTGACCGTATCGCCCTGCTCGCCAACCTCCGGGAGCGCCTGCTGTGGGGTGGCGACACACGGAAGTTCCATACGCAGTTCGGGGCGGGCGTCAAGATAATCATCAACTGACACGTCGCATGGAACGGACGGACATTGAGAATATGAGGCAGATACCCATTGCGGACTTTCTCGCACGGCTGGGACATGAGCCTGTCCGAAGGAGCGGAAACGAGCTGTGGTATCGTGCGCCATACCGCAGTGAACGCACGCCCTCCTTCCGTGTGAACGTGGCGAAACAGCTCTGGTACGACTTCGGCTTGGGCAAGGGCGGCGACATCTTCACGCTTGTCGGGGAGTTTACCCGAAGCGGGGATTTCATGGCGCAGGCGAGATTCATAGCGGAAACCGCCCGTATGCCGCTTGCCGCAGCAGAAAAGCCGTTGTACCTGCCGGAACCGTCCGAACCTGCCTTTGAGGGAGTGGAAGCCGTCCCGCTGCTCCGCTCTCCGCTGACGGAGTATTTGAAGGAAAGAGGCATCCCTTATGCCGTTGCATCCCGCCACTGCTGCCGCCTGAACTACGGCGTGCGTGGTAAGCGGTACTTTGCCGTCGGCTTTCCGAACGTGTCGGGCGGCTATGAAACCCGAAGCCGCCGTTTCAAGGGTTGCGTACCACCAAAGGACGTGTCGCTGGTCAAGGCGGGGGACATCCCGGCGGACGTGTGCAGCGTGTTCGAGGGCTTTATGGACTTCCTGTCCGCCGTCACGCTCGGTTTGGCAACGGGTGACTGCCTTGTGCTGAACTCCGTCGCCAACGTGGAAAAGGCTTTGAAACATCTGGACGGGTACGAGCGCATCGACTGTTACCTCGACCGAGACGAAGCCGGACGCAGGGCAATGGAAGCCCTGCGGACACGCTACGGAGGAAAGGTGACAGACCGTTCCGGCATCTATCAAGGCTGCAAGGACTTGAACGAGTACCTGCAACAAGTATCAAGAAAACAACAAAAGAACAACAATCTAAAAATCAAAGAATAATGAACATACTGAACAACAAGAACAAGAGAACATCAATCTTCAAGGCGTTGGCACTCTGCCTGTTCGCCGCAGTGTCATTCACATTCGTATCGTGCGACGACGATATGGACATCCAGCAATCCTATCCCTTCACGGTGGAAACCATGCCCGTGCCGAACAAGGTCACAAAGGGGCAGACGGTGGAAATCCGCTGTGAGCTGAAGAAAACGGGCGATTTCGCCAATACCCTCTATACCATCCGGTATTTCCAGTTCGAGGGTGAGGGCACACTGAAAATGGACAACGGCATCACTTTCCTGCCCAATGACCGCTACCTGCTCGAAAACGAGAAGTTCCGGCTGTACTACACGGCGCAAGGTGACGAGGCGCACAACTTCATCGTGGTAGTGGAGGACAATTTCGGCAACTCCTATGAGTTGGAATTTGACTTCAACAACCGAAACGTGAAGGATGACGGGGTTATCACTGTTGTCCCCATCGGGAACTTCAAGCCCTTTACACGATGATGCGTGTATTCATGGCTATCCTCTGTTCGCTTCTGGCGGTCTGTTCCGTGTCCGCACGGAACAGACGCCATGAGGGAACGGACGGGCAGGCGGCTATCTACCGGCTGCCACCATTTGAGAGGGCGGTGCGATGCACGAAGTATTTTGAGGGCTGGCATTCGGAAAAACATCACCCGTATGTAGGATATGGACATCGGTTGCAGCCGGGGGAAAGGTATTCGGCACGCACCATGACGAAGCGGCAGGCGGACGCGCTTCTGCGAAAAGACCTGCGGAAGTTCTGCGCGATGTTCCAGCAGTTCGGGAAGGATTCGCTTCTGCTTGCCACGCTCGCCTACAATGTCGGTCCGTACCGTCTTTTGGGGAGTGGGAAGATACCCAAAAGCACGCTAATCCGAAAGCTGGAGGCGGGTGACAGGAACATCTACCGGGAGTATATCGCTTTCTGTAACTATAAGGGGAAACGCCACGCCATGCTGCTCAAACGAAGGAAGGCTGAGTTTGCGCTGCTGTATGTACCATAAAGAATAAGTGTCTGACGAAAGAAACTCCGATGAAGCCGCCAACTTCATCGGAGTTTCAGTTTTCATACATTCGGGATTGTCCCTTTGCCTGCAACCTCACCGTCCCTGCAATGCTCTATGATACCGGGTGAAAATCCCATGCTGCCGATTGCGATATGCCGGATATAGTCTGTATATTCCTGACCTTGAAAATTCCTGCCCGTAAGGTTCTTGAAAACCATCTTTATGCTTATGCCGTCGTTGCTGTACAAGATGGTTTTTCCGTTCTGTCTGATTGTTTCCATGATTAAAACTTGTTTTTGTGAATACTATCGTAGATTGGTACAAAGGTTTCTTTGCCTACTTTCTTATCCGCCATCATGCTCATGAAAGAAAGTAGGCGGCTTTTGCCGCCCACCCCTCAAAAGCGGGTGTAAAGTCCCGTTACCATCGTGAACATTTCCTCCAGCATATCGCAATATATCCCCTCGTGCGTTTCAATGTCCTTCGTCCTGCTCTCGAATGTCTTTTTGCTGAACGTCTTGCGGTAGAAACGCATATTGTATAGGTCTGCCCCTCCGTCATAGATGATGTCAAGGCGGTTGGCACTGGTCTTGTTCCTCGCAAGGCTCATGCGCAAGCCGTTGCCCATGTCTGTGAAGTCTTTGCTTCCCGTCATGGCGGCAAAGCGTCTGCCGCCAATCTGCTCTAAAATTGTCTTTGCTATCATATCCGTTGTCTTTTAGGTTTATGGTTCGGGCGGTGCGGACACCGCCCCAATGTTCAAAATTCTGTTTTCTCGGTTATGGGTGTGCATTTTTCCAGCCACTCTTTCAGACATTCCATGCTATACTCGCTCGTGATGACTGCCGTATGGCTGTCAATGGCAGTGAAACGGCTGCTTTCATAGCTGTCTATCCACCCCTTTAGGGTATCAACTCCCCACGCTTCGGCATCGTCAAAGATGCCGTCCAATGCCGTAATGGGTTCGCTGAATTTGACTATCAGCGTTTGGTAGCCTGCTTCGTTCATCGCTTCTCCTCCTTCCTTTCCTTTGCCGTTAGCCACTTGTCCCGTGCGGCTCGACATTCGTCTAATGTGGGTTTGACACAAGAGAAAAGTTCCCCGTCCGTGTGGCGGTAGTCGTATTGCACAAGGGTGCGTTTGCGTCTGTCGATACCCGTTTGGAATTTCTCGTAGTTCTCCGTTCCTGCCGATTGGCAGGTGCTTACTCCGTTAATTGTCATTTTGTTGCCATAGTCGTTGTTATTTAGATGATTAGAAATGTACAGACAGCACTCTGTGTTGCATCACCATTTCGGGGTCGCTCGTGTAGCGTTGGTGCAGGTAGAAATGATGAGAGCCGAAGCCGTAAAGGAAGAACTTGTCAAGTTCGTGTTTCTCGGCAAAGTCCTTGACGCTCGCCCTTAATTGCTCCTCACTCTGACAAAGAGTGAGGAGGTTCATAAATTCAAGGAACATCGTGGGGATTTTATCATCCCATAGGAAAACCATGCTTTCAAATCTTACTTCCATAATGTTAGTTGTTAGATGTCGATATTATGCCGCTTTCATCCGCTGGCGGATAAGGTTGGCGTTCTTGTTCACAAGGGCGATGATGCGGTCGTGGTATTCGGAGTTCTCGTTGCATACGCCACGACACTGCACCACCTCAAAAGTTTTTAGTGACACCTCTATCGTTTCAATTCGTTTTCCGTCAATGGTGGCGGATAGGATAAGGGAGTCTTTTCGTTTGTGGTAACCGCCCACACAATGGTGCATCGTCCTTCCTTCCTCTGCCATTTCTTCCACGCTCTCTATGACTTTGACGCAAATAAGGCTGTCGGTAAAGGCAAGTCCGAAGAATATGCCCTTAGCTTTCAGATATTGTTTCTCGTCCTCAATCGCTTTCCTGCGTTGCTGTTCAGTCCGCTCATGTTTCCTTTGCAGGTTGCGCTTTGCCACCAACTTGTCGTGTTCAACTTTGAGGTCGGCAGGGCAAACGTATTTCGGGCTGTTTGTGTCCTTGCCGAAATGACGCAGGAGGTCTATGGTGTCACGCCACATTGAGCCGTCCTCAATAGTATAGCCGTTGCGGATACATATCTTGATTGAAGCCCAATACTCTCCAATATTGAAAGAGTGGTACAGATAGTAGCGCAACATGGGATATTGCCCTGCCTTCAACAGCGTTTCCGCACGGCTGTCCGACAATAATGCCGGTATTAGTTTGGTGGGTACAATGTCGTGGAAATTGCCGTTAAAGCCGTTTCTGCGGAGCGTCGGCAACACCTTATATCTTGGATATATCGGGGAATATGAGATATGGCGGTACGCTTCATTGTCATTGCGGATAGCAAAAGGAGAAGCGAATGAGAACGTGTCGATGTAGCATCCCAATGTGCGTGGAATGGCAACAACAGCCTTACGCCCTTGTTCATTCCACCAATACTGCCCGATTTCAAGGGCATAGGACTTGGCATTAACCCCTTTCTCCATACCCACGACAAGCAAGAACATTCGTAGCACTTGGTATTCTCCGCTTGTGGTAAGGGTTGTGAAATACTGCTTTTGTCTTACCTTGCGCTGATAGGTGAGGCAGACTTTCAAACTTGCTCCACATTCGGGACACGTACAATGCTCGGTCTGCTCCGTCATTACCCAACTATGACCGCAATCCATACAAGTGGTACGACCTTTCGGCAAGCGGTGTGCATAATGCTCCACGCAATTACGGAATGCCCAATTTATCTGTATCGGGGTTATCGGGCGTAGTTTCTTGCTTTGGGCAAGAACTGCTTTTTCAAATTTGTTTCTCGGTTTCATAAGCCAAAATCAAATAATGAGGGTTGAACTTGGGTTTCTGTTTTCGCCTTTGTCGGCTTGGTGCGGTTCTGCAACTTGCGGAGTTCCTCGTCTTGGTATCTGCGGACTGCCTGCTGACGTGCTTCTGCTTTTTCCTCTGCCGTGAGTTCCACAATGTGGTTCACCGCCACTTGGCATTGGATAGGCTTGCCCACCTCAATCTCGTTCTCGTCATAGTAGTGTACTGCTTGTCCGTATATCTCTCCGTCCGTGAAGCCGTTACAACCGCTTTTCTGCACATAGTTCAGAATGTAGGTTACGCAATCGTCAATGTTCTTGGCTGGATTGCGGTAGTTCTTCGCAAAGAGCGTGTCTTCCTCCGCACGTTGTTCCAAATACATCTGTATCGTTCTCTTGAAATGGTCTGTTCCTTTCATATCGCTGTCGTTTTTATGAGTTGTCAAATAGTATGTTTCAAAATCTCCCTCCAATAAATCGGCTCAACCTCGCTCAATAGGAAGTCTATAAAGTCCTTCCGTGCGTCCTTGTTCAGTTCGTGGTAGAGTCCACGGAACACGGACATATTGCCGTTGAGGTATGTTTCCACCATGTACTCGAAGATGTTGCCCACCTCGTAGTATCTGCATTGTTGCTCCACTGTCTTGCTTCTTCTCTTTGCCATGTCGGTAGGGATTAAAGGGTGAATAACCAAAGAATGAAGCCGAAGAACAGGATAACGGAAAGAATAGCCACGATTACCCCTATTGCCACTCGGAACACTCCGTTTATTATCTCTCTGACGATGTACCAAAGGATGCCGGACACCCAAAAGGCGGTGCGCATGATTAGGGTGCATATCGCAAGCCCTATGTATTGCGCCATTTGTCTGAAATTTACCGTTGCTGTCATAGCCGTATCATTTGTTAAGTTCCACGATGCTGTCTATCCTGCCGTATAGGAAACTGCGGAGTGCGGTCTTGTCGGTAGCCTTGTATTCCGCCCAATGTCCATACTGCTTTACAATGTAGGTTCGGAGAATGTCGGAAAAGTCAAACATCCAACCTTGCAAGGGTACTGCGCTCTTGAAATAGGTGTTGCTGTTCACGTTGCGTGTAAGCCAATCCTTTTCCTCTCGGCTCAATTTCTCACCATTGTTCAGTTTGGTGCGAAGTCCGTACACCTTGCTGCCTTGCAGGTTCTCCAAACTTGGTACTTCCCATGCCACGAATTTTGTTGCTATTGCCGTTCTCATATCCGTTTTGTTTTTGATTTTTTGTTTTTTAATGCGGATTCAAGAGCTGAGGGAGTTGAGTTTCAAACTATCTTATCTGCTTCTCGTTTATCCGACATTTTTTTTAATGCGTCTTTCTGTCGCATCGGTCGTTTTCGTTTCGGGTGCTTAAAAAGGTAGGGATTAGGGAATGCAAGGTTTTTCGGAAAAATACTACCCGAAAGGCTGGAGATTTTTCCAGAAAACAGGAGGCTTGACCTTGCTTTCCCGTACAATCCCGGAGTTACCTTTGCACCCAGCACGAAAATGACTGCCTGATGCGGCTCACTGAAAGGCGCGAAAATGGAGGTAAACGGAAGTGGAGGCAGATTAGACAGGAAAACTTCAAAAGAGAAATCCGTGAAAAAGACATCCCCAACAGAAAAGAACATAGCCGGTAGCGTGAAACCGAGCAAACCATCGGCAAGGAAGTATGTTTTTATCTGTTTGGCCAAACGTGTTTGGTCGGATGGATAAAATCATTCTTCCCGGTTTGTCTGCCGTGAGTGACGGCTTGTTCCATTTATGGAATGTGCGGTCATACACGGCTTTCCGCTTCCGGCTCAAAAGGACAACGAAAAAAGAAAAATCGTCAAAACCCCGTAAAAGCACCTCTTTGGCATAAGCACAAAAGAAAGGGGCCTTGTCTCATCAGTCTAAACTATTGTTTAGGCGTGAGGCAAAGCCCTTTTCTCCGCTTATGCGGCAGTCGGCACACGTTCGTTCAAAATCTTTTTGGGCGATGGTGTGCTGACGGATAAAATCGCTTTTACGGAAAAACTTGTGTGAGAAGAAAAAATCAGGAGATTCATTTCTAAATCTCCCGTTTTATTGTTACTTTTGCATACGAAGAGTTCTTTGAAGGTTACGCAACGCACAGAAGAATAATGCAGTAGATAACTAACTAATTCGTAACCTATTACTATTATGAGCGATTACCCAATGCTCATTTCCAATAAATTACACTCTTTTCGTAACTTCTGTCTGCAAATATATGGAGTAAAGTAGCCTGATTATGGATAATTTTATTGAATAGTATTTCAATTTTGTGCAATGTTCCTGTTTGATACGTGGAAAAGGCCGTTGCATTTTGTAAAATTGTGCTGTAGTATTAATAATCTCGTCTACTTGTATTATGCAAAACATCTTGGTCTTTTGATAAGTTCGTCTGATAGAGTTAATGAGTTGGAGTTGAGTAATCGACTGGTTGCTGTTGTGTAACCATATGGAAAGACAAGTGTAACTTATCGGTTACACAACTGTAATGCACTAATGAAAAAATGCACTTTTCTCTTGGAAAAAAGCGAAAACATCCTGTTGTTTTTTGTAAACTTATTCTATTTTACCCCTGCTTTTGGACTTAAACCTTTGATAATGAGGATTGCAACATTTTTGTATTTCCCCCTATAATACTTAGAATAACTACAAAAATGTCACAGGCGATGAAAGAGAGGTTCATATTGCTGTTTTATAATAAAAAATCTTCTATATTCTCCGGAGTAATTTATTATAAGAGACTTCAGAGCCTATTTGAAAAGCCAGTGCTTGAAGGAGTTTTACAATCTTGTCTGCCTTTTTGATGTGTCCCCAATCTAAAATATCTTTATATAGGTAGCTGTCTGATAGTAACTTCAGAATTTCACTTTCCGAACCGGGATGTGTAACTATATTCCCATTTTCTTCCGGTAAGAGGCTCATTTACTTTATTGGCTAAGTCGAACGAGGAACTCATGAATGGTTTGTTGTAATGCTCTTTCTATCATATTGCTTCCTCCATTTATCTGAGAACAAATTTCGAGCATTTTTGGATTCGGACTTATCCTTTTGTCCTCTTAATGTATTCTGTCGGAAGGTATCCAAAATATTTCTTGAAACTTGTAGCAAAGTAAGACGGGGTATTGAATCCTACCATTGTACTGACTTCCGCTACGGTATAACGTCCGTCTTTCAATAGTTTGGCAGCTTCGTTGAAACGAATCTTACGTATAAAGTCGATCGTGGATTCACCGGTAATCGCTTTCAGTTTCAAGTGCAGGTTGGAGCGGCTCATGTTCATTTCTCTGGCAAACTCATCGGTGGAGAACTCGATATTGTCCATATTCTTTTCTACAATACTTACGGCACGTTTAAGCAAAGCCTCGTCCATGGCATTAAACGTGATCTTTTCGGGTTCTACTTCCAAAGACTTGGAATAACGTTCAAGCATACGTCTGCGTGTACGCATCATATTTTGTATCTTCGTGGTCAGGATCGAAAGAGAGAAAGGTTTGGGGATGTAGTCGTCCGCACCCATTTGCAGACCTTCCATCTGGTCTTTTGTTTCGCTTTTGGCTGATAACATAATTACCGGAATGTGACAGGTCGGAATGTTCTGTTTCACATTTTTGCATAACTTGATACCATCCATAACAGGCATCATCACATCAGTCACGATAATATCTACCTCATTTCCTTTCAATTTCTCTAATGCTTCTTCGCCATTTCCTGCCTCTAATATATTGAACAGTTCGGCAAGCCCGCTACTTAGATAGTGCCGGATTTCATTGTTGTCTTCTACGATGAGAATGGTTCCTCGCTTTTTGTCACCGGATTCTATAGCTTCATTCTCCACCTTTTCCGTGTCGATGAAATACATTTCTTTGGAATTGGTGGAATATACCTGTTCCTCCTCGCTCTTATTGCCGTTAGCAGCCAGTTCGGAGGGCTTGTAGATACTTATATCCTGTGGCAGATAGACGGAGAACGTACTTCCTTTTCCTTCTTCGCTATCCAGTTCGATATGTCCGTGATGTAGTTCGACCAGACGTTGTATCAATGAAAGTCCGATACCACTTCCTACATGTTCACTTTCGATCTGGTAGAAACGCTCGAATATTTTTCCCTGTTTATTGATAGGAATACCGATACCGGTATCACTGACTTGCAACACTAGATAATTATTTTCTTCCTTCAACGTGACAGTAATGCTTTGCCCGCTTTCTGTATATTTGAAAGCATTCGAAAGCAGGTTGTTTACTATCAATTCCAGATAATTAGGATCAAAAAGTACCTCTTTATCTTCCAGATCGGAGTGGAGAGTATAAGTTATCTTTTTGTGGCGTGCCAGTTTATCATAAAACAAAAAATTTTCTTGTATCAGTTGGTAAGCGTTCGCTTTCTTGGCTTTTAATTCGAATACTCCGAGTTCGGCACGGCGATAATCCATCAACTGATTGACAAGGTGTAGCAGACGATTAGCGTTTCGTTGGATATATTCCAATTGGTTTCGTGTCCAACGATCGCTTATCTTATTGATGATATCCTGCAGAGGAGCCAGGATAAGAGTCAATGGGGTACGAAGTTCATGGGAGATATTGATGAAGAAACGCATTTTCATCTGGTTGATTTCCTCCTGATGTTCTTTGTCTCTGCGTTCTATTTCCAGTTCAGCTTCCATGCTTTTGCGCATCCAGAAGAAACGGAAAACGAAAGTGATGAAGCCGATAAAAGTGGCTAGAAAAAGAAGAATAGCCCACCATGTTTTATACCATATCGGAAGTACGATAATCTCGAGTACAGTTGGGATAGTGTTCCATTTACCGTCACTATTGGCGGCTTTTACCATGAAATGATAAGTCCCTTGTGGCAGATTAGAGTAGGAAACACTACGTTTGTCTGTCAGATAATACCATTCTTTATCGTATCCTTCCAGCTTGTAAGCGAAAGTATTATGTTGTCCTGAAATATAATTGGATACGACGAACTCAATGGTGAAAGCTGTTTGCCAGGATTTCAGTGTGATACTTTCAGTTTCACTGATGTTTTTAGTCAATATGCCTGTTTCATCGTCCGGACGGACCGTTTTATTAAATAGCTGTAGCTTGGTTATTACTACCGGCGGAGTGTATGGATTGTCCAGCAACAATTCCGGACGGAAAGTAGTGATACCATTGATACCACCAAAGTACATTTGCCCGTTGGAAGTGCGGCAGTAGGAGGAGGAGTTGAATTGATTACTTTGTAATCCATCCGATTCTGTAAAGTTACGGAACTTTTCCGTTTCCGGATTGAAACAGGAAATACCACGATTGGTACTCAGCCAAAGTCGTCCGAAAGTATCTTCCAGTATGCCGTAGACCACATTATTGGGCAGTCCATTAATTGTTGTGTATCGTTTGATTGTTTTTTCTTCCTCATTAAAGCAATAGACTCCTTCACGTGTGCCTATCCAGATAATACCATTGGAAGCCTCGTAAATGCAATTGGTAAATAACTTTGTAACTGATGATTCAGGTAGTATCGTAACTTTCTGTATTTCCGGTCCTTCCTGTTGAAAGACTGATATACCCTCTTCACCGCCAATCCAAAGTCGTTTGTGGGAATCCCTGAATAAGATTGTGATTCGTTGAGAAGTGAAAGGCGTGCCGTCTTTCTCTTTTTCTATGGTTGTAAAACTGCGTTCTTTCGGATTGAAACGGACTAAAGCGCTGAGTGTTCCCAATAAGAGATTACCGTCTTTGTCGGGAAGGATGGCATATACATTCTCATTGACAAGCTCGCTGTTCAGCTGATTGAAACTTTCCATCCGTCCACTGTTACGGTGTAGGACGTTCAATCCTCCGGCGTGTGTACCTATATATACCAATGATTTTTCTTCATCCACATATACAGCTTTGATATTGTTGGAACCGATACCGATTTCACGCTCGTTTTCTTGCAAGGCGTAATGGGTGAAATGTTGTGTCTTGGTGTTGTATAGATTCAATCCGCCGTCATTGGTTCCTATCCACAGATTCTTGTCCTTGTCTTCTACAATACAGCTTACTACATTGTCACTCAATGAGTTCTTATATGGGATGCGCTGTATATTCTTGAATCGGTTTCGGATGGGATGGTAATAGTTGAGACCGCCAAAGTAGGTGCCAAGCCACATTCCTCCCTGTGAATCCATAAAAATACTTCGGACGGAACGTTGCGAAAGGCTGCCGCTTTCTACCGGACTGCTGCTATATGAAACGAACGAGTCACTGGCTTCGTGATAAATATTCAAATCATTGAAAGTTCCTATCCATAGACGGTTTTGTGAATCCAATGCCAGAGAACGTATGTAATTGGAACTTATACTTTTCGGATCAGAGGAGGAATGGAGGTATGTCTTTAGTTCTTTAGTTTTCGGATTGAGCAATAATAAGCCTGCCCCTTCGGTGGCTATCCATATTCGGGTGGGAGATTGCTGTAAAATAGCCTGAATCCGCTTGGTATCCAGTATAGGAGTCACTTTCTCCAGATTTTTTTGAGTGACGGAATAACTGTAAAGTCCGTCTTCCATCGTACCGATATAGATTATGTCACCATGCCGGTAAAGAGCGGAAGCTATGATTTTGTGCATGGCAGTGCTGAAAGCATCTTCTACAAACTTGGATTCTTTGCAGTCGAACATGATCAGACCTTCCTGTGTGCTTACCAACAATTGCTCAGGAGAGATTTCTGCGATGCCGTTGACCTGTTGCCGTTTGCCCTTTTTTTCATAGAAAAAGTTCTTGAATTGGTCTTTTTCTTCATCATAATAAGATAGACCGTCTCGTGTTCCTATCCAAACCCGTCCCTGACTATCGGTCTTGACAATTCTTGAAATGTCATTGGCAATGCTGTTAGGATCATCTTCATTGTGCTGATAAACCGTGAATGCGTATCCATCATATTTGTTTACCCCATCATAAGTGGCAAACCACATATTGCCCCGTTTGTCCTGATCGATGGCGAATACAGTGCTTTGTGACAATCCTTCATTGATGGAGATGTAAGAGAAGTTGATAGGTTCCGGTATTTCCGAAAAAGCGGAATGGGTACCTAAACACAGAAATAGCAGGCAAATGACTATATTTTTAAGGTTGCTCATTATTAGGTCATAAGATTAATAATGGCTTCAAAGGTAGTAAAATCTTTTATATACGGTATAATGAAAGATAGAAAAAATAAACCCGGAAATGATTCCAGGCTTATTTGTATGATTTAAAAATCTTATTATTTTTCTAAATTTCCGATTTCGTCCAGATTCTTTTGAATATCTTCATCCGTCAATGAATAGTTGACCAAATCACCTGCCAGATACTTGTCGTATGAAGCCATATCGATCAGACCGTGTCCGGAAAGGTTGAACAGGATAACTTTTTCTTCCCCTGTTTCCTTACATTGGTTAGCTTCACGAATAGCAGCTGCAATGGCGTGGCAGGATTCGGGAGCCGGAATGATACCTTCTGCTTGTGCGAACAGGCAACCGGCTTCGAATGATTCCAGCTGTTGGATATCTACCGCTTCCATCAATTTGTCTTTGAGCAATTGTGAAACAATCACACCTGCGCCATGATAACGAAGACCACCGGCATGGATATGCGCCGGAGCAAAATTATGTCCTAATGTAAACATCGGAAGGAGCGGAGTATATCCGGCTTCGTCACCGAAGTCATATTGGAATTTACCGCGTGTCAGTTTAGGGCATGAAGCGGGTTCGGCTGCCACGAAACGGGTTTTCTTTCCTTCCAGTATGTTATGACGCATGAACGGGAAAGAGATACCACCAAAGTTGGAACCTCCTCCGAAACACCCGATCACGATATCCGGGTATTCACCTGCCATCTCCATTTGTTTTTCGGCCTCCAGACCGATGATGGTCTGGTGAAGGGTGACGTGGCTAAGTACCGACCCAAGCGTGTATTTACAGTTGGGAGTCATTTGTGCCAGTTCGATAGCTTCGGAAATAGCTGTTCCTAATGAACCTTGATAGTTGGGGTGGGCGGTCAGAATATCTTTACCGGCACGGGTAGACATGGATGGAGAAGGAGTAACCTGTGCTCCGAACGTCTGCATGATGCTACGGCGGTAGGGCTTTTGCTCATAACTGATCTTTACTTGATAAACGGCCGCTTCCAAACCGAAGACTTTTGCCGCGTAGGAAAGAGCTGCTCCCCATTGTCCGGCACCTGTTTCGGTAGTGATATTGGTTACGCCTTCCTGCTTGCAATAGTATGCTTGTGCCAATGCGGAATTCAATTTGTGAGAACCGATGGGACTTACACTTTCGTTTTTGAAATAGATATGAGCCGGAGTACCGAGTGCTTTTTCCAATCCGTATGCACGGACTAACGGTGTGCTGCGGTAATATTTGTACATTTCGCGTACTTCCTCCGGTATTTCAATCCAAGCGTCGGTCTGATTCAATTCCTGTCTGCATAACTCTTCCGCAAAGATAGGATAGAGATCTTCTGCTTTTAGTGGTTGTTTAGTTTTCGGGTGCAACGGTGGCATTGGCTTGTTTACCATATCAGCCTGGATGTTGTACCAGTAATGTGGAATTTCTTCTTCCGGTAGGATATACCGTTTTCTTTTGTCACTCATAATATTGTGGTTTTTAATTATCTGCTGCCAAAAGTAGGCAAAATTTTTAATATTCAGATAAATTTGTCAACAAAGAATCGGTTTTGATTGTTATTTTAATTAAGTTTGCACGACGTTATAAAAAATATGATATGAAGATTTATCATAAATTCCTGTTATATCAGAATAAACTGCTAAAACCTTATATACGAATTATACTGGGCTTAGTGGAGGCTTTAACTTATTTAGCGTCTCTTACGCTAATTGTCGGAGTGATTTATGAACACGGCTTTCCGTTGTCGGTAGATGAAATTGCGAAAATACAAGTTCTGTATAAGGCTGTATGGATTATCTTTCTGATTGATGTAACGTTGCATATTTCGCTTGAATATAGGAGCACTAAAAAGCAATATCGGAAATTGGCCTGGATATTGAGCGGGCTGTTGTACCTGACTTTGATACCTGTCATTTTTCATCGTCCGGAGGAGGAAGGAGCTATCTTGCAGTTCTGGGAGTTCTTGGATGGCAAATTTTACCATTTGATATTATTGCTGGTCTTTTCTTTATTGAATCTGTCCAACGGATTGGTACGTCTGTTGGGGCGGCGTACCAACCCGTCTTTGATATTGGCAGTCAGTTTTCTGGCTATCATTCTTATTGGCACGGGATTATTGATGTTGCCAAAGTGTACGGTGAATGGCATTACTTGGGTCGATTCGCTGTTTACGGCTACGAGTGCGGTGTGTGTGACGGGGCTAGTACCGGTGGATGTGTCGACTACATTTACGACAGGAGGGCTCGTTGTTATAATCTTGCTGATTCAAATCGGTGGTTTGGGAGTGATGACATTAACGAGTTTCTTTGCGATGTTCTTTATGGGAAATACCTCTCTTTATAATCAGTTGGTTGTCCGGGATATGGTCAGTTCCAATTCATTGGGTTCTTTGTTGTCTACCTTATTATATATATTGGGCTTTACATTGGTGATTGAAGGAATCGGTATGGTCGCTATCTGGTTCAGTATTCATGGTACATTGGGGATGAATCTGGATGAGGAACTGGCTTTTGCTGCTTTTCATTCCATTTCGGCTTTCTGTAATGCCGGGTTCTCTACGCTTTCCGGCAATTTGGGGAATCCGATGGTGATGACCAATCATAACTGGTTGTTTGTCTCTGTTTCCTTTTTGATTATTCTGGGTGGGATCGGTTTCCCTATTTTGGTTAACTTCAAGGATATCGTTCTATATCATCTGCGTCATTTCTGGAGGTTTATCCGTACCCGTAAGTTGGAAAGGCACAAGGTGCATCATCTTTATAATTTGAATACGAAGATTGTGCTGATAATGACTTTTCTGCTTTTGGTAATCGGTACATTGGCGATTGCCGCTTTCGAATGGAATGCTTCGTTTGCGGGGATGCCTGTTGCAGATAAATGGACGCAGGCATTCTTTAATGCCACTTGTCCGCGAACCGCCGGTTTCAGCAGTGTCGATTTGGCCTCTCTGAGTGTACAGACGTTGTTGGTTTATCTGGTGTTGATGTGGATTGGAGGTGGGGCGCAGTCTACTGCCGGTGGTGTCAAAGTGAATGCCTTTGCGGTAGTTGTTCTCAATCTCGTAGCTGTGTTGCGTGGTACGGAGCGTGTCGAGGTGTTTGGTAGGGAGTTGTCTCATGATTCTATCCGGCGTTCCAATGCAACAGTGGTTATGTCATTGAGCGTGCTATTTCTTTTTATTTTTATCTTGAGTATGCTCGAACCGCAAGCATCGTTGATGGCATTGACGTTCGAATGTGTTTCGGCGCTTAGCACGGTAGGCTCCAGCTTGAATCTGACTCCGAGTTTGTGTGATGCAAGCAAATTATTGGTAGCGTTATTGATGTTTATCGGTCGAGTGGGCTTGATAACATTAATGCTTGGAATTGTGAAACAGAAAAAGAATACAAAATACCGTTATCCGAGTGATAACATCATCATAAACTAAAGATATGAAGTATATTATTATTGGTTTAGGGAATTATGGTCATGTGTTGGCAGAAGAGTTGTCCGCATTGGGACATGAAATTATTGGTGCGGATATCAGCGAAAGCCGTGTGGACGCAATCAAAGATAAGGTGGCTACTGCTTTTGTAATTGACGCGACGGACGAACAATCTTTGTCGGTACTTCCGCTGAATAGTGTGGATGTGGTGATTGTGGCGATTGGCGAAAACTTCGGTGCGTCTGTGCGGGTAGTGGCCCTGCTGAAGCAGAAGAAAGTAGCCCGTATTTATGCCCGTGCAATTGACGGTGTGCATAAGGCGGTATTGGAGGCTTTCAACTTGGAGAAGATTCTGACTCCGGAAGAAGATGCTGCACGTAACTTGGTGCAATTACTTGACTTCGGGACAAATATGGAGGGTTTCCGTATTGACTCGGAATATTATGTAGTGAAGTTTACCGTACCGAAGAAGTTTGTGGGATATTTTGTGAATGAACTGAATTTGGATGGAGAGTTTCATTTAAAACTTATCGGGCTGAAACGTGCGGATAAAATAACTAATTGTTTGGGGATCTCCCTGACAGAGCTTCATGTGAAAAACAATTTGCCGGAGGATGAGAAAGTAAATGAGGGGGACGAATTGGTTTGTTACGGTAAATACCGTGATTTCCAGGCTTTCTGGAAAGCTATCTGATAATTGCTTTATGTGAATATCGGCTATTGGAGTTCCGGTTTGCAATGATTAATAACCACAGGATGAAGTTGGACATTGCATTCTGTGGTTGTAAAGTTTAGTTGTACAATTAAACTTTGCGTAGTTTCCGGTTTGTGCTGGTCGAATACGAAATTCCCCAAACTGTAAAAGATTGGTTTGCCATCGTAATATTCCTCTTTTTGAATGATGTGAGGATGGTGTCCGATGATTGCATCCGCTCCGGCGCGAATGAGCGAGTGTGCACCTTTTCTTTGGACAAGGGTAGGGAGGGGCTGATATTCTACTCCCCAATGAAGAATAACGACTATGTAACTTTTGGGATTCTGCCGTTTGAAGTTTGTGATTTCTTCTTTCAGTTCCTCTATCGGCTGCTGACAGATACCGGGGCTGTTTTCCAGATATACCCAGTTTTCCAAAGGAAGTGCAACGGAGTTGTAAAGTGCCACTTCTATCTTTCCTTTCTTAATAAGAACAGGCTGGCAACTTTGTGGGGAAGTATCTCCGTAGCCTACCGGAGTAATTCCAGAGGATAAGAGATATTGATTGGTGTCTGTCAATCCGTTTCGTCCTTGATCTATTGTATGATTATTTGCCATAGCAGCGTGAGTAATACCGGCTTGGGATAGAACTGTTGCCCATATTGGTTCAGCGCGGAAGATATATTTCTTGTGCAGTGGTGAACGAACGGAGGTAATAGGGCACTCTAGATTGATAACTGTTGCATCTACGGAGCGGAACAGTGGTGTGACTGATTCAAATAAGTGTTCGACACCTTTTTTTCGGATTTGTTGGCGTACTCCCCTGTCCAAAAGGACGTCTCCAGTGAAAGCGATAGACAGACATTCTTCTGAAGGCTGTTGACAGGCAGCCAGCATTAGGAATATGATTCCAATGCCAGCTGTGATTCGGCTTATCTGATAAAAGTTCATTAACAACCGGAACTATAAAAAACTCTTTCATTTACATGAGGCTCCTTCTCTATCAGGATACTCTTCATCCACTCTGGTACGGCGGGTGCTTTCTTTTCTTCCAGCATTTTTTGCCATTCTTCATCGGTAAGCCTTGTGCCTAGTGGCTGGACAAACTCGTAATAGCTGAAGGTCGCCCCGCGAGTCAAATAGAGGTTGCCTTCTATTTCTACTACGACATAAATATTGTTGGCATTTCCTGTCGCTATATGTAGTATTCCATTCTTGTTACAACCCCTTATATTGCGGGTATAAATACCGGCTACTATGGCTATCGACTTGTCCGGACCTTGTACTAATGACCAATCATCCAGATGCAAATCTGGGTCAACTACAGATAAAGTGAAATACTCAATACTGCTACCCATATATTCCAGTGTCCGGTATTCCGGTTCTGTCAGTTTCTCTCCTCTCAGTTCTTTTTCTGTTACTTGAATAAGGAAGGTGACGTAGTCATTCAATTGATCGGTTTTTCCTTTCAGGTCATCGGTCATACAATCGTTCTGTTGCAGGATTAGTCGGGTGGCCTGGAGAATGTTCTCCATTTTCCTCCAGAAAGGTAGATTAGGTTCTACATATCCTACAACGATTGGATCGGGAGGTCCGGCACCTCCACATTCAGCAGCCATCGGCTGTTCTCCATAAAGTATGGCATCGTGTTTTAACTCTGCCCAAGAAGCCAAAGCAGTATTCAGATTCTTGTATCCCCATTCAGGAGTTTGCATGAATCCCGGATTATTTTTGTCCGTTTGTTGCATGGTGAGCAAACTCTTCATCCATAGTTCGTAGACAGAGAGTTGTGTGGATTTACTTGTTTTGAATTTATCCTTTAGTTGTTGTAATTCTTTAGAATATTCGCTCCAGTTATTAGGCTCTTTATAAAAATCAATCAACAAACTTTCAGCAGTACCTGTGCCAAAGGTCGCGAATACATCCAAACCTTTCGGGTAGGCTCGTTGACTATTGGGATTGACATCAACTAACTTTTGAATTACTTCATTGTCAGATAGATACCGTTGTGGCATAAAGTTTATTTTATCCCGGCAAGTGATTTCTATCTGAGGCTTTATGTTGTTTTTATGTTTTGCCAATTCAATAAGAGCCTGATTCACTTTCTCTATTTGTCCGGCTGTCAGTGCGTCTTCAATATGTATGGCATTATTCTTTTCCAAAATTCGGGCGATATCAAAGATGGATAGGTTGTCGGCTTCCCCCATTAGGAATGTGAGTGGGGTATAGATATGTTGATATAACTTTATCAGTGGTGTCTGGTCTATACTTTTGTAAGTACAAAGTACGGCAGCCTGAAAAATGGAACGTTTCAATTGTTCCTGTTGCTCCCTGCAAAAGCAGGCAGTTTGCAGCCACATCATTGCTTTGAAATATGCTTGTAATTGCGGTTCTCGCGTGTAATGTCCACGAGGCTTGAAAAGGCTATACGGGAAATATGCATCTTTGTATGAAAGAAAGTCAGAAAAGTTATCTTCCTGTTTATTAATGTGCTCTATTTCTTCCTGATATTCTGTTTCATATTTGGAGGGAACGGTAAGCGTCTTATTGGTCAGCAGATAATAAGGGATGGCATAGAAGGTTGCTGCGTGTTCGGCCATATCTTTTAGGGATTCGTCCTCCGTTTGTTCGGCCAGCTTGATGCAGGCTGCATTGAAAGAATGGCATAGCATTTCGAGTGTAGGAATGATATGTTGCTTTTCCAGACTCTTTAGGATATAAGAGAAATACATGTGGAATGCTTGCAGATACAGGTCGGTAGTAATAAAATTAGGTACTTGGCGGTAGTCGTTTTCTTCGTAGGCATGAAAGAGTTGCAGGTTATTTCCTTTTGTGATGACAAAGTTGTTTTGTTGTAGTTTCTCCAATATTTCTTTGTCTATATCCTTAAATTGAAACAAGTTGACGATGTTATTTGTATTTCCCAGGTAATAGGAATCCCGTTGTATGAATTGATGCTGGCGTAGTTCTGTCATACGTGCATCAATACGGTCGACAAAGGCTTTTTCTTCAGGTGTCAGGTTGACCTCTTCATAGCTTTCTGCAAACTTACCTTTTCCTTCTTCTGCGTCCCAATATATATCATTGACTAAGTTGTTGTACCATTTGGTATTGGCTGAGAAAAAAGCATTGATATCCGCTTCCATAAAATGATAGCCATGTATGGCATACGGATAACTGCGTAATAACCGTAGTTCCTGAAAAGAAAGATGGCTGATATCCTGCTTTAAATCAATGAACTGAGGTAGTACCGTATCAGTCAACAGCGAGGAAACGGGATTGGTAATTGTATCTGTTTGTGCAGATACAGCGGACATGATTTGGTTGTTTTTGTTTTTATTCTTGCATCCGCAGAGAATGAACAATAGTATACAGGTGAATAATAATAGTCGTTTCATGTTTATTTCCATTCAATTAATTACGCTATATAGTATGATGATAGTAGCTAATGTTTGAGGATATGTATGGCTTCCTGTTTTTTAACCTCCCGTTTTAAGTATCGCTTGAAATCCAGACCGAATCCTCTCCAGATGTATTCTGCGACTAGAAAATTCCCACTGCGTTCCCGTTCTAGAGTCCGTATCCGTGTGGGAGTCTCTTCACGGATTATTCTGAAGTCTTCCAATGGTTGTGCTACCCTTGACCCTAACCAAAGCGGACGGATATAAGCTTCATCTGCAATCCGGTAAATAAATAACCGTTTGTCCGGTTTGGGATCAAATCTTGTCGGTTTGATAACTCCGACAATGATTTCGGGAACTCCGTTTCCTGTAATATCTCCATAATCAAATTGATAGACAGGGTAGGGCAATTCCCAGGTAGAATGACTGGGGCGATCCGTGTCCAGGTGGATAACATAAAGTGAGTCGGACTCTTTATTCAGAGACACTTCCATGTGTTTCTGAGCAACCTTCCATTCAAACCTGTTATTGTCGTGACATGAACAGAATATAGGCATAAGACCTGTTAAAAGGAGGAAAGAAGTCCTATATGACATATCCGTAATTTTTTCTGATGCAAAGATAAATATTAACTTGCATTTATAAGCTCCTTTTCTTGCAAAAGAAAAGGCCTTGCCTGTATTTATATATAAAAGCCACCGGACGACTTTCGATAGAAGTGCAATCCGGTGGCAGATTAAGATATTGTTTGTTCTTGAAATGTGTTATTTCGTTTGGATACGAATATTTCCAGCTTTCACTCCACTTGCTTTTGCTGTGAGTACGATTTCTCCGGCTGTTTCACCGGATTGTACTATGGCTGTCAGCATTCCGTTGAAGGTATGCATTTTCGGAAGATGGAATTGCTCCAGATTTGTCGGGTCGCCATTAGCAGCGGCACGATACTTGCCTGCTCCTTTTACGGAGAAGTTTATCTGTCGGCTGTCAGCGGGACATAGATTTCCATCCTTATCTACCACTTTGACGGTGATATAGGCTAAGTCTTTTCCGTCTGCTGTCAGTTCGTTGCGGTTGCTCACCAGTTCGATGTGATGAGGCTTTCCGGCAGTGCGGACAATTTTTTCAGCTACTGCTTTTCCATCTTTATTGTAGGCCACTACTTTTATCTCGCCCGGCTCATATATAGCATCCATCCACATTAGGCGGTAACGGTTTTTAAGCGAGCTGTTGTTTTTACTTTGTTTGCCGTAACTTTTACCGTTAATAAACAGTTCGGCTGTAGGATGGTTGGTGTATACAAATACGGGAGTAACCTTCCCTTCACGTCCCGGCCATGTCCAGTGTGGCAGGATATGTAATGTTTCCGCCTTTTTGTTCCATACACTGCGATAAAGATAGTAACGGTCTTTAGGGATACTGGCAAGGTCGATGATGCCGAACATTGAACTGTGATTAGGCCATGCGTTTGTATCGTATGGCGATGGTTCACCTAGGTAATCAAATCCTGTCCATACGAATTGTCCGATTGTCCAATGGTTGTCGTCAGCTAGCGCAAAGTCTTCATCCGGAATATTTGACCAGGAACAGGCTTCCACATCGTATGAAGAGCATTGGTGGTCGTCGTAAGTGGCACTTTTTTTATCTTCCACAGGGAATTTGTATACTCCGCGTGAGCTGACGGTAGAAGCTGTCTCACTTCCTAATATCAGATTTTGTGGGAGTTGGTCGTATGCCTCTTTATAGCGATGAGCCCGATAGTTAAGTCCCGGAATGTCGATCATAGCGGCAAATCCGTTGGCAAGTACGCAAGTCACTTGGTCCATTCCGCAGGTAACGGGACGGGTAGGGTCTTCACGATGGCAAATATCCTGCAGGAACTTGGCTACTTTATAACCGACAGGACTGCATTGGGTCGGTACTTCATTTCCGATACTCCACATTACTACACACGGATTGTTACGGTAATTATGAAGCATATTCACCATATCACGTTCTGCCCATTCATTGAAATAACGGTGATAACCGTTTTTACATTTGGCGATATCCCATTCATCAAATGGTTCAATCATCATCATAAATCCCATTTCGTCACATAAGGCTACAAGTTCGGGAGTCGGCATATTGTGGGAGGTACGGATGGCGTCACATCCCATATCTTTTAATAGTGTAAGCTGATGCCGGAGAGCGGCTACATTAATAGCGGCACCCAACGGACCTAAATCATGGTGATTGCATACTCCTTGAAACTTACGATGCTTTCCGTTCAGGTAGAATCCTTTGTCGGCAATATATTCAATACTACGGATACCGAAACGTGTAGTGTAAGTATCTACCAACTTATTGTCTGCGTAAATCTTGGAAACGGCTTTATAGAGTGACGGATTCTCCGGTGACCAGAGTTCGGGCGCATTTACAATAAAATTCTGTTCGAATGGCTGTCCATGATTAATGCGGCTTGTATTTTCTTTGCGGGTAACGACTTTTCCATCAGGAGAAAGAATCTCCGTTTCGATACGGAGTTGTGTTTTCTCGCCTGCATTCTCAATTTTCGTTTGAAGGCGTATGGATGCAAAGTCCTTGTCGACATGAGGCGTTGTGATTTGTGTTCCCCATACGGGTACATGAATTTTGTCTGTTACAATCAGATGTACATTACGGTATAAACCAGCTCCCGGATACCAGCGTGAAGATTGTGGACGGTTTTCCAAACGTACGGCGAGTGTGTTCTTTTTTCCATCTTTGTTGAGGAAGGGAGTTACATTGCAGTGGAAGGAGTTGTAGCCGAAAGGCCAGAAACAAGCTTCCTTTCCGTTTACATAGACACGTGCTTCGCTCATAGCCCCATCAAAAAGAAGTGTTACTTCTTTGTCGGCAGGAGCGTCAAAACTTGTTCGATACCAGCCTGTGCCTACGTATGGCAGTCCGCCGGTGCGTCCGGTTTTCAAGGAAGCTTTTTTCTCGAAGTTCTGTGTGACTGCTACATTTTGTAGGTCATTGTTTACATCAAACGGACCGAAGATTGCCCAATCATGTGGAATAACAACCGATTCCCATTGGGTATCATTAAACTCCGGCTGGTTGGCTTCTTTGAAATCTCCTTTACTGAATTTCCAGTCCTTTTCGAGTAGTGTCTCACTGCGTTGTGCTTGCAATGTGCAGGCAACGCCCATCAAAAGTACAGTTAATAACTGTTTGGGATGTTTCATGTTCATTTTTGCTTTTCAGGTATACTATTAGTTGGATTTATTAAATGTCAATGTCCGGCATTACATTCACATAGTAATGCCGGTGTAAAGGTATAAAAACTAATCAATAAATTTATCGCTTGAAGGCATTAAATGAACTGGTAGGTCTTCCGTCGTCATCGAACATACCTTTGTGATATCCCTTCCAACCGCCATAGCATTGAGGTTCCCAAGCGAATACTCCGGGACATATATCAGTACCTAGTAATTTAGCTTTAGTAATGAAGTCTGTATAAAATGCTTCGGCGTTTTCATTGTTCCATGTCATGCCTATTTCACACATCATAACGGGTGTGTTGAATTCTTCATAGAGTTTTTGCATATTTGCGATACAATCTGTATTCATTTTACGCCAATCTGCTGCAACAAAATTGGAATCTTCTTCATTGTCAGGATCCATTTGAGGATAAAGAGACATTCCGATGATATCCCATTTGGCTTGATTAGCTTGTAGATCTCCGAATACTTTCTGGAATTGTCCAATTTCATTTCCACGGTCTATATGTACGATGACTTTAGCCTGCGGATAAACTTCTTTTACTGCATTATAACCTGCTGTTACGAACTTGGCAAAATTTACGGTTCCATTTTCTTTATTTATATTGCCTTCATCGAACAACATTCCGTATCGAGTTTCGTTGCCCACTTGTACCCATTCTACATCTATACCTTTTTCTTTCAGAGTGTTGAGTACATCTTTGGTATGCTTGGCGATATCCTCCTGCAATTGTTCTACCGAGTGGTTTTTCCATGCTTGAGGTTTGTATTGTTTACCGGGATCTGCCCAAGCATCACTGTAATGGAAATCTATCATGAGACGATAACCTAAATTATGAGCCCGCCACGCTTTGAGTACGACATCTTCTTTGTTACACCAACCGTATACGTTATCTTTTTCTGTCGGATTTTCCGGGTTGACCCAAACGCGCAAGCGGATAGCATTCATACCTAAGTCACGTAGCAATGACATACATTCTTGTTCTTGACCTTTAGCATTGTAGAATTTATAGCCGGAACTTTCCATCTCTGTGAGCCAACTGACGTCTGCTCCCCGAACAAAGCCGGACATATCGTAAACTGTTTCTGTTTTCTCCGGAAAAGTGGGAGTGTCGTTATCATCGCTGCAAGCGGTGAAGAAGGTTCCGCACAATAGTGCGGAAGCCGTAAGTAGTATATATTTTAATCGTTTCATAGTTATAATATCTTAATTTATAGATTGGATAGTATAAGTGCCGTTTATCAAGTCTACACTGATATCGTAAGTTCCGGTAGTTACTGGATATATTCCTTTGTTGGCATTGTAATATAGTTTGCCATCGTATCCTCCGTAAGATCCTGCCCGGTCATTATTTATTATGAATTTTACACCATATTCGGAATCTTGGTCTAATGTAATAGTCCCTGTGTATAATCCTTCTGTGTCAGTAGACTGTAAGGGGGGGAGGTCATCGTTGCCGGATATGCCTAAGTAGCAATAGATGCCTGTTACGGCTTTGACACTATATTTCAGCTCTTTCAAAGATACCTCAAATAAATAAAGACCGTTATCTGGAGCTGTTAGATTATTTCCTTTTCCATTGATTAAATCTCCGCTTTCGGCAGTGCTTGTGTTGTCGTCTGTGGCTAAGGTGTACAATTTACTCTCGTCCCAATAATTAACCAGACACATTGCGTAATCTCCCCATTCAGAAGCGACATTTACAACTCCAGCATATTTCTGAGCGTCTTTATCGTAAATGGTAATTTTATGGTCGTATGCCCATTGTCCATTGACGGCTGGACCTATCCCCGGTAAATATAAATATTCTCCTTCTTCTGGTTCAGGCTCAGGTTCTTCTTCTTTTTCCGTCACACTGACCGTCCATGCTTCCGGATTATTCAAGTCAATAACTAACGTGCATTCACCTGTCATCGGTACATTCACTGTGATGTTTCCTGCTGTTACATTTTCACCTGTGCTGAATGTCAATTGCCCTGCTGTTCCGCCAAAAGCGAACGAGGTATTTTGAGCTTTGCTGTCGTCAATCCCATTATCTGATCCACTAACACTCGTATTATCATAGAACTTACCTGTTCCTTTGATTTGAATGGTAACATCTGTTCCTGCTGTACCTGTAAATACACCTCTCCACTGATTATCGGCACGCTTATATTCCATTGTGATACCGTCAATTCCGCTTACTTCCAGTTGAGGTATTAGTAAGGCATTCCATTGCCTCTTGACTGTATTGACATTGACAAAATAACATCCTGATTGTCCTGGAAACCACATATCCCATGTACCGTCAGCTGCATCCGTTGTCAGTAAAAACGGAGTGCCTATACCACCGGACTGAGCTGTGTGCCAAGTTGTTCCATCGGCTTCTTGTACATAAATACCCTCATAAGCTACAGCTCCGAAAAATCCTAGATACTGACCATCTGCATTGGCTGAATAGAAATCTTTGCCGGAGTCAGCTACCGTTTCTTTGTTGATGATGTCGGCATAGTGCATATCAATCGGATAAGGAGTCACCATCACTTTTACTGTGTTACTGTATACAGGAGTAATGTTACTTCCGTTACTTCCTGCCAATCGGAAATAAAGTGGCGCAGCCTCTTCTGCTGTCGCATTTAGTTTATAAGCGATGATATTTAATGCAGAAACTGTATAACTTTTAGAAAGCCCGCTTTCTGTTGATTCAATGATTGTTCCGGAAAAATCTTCCGACCGTGATATTTGTATGGTAGTCTGTACTCGGGTAGTCGCTTGATAGTTTGCATCGCTTATTTGCAAAGTCTGGTCTGTCCAAGCAAGTGACAAGGCATATAGCTTGGCAGTTGCTTCTGTCAGTACGACTGCATCGGCCGAAGCGATTAATGCGCTTTCTTCAGGACTGGAGAGGAAGAACTTGTCTCCGTCTTTTTCGCACGCTCCCGATAGCAGGAGGACGAAAAGTAAAGTGAGTAGGTTATTTATTTTTTTCATATCGTTGATACGTATAAGCGTGATTAATAGTTTTCATTGTATAAATTCGGATTGGCAGTCAACTCAGTTGTTGGTATTGGGTAAATGTTATATCTATCGTTTACTCCTGTACCTTCTTTGACTCCACCTTTCCATTGCCATTTGTAATCGTTTGAGGTGAACAGACTGTAACGTATCAGGTCCGTGCGTCGGTATCCTTCCCAGTATAATTCGCGGGCGCGTTCGTCTAGGATGAAAGATAAGGTAATTTCATCTTCTGTCTTATTGTTACTATTATCACCGTATGCCCGTTGTTGTAGATCATTGATATATCCTACTACAGTAGTAGCGTCAATTCCCGTTCCGCCTCTTTTGAAAGCTTCCGCTATCATCAGATAAACATCCGCCAAGCGGAATAAGGGATAGTCTGTATTTACTCCGCCATCAGCTGTATTGGAGGCCGTTTCTTTCGAGTCGGTCAGGTTCGTCCATTTTTCTACAAAGTATCCATTCGTCTGGTCGTCTATAATCTCTACGTCCTGACTTTGTCCGGTGGTGAAAAACATATATCGTTTATCAGTATTTTCATATCCTGTGAATAATTCAGGAATATTGCCTCGTACCCGGAACATTCCCCAACCACTCTTTACACCATAATCCTCCGGTTTCTGTAATTCGGATGTATTACTTACTGCCCCGCAAACGATATAAGTAGAAGACCCCCATGATACGGTATTCGTTGCATCCACCGGAAGGGTGAAGATTATTTCATTGGTACGGAGATGGTTGTCTGCATTGAATAATTTCGCATAATCGCTTTCCAATGAATACCCTTGTGCTATCACATTCTTGCAGGCTGTAATACACTTCGTATACATTTCCTGATTGTCGGTGTTGGTATAAACTTTCGCATTCAGATACAGTTTTGCCTGCAACGTATATGCCGCTCCTAATGTTGCCCGACCGTACATATCACTTCCGTTAGCAGACAAACAATTATTCGTATCACTTGTATTTGTGATTGCATTCAGTTCGCTTTCGATGTAATTGAAAATCTGCGCTCCTGTATAGCGGGGAGGTAGATAACCGACCAAAGGATCATTTTCCGTTACGAACGGAATATTGCGGAAGAGGTCGAGTGCGTGATAGTAGAACAAAGCACGCATGAAGCGGGCTTCCGCACGGTAAGTACGTATTTGCTTTTGGTCATCGGCGGAGAAAGAGCCGATTTTATCATCCGTTGCGTTGCGTAGGAATTCGTTACATAAAGCGATGTTGTAGTAGATACGATAATACATGTCCGATACCCAAGGGTCGTTGGCGTCCCAACTTAAATAAGTCAGTCCCGTTACATTGTCACCGGATAGCCAAGTAGATGCTACTTCGTCCGTACCGCATTCCTGCAAATTGAAATAGCAACGCATATAATCCTGACCACTGTTACTACTCAAATCTTCGTTACCGTTTTTTTCCTGACCGGTAGTTACCATGGAAGTATATATTTTCCCCAAGACAGACTTGTAGTTTTCCGCACTGGTGTAAATGGACGACGAAGTTTCGTCTACGTGTGGATATTGATCCAAGTCGCCTATACAGGAAGTGAACAGCAACGTGCTGCAAAAGTAAAAGGCTATATAAAATATCTTTTTCATGATTGGATGTTTTTGATAATTAGAAGTTAAGACCGATATTTAGGGAGAATGTACGCGGACGGGGGTAGAATGAGTTATCCACTCCGTTGGGAACTTCCGGATCCACACCACTGTATTTGGTGATGCAGAATACATTCTGAACCATTGCACTGACATTCAGGCTACATCCTTTATAAATTTCTCCGAAGTTGTATCCCAATGACAGGTTATCCATCTTTAAGAAAGAAGCATTCTCTACATAATAATCGGATAGATACTGACGTGATTTAAATCCGGTTTTCAGATAACTTCTGGAAAGATTATTCAATTGATAAGAGTTATAGCTGACCGTCTCCCAAGCTCCGGCATTCATTGCCATGGCATTGTAAACGTAGTTGCCGATATTGGCACGCAGACTGGTGCTTAACGTCCATTTCTTATAACGCAGTGAAGTGCTGAAACCGAGAATGTAATCCGGTGCCGGAGAATGATAGCGATATAAATCATTGGTGTTGATTTCCCCGTTTCCGTCGAGGTCTACGTATGCGCCTTCTACCGGTTTGCCTGTCTTTTCGTCATATAGCTGATGGTAAACGTAAAACATATAAGGTGCGTATCCTTCACTTAATACTTGCAATTGATAGCTGTCGATGTACGGCCCTACGGAAGTGTTGGTAGCTTGAGTACCGGCTGCGAGTGAAAGGTTTTTCACCTTCATCTTTTGCCAAGTCATGTTGAAACTCAAATCCCAATTCCAGTCTTTTGTTTGTATCGGAGTAGCGTTGATACTGAACTCAATGCCTTCGCTGTCTACATTGCCTACGTTTGTGGTGATATTGCGGTCGAAAGTAGTACCTGCTGCAGCCGGTACGGTTGCAATCAAGTCTTTGGTCTGGCGGGTATAATAGTCAAAGCTACCGGTGATGCGGTCTTGCAGAAAACCGAAATCGAATCCGGCATTCCATGAAGTAGTCGTTTCCCACTTCAGGTCGGGTACGTAAGCCTCCGGACGATACGTGTGGATCGGGTTACCTCCAATCAGGGAGGATGCACCGCTTTGGCTGATATTGTAGACAGGTAGGTAATTATAATTACCGATACCGTCCTGCTGCCCTGTCACGCCGTAGCTTGCACGGAGTTTCAATGTACTTAATATCTTGTTATCTTTCAGGAAAGACTCTTCCGTCATTCTCCATCCGAGAGCTACTGAAGGGAAAGTACCCCAGCGTACATTTTTTGCGAAACGCGAAGTGGCATCCCGGCGTACGGTTGTCGTCAACATATAACGTGAGTCGAACGAATAGTTCAGACGACCGTAATAAGATAACAGCACATGACGGTCATCGGTAGCTTTGGATGTTTTTTGAATTTCTCCGAGTGTATTTGTCTCATAGTAGAGCGGGGTAGTGGATTTCCAATATTGATAGTCGTAACCGGCTGTTACATCAAAACTACTCTTGATGGATTCTACCAGTTTATTGTAGTTGGCATATAAGGTAAGCAAACGGTTTACCTTTTTCTGCGGTCCGTAAGTATAGTCCAAACCGGAAGTTGTATAGTTTTGTGCCGCCTCAGCCGGGACATATACACTTCCTTTACCTTGTGCATAGTCATAACCCAATGTAGCGTGCAACTTCAGATCGGGAAAGAAATGCAGCCGGTAGTCTGCATCGATATTTCCGATGAAACGTTTCACCGTACTGTGAGAATCATTCATTTTGAGAAGTCCGACCGGATTCATGACCGCTCCGTTCACGGGAGCTCCGGTGTTATCGATAGCTTCCGTATATCCGCCGAAATTGTCTGCTCCTGAATATACGGGAATGGTAGGATTCATGGTTGCCGCTGCCCAGATAGCTCCGGTATTGGCGAATGTATTTTTGTTGATAGACCCTTTGGCATTGATATTCAGTTTCAAGTGGTCTTTGAAGAAAGACGGATTTAGCGTGATGCTTCCCGTATAACGTTCTGCATTGTCCGTGCGTAATAACCCGCTTTGGTTGTAATAACCAACGGATGCACGGAACGGCAGGTTTTTGGCTATCTTTCCGGCAACGCTCAGATTATTGTCCGTACCGAATGCGTTTTGATAGATTTCATCGTTCCAATCTGTATGTGCGGTGCCGAGTAATGCCTGTTGCGCATCGGTACCTTTGCTTTGGATGGTATTTACGAATTCGTCATAGCTCATCATATCCGCCAGTTTGGTACGTGTCTGTACGGAGTTAGTCGTGCTGAAAGTAAACTTCAGTTTGTCCGAACTTCCTTTCTTGGTAGTGATCAAGATAACCCCGTTGGATGCACGCGAACCATAGATAGCTGTGGAGGATGCGTCTTTCAGAATGGTCATGCTCTCAATATCGTTCGGGTTGATGAGGCTAAGGAAATTGCCGTCGTTACCACTGATACCTCCCTGTTCCAAAGGAACACCATCCAATACAATCAAAGGGTCGTTGCTGGCATTCAGTGAAGCACCGCCACGAACACGGATTGTACTTCCCGAAGTAGGAGAACCACTGTTGGACATGATTTGCACACCGGATATTTTACCGTTTATCAGTTGTTCGGGAGAGCTGACCAACCCCATATTGAAGTCTTTGCTGCTGACGTTTGTAACCGACCCGGTAAGGTCGCTTTTACGTTGCGTACCATATCCGATGACAACGACATCGCTCAAGACTTGTGAGTCGCTTTTCATCTGAACGTTCAGTGTAGCGCTGCTTGTTGGGATGGCTACAATCTTAGTTTCGTATCCGATGTAAGAAAATTGAAGTTCTTTATTGCCTTGCGGCACATTCAGCGTATAATTACCGTCGAAGTCGGTAACCGTTCCGGTAGAGGTACCTACAATGAGAATACTTACTCCAATCATAGGTTCTTTGTTTTCATCAATCACTTGTCCGGTGATTCGTTTGCCTCCTTGCTGTGCGAAGACCGAAATCGTGCCTCCTAAAAAGGCTGTACACAACATGAGTAGTACAGTCAGATGGCGTAGATTTAAGATGTTACTGTTCATAATTACTGTGTTATTGATAATAGATTTGTTATTATATTTACTTTTAGATCAGGTTCTGGACCGAGTATAGAATTACTTTATTTATTCCAGCCAGATTTCCCCTAGCTCGATGATGGATTCTGTCTTGTCTTTTCCTAATAGAGACAATTCCAGTTTCTCTGCCTTCTCCATTTGGAAAGGTATGTCTGTTTCCGGATGGAAATATTGTTTCAGAAAAGTCGGATAAGCTATCGGAAGTAATGCCGTGTCCGCTTGATGCAACTTTTTCAAAGGGATACGTATGATTCCTTCCGGTGAAGGGGTACTGCAAATTGTTTTGTATGTATATCCGTCTGAAGTGATGAATCCTGCATAGAATCCTTCAGGGAGATTCTTATGGCGGTTGACACGGATGCAAAGAGTGGTGCAACTCTTTAATTTTCCTTTTCTTTCTTTTAGCACGTCTTGAATGGATTTGCGCAGGAAGTGCTGTGTTTTCTCTCCTTTGGATGTGAAGGCGAAACGGAGTAATGGCTTTTCAATCGGAGAAAAATCGATTAAGGTACGTTTCAGGTCGTTCCATTCGGGAAGCGTATAGGCTTCTATGCCACTATGTGTGTCTGTCACGCTCAATAATTGTATTGGACTGTCGGGAGCGACAATACGGGTAGTCCAATATGAATCGGCAATGTAATCCCAATCCAACGGATTTCCTTTTATTCCAGAAGAAAATCCCTTTACGGAATTTCCGGCAGGATAAGTACGGGTACTGTCGCCCCGACAGACAATAATGTTATACTTAAAACAACCTTCTTGTAGTTCTGCGGCAGGAATTGTAGCTTGATAGCTATAGCCGCTTATACGTTTCATCTTGATAGATGGATTATGATCATTCCAGAAAGACACTTTGTCTGTGTAGATAATCACGGAGTCCGGAGAAGTGTTTCCAACCACTTGTGCAAGAATTGTTAAATCTCTGTCTGCTTCGGTGACTTGTGCAGGATTGTGGATGACTTTGTAATCTGTCGTATGCGGGGAAGGGGCTGCAAACTCTCCGAGACGAATGGAATTCCACCGGGAATCTGTTGTCCAATTCTGCTTCGGTGTGCAGTTCTTGCGTTTCAACAAGTAAACACCCGGTTGAAGATTACGGATAACTCCGTCTTTTACAGTCTCTTCTTTCCGTTGGTTTTCTTTATTGAGTGCGGTAAGAGTGAATGATTCTCCTAAATCGGGAATTTGAAGAGCCATATCCCAACAACCATAGATAATGCTGACTACCTCTTTGGCAAGTGACGGTTTGGCAAACGGATCGCTGACTGTCACTGCATCCGGCATTACTTCCAGCCTCCATACTCCTGCTTCCAGACAGTCAATAAAATATGCACCGGTTCCTTCGTAATGTACGACGGGAGAACTGCCGCAACCGGCAATGGACATAAGCTGTGAAGCATTTTGGGGCAGGCTGTGGGTATTGTTGGAATAATAGTATTTCCTTCCATTATTCAGCTCGCTTAAATTCTCCGTATAGCTGACACGGAATCCGTCACCAAACAGTGTATCTTGAGGATAACTACCGTATGATTCTCCTCTTCTCAGATTGCGTGCCGCTTCGGCAGCAATTTTCATGCTGATTGCTTTGTGTGGTGTATAGGCAAGATTCAGAAAATGAGTCTGGTATTCCGTATTGGCGTATGCAATGTCCATCGGGTCGTATGCGAACTGCGTAACCCATTGAAATCCTGCCATACGGAAAGTACGTGCCATAGCCGGATACATATAGGAATACATAATATCTGCCGGGTCGAATTCGTAAATCAGGCGTGCCTTCTTGTGAAATCCTTTCACCTTATCGGCAAAAGAAATATCATAGCGGTCTATATAGGGAAGAAAATTTCCTTGTTGCGTTTGTCCGGATACCAGTCCGATAGGATACCATTGATAAGTAGTGCCTTGAATGGCAGTCTCATAGTATGCTTCTACCACATATTCGTTGTGGCTTACATTATAGAAGACAGGTTTACGGTTCCCGGTTCTATGAATCGCTTCCAACATTCGGTTGATATATGCCTTTACCTCTTCCTTCGTACCGGAGTGGCAAGGTTCGTTATTGATTTCAAATCCCACTATGGAAGGATCGTCCTTATAGGCTATTCCGGTATAAGGATTGATATGTTTCACTAGGTTGTGGAGATAGGTCTCTTGTGCGGTAATGGCTTCCGGGTGAGAGTGCACGTCGCATTTATCATATTTATAAGAGAAACCACCGGTCTGAATGTTCCGTTCCGGGTAACCGTTTCCGAAATTGGTTTGGGCGGTGATAACAATATGAATGTTCCGTTCCTTGAGTTTGGCAATCAGATAGTCCATCAGGTCGAGATGCTCGTTTTCAAGGAGATTTCCTTGCTCGTCTGTGAGTTCGACATCCCAAAGGTGGATACGGTAAGCGTTCAATCCCAAACGGGTGATATGATATACGTCTTTATCTATAGCAGCTTTACGATCAAGTCCCAGATAACCTAAGGCACGATAGGCATGGGCAAAGGGGAGTGTGTAGTTCACACCGAAGAAAGAGGCTTCCTGGCGGGTGTCACTCCAACGTATCACTCCGTTTCCGTCTATATATATAAAAGGTGTAGAAGATGATTTCCCTTGTATATTGACAAAGGCGAATAATAAACAAATGGAGGTAAGAATAAATAGTCTTTTCATGCTATCAAATTTATCGGTTCATTGATAGTGACAAAGGTAAATTATTGGTAAATCAGGTGAAAGCACAGATTGGACATATAAGGATAAAAATAGGACGAAATGCTTTAGAATGCCCCTACAGCTCTTCATTTAAGTATTGACGGGGTGTTTTTCCGAATTCCGATTGGAAACATTTGGAGAAATAAGAGTGATTGGAAAAACCTACCATATACATTACTTCGGCAATGGTGAATTTCTTTTGTTGCAGTAACATTGCCGCCTTTTTCATTCTGATCGATTTGATATATTCCACAGGAGACATTCCGGTCAGTTGTTTAATCTTCCGGTAGATCTGTTTGTTGCTGAAGCCGGACAATTCGCATAGGGCATTCACGTTCAGGTCTGCATCGGAAAGATGGTCCTCAATCAGGCGGATGATATTTGACAAGAACTTCTCATCTTGTGATTCAGCTTCGATGGGTTTGAGCACAGGCAATGACTCCAGCGATTTTTTGGTTTGATGACTAGGGGTAATTCCTTCTTCTTCAATGGCGGTAATGGGAATACTTAGTCCTATGCTTGTACCTTGATTCTCTTTGGAGGTAACTCCGTTGATATGTCCGCCGTGCAGTTCCGTATAGGTCTTCACCAAGTAAAGCCCGATACCTGTACCTTCCTTATTTCCCGAACGGGGGGATTGATAAAAACGTTGGAAGATATATGGAATGTCTTGTTGCGGAATTCCGGTTCCGGTGTCCGATACACAAATGTCCAGTTGTCCGGTTTCCTGCGAATAAAAAAGGGAACACCGCACGCTTCCGCTGTCAGGAGTATATTTTACGGCATTTGAGAGCAGATTGTCCAGTATCACACCCAATTTGATTGCATCCATATCCGCATAAATTTTGGCTTTGTTCGCTTCAAAATGAAAAGTGAGCCGGGAATTCTCTTCGTAAACGGAGAACAGGCTACGGCTGAAAGATACCAGTTCGATACGCGACAGAATGAGTAATGAATCCGCATTACCCTCTATCCGATTGAAATTGAGTACCTGATGAATCAACGAATTTATCTTCATGGCGTTGCGCTGTACTTCTTCTAACGTTTGTTTCTCATGTTCAGTCTCTGTGGCAGGCAACAACTGGCTGACAGGAGCTATAATCCGGCTAAGTGGTGTTTTCAGTTCATTGGATAGGTTTGTAAAGAATGCCATTTTCTGACGTGACTGTTCCAAAATCTTCTCCTTCTCCAGGCGTTCCATCTTCAATCGGTTTTTAACCCGGAAGAAATTGATAGTCCAAGCGACCAGGCTTAGAAGTAAAAGGCAATAGATTATTTTTGCCCAAAGCGTATAATACCAGGGCGGCAGGATCTTTATGTCCAATATATAAGGATGTTCCGAAGGAACTCCGTTTTTTTCTACTTTGCTGATAGATAATTGATAATCCCCATAACTCAAATTGCTATAAGTAATACGGTTCGTATTGGATGGCAGAAAATTCCATTCTTTGTCCATACCTCCGAGCCGGTAAACGAATTTATTCTTTTCTTCGAGAGAGTAGGGGAGGTCGGACAGCTCAAAAGCCAAATTATTCTGATTGTACTTCAGTTCAATGGCATTGGTGTAACGTATATTGGGAATATTCGCTATGCGTGGGTCCATCAATTGATTGTTAATGTACAAAGCTGTCAGGAGAATGGGACGTTCGGGACGATTCATGGCTTGTATTTCCGGGCAGGATATGGCAAAACCGTCAGCGCCTCCCAAATAAACATTTCCGTCTTTCGAATCGAACAGCAGACTGGTAAAACGCTTATCCGTCATATTCTGCTGACGCGCATCCATCGTTTCCCGGTTGATAATCCAAAGCCCGTTCGTGGTAGAAACCCATATATGGTCTTTGACCGATGTCATGGACAAAATCTCGTTATTATTAAAGTTCCCGAAAGAAATGCTTTGCCGACTGGAGTCTTTAGGGTTGATACGCATTACTCCCCCGTGAAATCCTACCCAAAGCATACCTTCCGCATCACATAGTAGATAATTCGGGCTTTTTTCTCCGCTCAACTCATCGGAAAATAGTTTGGTGACCTGCTTTGTGCGTGGATTGATTTTATCCAGCCCTTTACTGTTGTATAGCAGTACCCATACATTACCTTCCTTATCGGGCATAATCTGATTGATAAACATACCCGACAGTCCATTGTGAATAGAGTAATTGTATTCGGCTACGTATTGTCCGACTTTAGATTGCATTAATTTATGCTTGTCTACTACAAAGATTCCGCCTAAACAGGTGGCGATCCATAGGTTTCCGGAATCGTCTTCGAAGATGTAATAAGCCCAATTTGTATTGTAGGTTCCTGTGCTGTCGATAATGTTATAGTGTACAAATTCTTGTGTCGTATAGTCATAACGGTTGATACTGCCATCTGTAGCTATCCATAATTGCTGCTCTTTATCTTCATAGATATGGCGGATACGATTGTGTGATAAAGGGTGTGCTTTATCTCCCATCCTGTACCAGACAGCCTCATGTCTGTTTCCGGTAGGATGGATAAAACGGAGTAATCCGTTTGTGCCGCCAAACCAATACATCCCTTTGGAATCCCGGAATAACGAGTAGAATTGATTTCCGTCTCCTGTACCCGTTATTTGAGAGATTGGTACGAATTGCAAGGCACTGTTATAACGCGACAAGGAGATACCATAATCAGTTCCCAGCCAGATATTATGTTCCTGGTCGGAAAAGATATTCCAAATGATGTTGTTTGTCAGCGACTGGATATTACGTGAATCGTGGATGATATGTTGCAAAGGTTCCTCATTGTTTTGGTACACGTAAAGTCCGTTATCTGTACCGGCTAATAAGTTTCCGTTTCCATCCAATGCCAATGATTTGATGGAATTATTGTGGAAAACTTCGATTGCAACCATTTTTTCTGTTTCGGGAGTATATTGGAGAAGATATCCTTCCATACCGATCCAAATACACTGTCGGACGGTATCTTCCAATAAAGAGTTGACGAATAAATTACTTATCCCATGAGTGACAGGTAGAAAAATATCTTCAAACTTTCCACTTTCCGCTATATAACGACATAAACCATTGTAAGTACCCACATAGGTCTGCTTCTCTTTCGTGTGGATAATCGAATAGATTGTATTATGGGATAAACCACTATGCTTACTGTCGAAACGGGTTAATTTCCGGTTTTCTAATTGATAGGTATAGAGCCCGTTCAGAGAACCTATCCATAAGATTCGGTCACGGAGCGCCATTGTACGGACATCGGTAGGAAAATCTACCTCTGGCTGTTCATATCTGTCTGTACGGTAGTTGTAAACAAGTATTCCATTATCCGTCCCCAGATACAGATATGTATTGTCAATGATAATGCCGCAATAGATACATGTGTTCGTCAGTTCTCCATAAGTGAAATGTTGTTGGGTGGAATAGCCGTCGTAACTGAATAAACCTTTATTGGAACCTATCCATATCATCCCTTCGCTGTCTTGCAAAAAGCAGCTGATAACTGAAGCTTCCGTACCGAGATAAATGTTTTCGAACTGCTGATAATTCACTTTTTGCCCATACACATCACGATGGATGCAGAATATGCAAATGAGTAGAAGTATCAATTTAATTCGTAGGTACATGATATCAGGTTTGCAAGTTTTACGTTGCAAATGTAGGAAAAAATGTCGGTTACACTTGTAAATATCCGCTTCTTTTTGTTCCTTTGTTACCTATTTATAAACGGAAAGCTTATATATGAGAATACTAATTTATTTGCTTTTGTTGCCATTAATGGTGGTTGTGGTTGCCTGTGGCGGCAAAAAAGGAGCTTCAGACAAAGAGTCGGTATTAGCGACAATGGATAGTGTGGATGCTCACGGATTGCAACGTATGCAGACTTCCAAAAGCGAAACGGACTTTAAATTTAAAGGAAAAGATTACCATTCCATTGTTTCACGTACTCCGGACGAAAGTTTGCCTCATATCAAGAATGAAATGGGAGATACTTATGTAGACAATAAGATCGTACTGCGTCTGATGCGCGGAAACGAGAAAGTTTTTGATAAGACGTTTACCAAGAATGATTTCTCTTCTGTGGTAGACGCGAAATTCCTGTCGAACTCTATTCTGGAAGGAATCGTATATGATAAGACTACTTCGCAAGGGATAGTGTATGCCGCAAGTGTCTGTTATCCGCAGACAGATTTGTATATGCCGTTCTCTATAACAATCACTTCAGACGGGAAAATGAATATAAAGAAAGTGGATATGCTTGAAGAAGAATATGATGATATCCCGTCTAATTAGCTCTTGGGATAGATATCGACAATGGAATTGCACAAATGTGAAAACATTTGAGACAAACGGAAGGCGACCTATATGGTTGCCTTTTGTATTTTTGCACCGTTAAAAACTTAATACCAACCATAGAATGAAGAAATACATTTTGGCTATCTGCGTGGTAGCAGTAAGCTGTACGGCACTGAACGCTCAAACAAAGAATACGCAAACATTGATTCCGCTGACTGAACGGGTAAACGTACAGGCAGATTCGGCACGTGTTAATCAGATTATAGACGGTTGCTGGGTAGCAGTCGGATCTAAAAAGTCCCATGCCATTCAGAGGGACTTTACTCGTATGTTTAACGGAAAGCCTTCTTATCGTTTTGAACTGAAAGAAGACGATAATACACTGTCGGGATATGCCAAAGGCGAGACCAAGGGACGTGCGGAGTTCTCATACTGTTATGCAACATCCGATGATTTTAAAGGGAAACCTGCCGATACCTATAAGAAAGCGCAAATTATGAAAACCGTGTATCATCACGGAAAAGGAGCTTGCCCGCAAGGCTCTTCACGTGATTATGAGTTTTCGGTATACATCCCTTCTACATTGGGCAGTGATGTTTCCACTATTTTTGCTCAATGGCATGGAATGCCGGACCGTACATTGGTTCAGACTCCGCAAGGAGAAGTGAAGACATTGACAGTCGATGAATTTATAGAATTGGAAAAGACTACCATTTTTAAGAAAAATGTGGGCCACGAGAAAAAGGCCAAGTTGGACAAGCAAGGTAACCCCGTAAAAGATAAATATGGCAATCCTGTATATACAGCCGGAAAAGCTAATGGATGGTTGGTTGAACAAGGGGGCTATCCTCCATTGGCATTCGGATTCTCCGGAGGATGGTTTTATATCAAAGCAAACTCTGACCGTAGATGGCTGACCGACAAAGATGACCGTTGCAATGCAAATGTAGAAAAAACACCTGTCATGAAACCGGTGACTTCTGAATACAAGTCATCGACTATCGCTTACAAAATGCCTTTTGCCGATTTCCCGAAAGATTGTTGGATTACATTCCGTATCCATATTGATTGGACTGTCTACGGGAAAGAGGCTGAGACAATTGTAAAGCCGGGTATGCTTGATGTACAGATGGATTATCAGGATAAAGGTAAAAAGGTTAGTAAACACCTTGTAGACAATGAGCAGATTCTGATTGGACGTAACGACAAAGATGGCTACTATTTTAAATTTGGTATTTATAGGGTAGGTAACAGCACCAAACCGGTGTGTTACAATTTGGCAGGTTATTCGGAAAAGTAACTCCGGATAACAAGCTGCTGTTAGAGAAAGTTAAAGATTGGCAAACTCATAATATTCCAGAATCTTTTTAGGTTCTATATCGTTATTTGCATTATAAAAACAAAGTGTAATATTAATGCTAAAAGGATAACGATTATGAAGAAGATTTTATCTTTACTTGTATTGGCTATAGTGGCCGTGCAGTTCTCGTTTGCAGCTGATGTGATAACTAAAGACATCAACCAATTGCCGCTTCCTGCGCGGAATTTTATCAATCGTCATTTCACAAAGCCTGAGGTTGTTCAGATTAAGATTGATAAGGATCTGATGGAGTCTACTAAGTATGAAGTCTTATTAATGGACGGTACGGAGATCGATTTTGACAGTAGGGGGAATTGGGAGGAAATTAGCGCTAAGAAAGGAAAGACTGTTCCTGCAACTGTTGTTCCGGGATTTGCTGCCAATTATCTGAAGACTCATAATTTTGTGAGTGAAGGTGTGACGAAAGTAGAACGTGACCGTAAGGGGTACGAAATCGAATTGTCTACTGGAATATCTTTCAAGTTTGACAAGAAGGGCAAATTTTTGAAAGCGGATGATTGAGTAGTTATATGTAGATAAACCTAAACCGGAAGATTGTTATGTGGAAATTTAAGTTTGGCTTATGGGCAGTGGTTTTGATAACCTCTGTCTTTTCTTTCAGCGCATGTGGTGATGATGATGATAATGATACTTTTGTTCCTCCTGCTAATATTGAGGTAGCTTTGAAACAATTGTATCCGGGTGCGCAGAATATAGAATGGGAAGTGAAAGGTGTTTATTATGTAGCTGATTGTTGGGTGACCGGTGATGAACTGGAAGTCTGGTTTGATGTGAATGCCAATTGGGTGATGACGGAGAATGAATTGGATAATGTTAATCAGTTGGTACCGGCTGTTTATACTGCCTTTATGGATTCTAACTATAACACATGGGTAGTGACGGATGTGTATGTTTTGACTTATCCTTTGAACCCGACTACCTCTGTCATTCAAGTAAAACAGGGTAGCCAGCGCTATTCACTTTATTTTTCACAGGAAGGCGGATTGCTCCATGAAAAAAATATTAGTAATGGAGATGATACCAATTGGCCGCCGACTGAGTAGGTGAATTGTTACATCTGTTGGTAGTCTTTAGCCAATCCTCCTTCGCTTGTTTCTTTATAGAGGGAGGGAAGGTCATGACCAGTTTGTTTCATCACTTGTACAACCTTATCGAAAGAAACGCGGTGCATACCGTCTGTAAAAGCAGAATAGAGGTTAGCGTCCAGCGCACGTGCTGCGGCATAAGCGTTTCGCTCGATACAGGGAATTTGTACTAATCCGCATACCGGGTCGCAAGTCATTCCCAAGTGGTGTTCCAATCCCATTTCTGCTGCATATTCAATTTGTGCGGGGCTACCTCCGAATAGTTGGTTGGCAGCGGCTGAAGCCATAGCACAGGCAACGCCTACCTCTCCTTGACAACCGACCTCCGCACCGGAGATGGATGCATTGAATTTGACGATATTACCGATAAGCCCTGCTGTTGCCAATGCGCGTAAAATGCGCATATCACTGAAATCACGGCTTTTCTGAAGGTGATAAAGTACTGCAGGCATTACACCGCAGGAACCACAGGTAGGTGCAGTTACAATCTTGCCACCGGAAGCATTTTCTTCACTTACTGCCAATGCGTATGAAAAAACAAGCCCTCTGGATTGGAGAGATTGCTTGTATCCGGTGGCACGTATATAATAGGTAGAAGCTTTTCGTCTGAGATTTAACGGTCCTGGCAGCACGCCTTCCGCTTCCAGGCCACGATGAATGGCGTCTTTCATTGTAGTCCATACCTCTGCCAAATAATCCCAGATATCTTCGTTCTCACATTCTTTTACGTATTCCCAATAACTTTTTCCTGTACGTTCACACCATTGCAGAATCTCGGTCATGTTGTTCATCCCATATACTTCCGGGCTTTCGATAGTCGGGCTATCGTTGTTTTCTGCCAGTGCACCGCCACCGATACTATAAACTGTCCAATTTTCGAGTACTTTGTTACTGGTGTCGAAAGCAGCAAATGTCATTCCATTCGGATGGAACGGTAGGAAAACTTTGGGTTGCCACACGATTTCTACAGGAGCAACCGCCTGCAGGGTGTCTATAATGGCCACATCTGTCATGTGCCCTTTCCCCGTAGCGGCTAGGCTGCCATAAAGGGTTACTTTAAAAGAAACTGCGTCCGGATGGCGTTCCAGAAACATTTCTGCGGCTTTACGCGGTCCCATAGTGTGGCTGCTGGAAGGACCTGTACCTATTCTATATAACTCTTTAATTGATTTCATGACTGATGATATATTTTCGTTAATACCAGTTTTTCTTTTTGAAGAACAAATATACGATAATACCGATAATTCCCATCACTAACCAGGCAAATAAATAACCATATCGCCAATCCAGCTCCGGCATCCATTTATAATTCATTCCCCATACCCCGGCCAGAAAAGTTAGGGGAATAAAGATAGTGGATACGATAGTCAGGCGTTTCATAATGTTGTTCATGCGCAGGTCATTGTTGGAAATATAAAGGTCTACCAATGAAGAAAGCGTTTCCCGGCAGATTTCGATGGTTTGCAGTACAAACTGGAGATGATCGTTCACATCGTTGAAGAAAGCACGGTTGACTTTATGGATAAGCAGGTTTTCCGCACGTAACAGTTTTACATATTGTTCTTTTAGCGGAAGTATTGCTTTCTTCATCAGCATATATTGGCGGCGGAGTGCCTGGATTTGAATGCCTATATCATATCCTTCGGTGATGGTGAGCAGTTCTTCTTCCAGATCTTCGAGAGCGTCATCGATAGAAGAGATGGTTGAAATATAATTTCCCATTACACTATTCAGCAGCACACTGAACAAATAGTCTGTTTGGCGGCTGCGTATTTTCAGAACGTCATTGCGCAAGGCTGTATTGACATCGTCGAAGAAGTCGGTTTCTTTTTCGAGGAAGGTAAGTACATAATTACTTCCGAGAATAATGCATACTTGTTGTTGGAGCAGTTCGTCCAACTCGTCCTCTCCCTTATGTGTATTGGGATAGAATAATTTCAAGATCAGGACAATATATTTATCATGCTCTTCGATTTTGGTGGGGTGGTTTGCATTTAGAATATCCTGTAATACAAGGAAGTCTATTTCGAAATGACTGCAAATCTCACGGATGGTTTCCGTATCTTTCATCCCGTGTACTTGCAGCCAATTGATGTGCGTATTGTCCAATGTATCTTTGATTGATTGGAAGGTATTACCGGACGACTCCTGTATTTCTGTCGTACTATACGTGCATAGGTGCAAATGGGTAGGAGTGAGACTGTCTCCGGTATAAATCAGCTTTTCGCTTAATAGGTTATTCTTCATGCTTTGTTCTCGTATTTAGACGTTTTTATTTATAGGTTAGTCAAAATCAACTACAGTGATTCCGGCACCCCCGAATTGTACGTGTTCGTCAGCATAATGGCTGACCCCCGGTACGGTAGAGAGGTATTGGCGGATAAGCGTACGGAGTATTCCCGTACCTGTTCCGTGAAGAATGCGCACGCGGTCCATGCCTACCAATATAGCATCGTCGATAAAGTAGGTGACTGCTTGCAGTGCTTCATCGCCACGCATACCCCGCACATCGATATCTTGTTTGAAACTGAGTTTCTTTTCGTACATCTGATCATGTGTCTGGCTGCTGACAAATGTACTCTTGGCAATCCCTTCCGTCTTTTGAGGAGCATTGCTGCGTTCGAGACGGTCTATCTTTACAGTCGTTTTGATACTTCCGAAAGCGACAATTGCATTTTTGCCGTTTATTTCCATGACTTGCCCAACACTTGTCTGTCCTTTGATTTTTACATTCTCGCCAATACCAATGGGAGCCACTTTGGGAACAATGATTGTTGAGGCATTGGCAGTTTTCGGTTCGTTCTTTTTATTTTTCTTCCGTTCCTGCTTTTCTTTCAACTTTTCCATTTTCCGTGCCAGTTTTTCTTCTTGTTCTTTGGAGGCTAATGCGTCCAAAGAAGTGCGGAAGTCAGTCAGTTCTTGACGTGCCAGACGGGTCTTTTCTTTTTCGGCCTGTGCTTCTTTGATGGTGCGGATAGTATTTTCAATACGGGCATTTGATTCTTGCAGTATTCGTTCCGCTTCTTCCTTTGCCTGTTTGATAATCTCTTTTCTTGACTTTTGCAGCTCTTCCATCTCCGTCTGGTAACGGGCAATGGTTTCTTCCATCTGTTTCTCCCGTTGTCGGATGGTTTGACGTTTACCCTCCCAATAACGTTTGTCGCGGACAATGTCTTGCAAGTATTTATCAGCGTTGATGTATTCGCTTCCCACAATTTCCGAAGCGTCTGCAATGACATCTTCGGGTAATCCGATTTTTCGTGCGATTTCTACGGCAAACGAACTTCCGGGATTGCCAATCTGCAATTGGAATAGTGCCTGCATGAGATGACGGTCGTAAAGCATGGCTCCATTTACTACTCCTTCATGGTCTTCAGCGAAATGCTTCAGGTTTTGATAGTGAGTGGTGATCACTCCGAAAGTTTGTTTCCGGTTGAAACGTTTTAATACGGCTTCGGCGATGGCGCCTCCTATCTGGGGTTCCGTACCCCCTCCGAATTCATCAATCAAGATGAGGCTGCGTTCATTGCAGTTTTTCATCATGATTTTCATATTGGTCAGATGTGAAGAGTAGGTACTAAGATCATCTTCAATGGACTGCTCGTCACCGATGTCGATAAAAATACTGCTGAATATACCTGCATGACTGCGTTCGTGCAGCGGGATCAACATTCCGCATTGAAGCATATATTGCAGTAATCCTACCGTTTTCAGACAGACGGATTTACCACCGGCATTCGGACCGGATATAATAAGGATGCGTTGTTTTTGGTTAAGCTCGATATCCAGGGGCACGACTTTTTTCCCATGTTTGGCTAATGATAGCTGTAACAGGGGATGAACAGCCATTGTCCAATCCAATAGTTGCTCATTTTCTATAGCTGGTTTCAAACAGTTCGTCTGTATTGCAAAATAACTTTTTGCGCGGATAAAATCGACTTCTGCCAGAAATTCATACGACTGTAAGATTTCCGGAATAGACGGGCGAAGGGTATTGGAGAACTCAGTAAGAATACGAATGATTTCCCGTCGTTCGTCTCCTTCAAGTTCACGGATACGATTATTGGCTTCTACTACTTCTGCGGGTTCTATAAATACAGTCTTTCCACTAGCGGATTCATCGTGTACGATTCCTTTGATTTTCCGTTTCAGTCCCGGAGCTACAGGGATGACCAGACGGCCGTCGCGCATAGTTGGAGTTACATCCTTATCTACGTATCCTTCGGATTGTGCGCTACGCAAGATACTGTTCAAAGATCGTGAGATGCTTCCCATTGTGCTGGAGAGTTCACGACGTATGCGTGCTAATTCGGTTGAAGCGTTGTCTTTGATTTTACCGTATTTATTGAGAATACCGTCTATTTTTCCGATCAATTGCGGAAATACGGCTATATCTCCGGCTAATCGTTTCAGGCTGGGGTAAGGGGTATCGCTTTCTTCTTCCTCTTCATTCCGATGTAGGAAGCGTACGATATCGCGGATCGTTTCCAATGAACGGCGTAAGTCAAACAGTTCTTGTTCGTCCAGATACATGCCTTCTATCCGTACTCGTTTCAATGAAGGACGGACATCAAAGAAGAACTGATCGGGAAATCCGTCTTCTTCTTGAATGATGCGGATAAATTCAGTTACTTGATTTAATTTTTCTTCTACTTCTTCGTATTGGTCGGAAAAGACCATATCAGAGACTCGTTCCTCGCCTAAAGTGCTGAGACATCTATCCTTTAGTAGCTGTCTTATCTGGTCGAATCCTATCTTTTGCTCAAAATTTTGAGGATATATCATATTTCTATCTTGCTAATGGACTGCAAAAATACGATTTATTCGCGAAAAAAATATCAGAATGTTTGCAGATTTAAAAATGATTCGTACCTTTGCACCGCTTTCAACGGAAAGCACTTCTGATAAAGAAGTTTTGGAGAGGTGGCAGAGTGGTCGATTGCGGCGGTCTTGAAAACCGTTGAAGGTAACACTTCCCGGGGTTCGAATCCCTGTCTCTCCGCAATAAACGCTGAAAATCAGCGAATTGCAAAATAAACACCTAGCTTTACACCCCAATAATGTAAAGTTGGGTGTTTTTGTATAAATTAAGATTTATATAACGATAAAGTCCATAGAAATCTACATCTTATGAAATCTTTATGGACTATATTGGATATTTTTTGAAGAGTAAATTAGTATCTATTCAGTATTCCTGAATCTTTATCTTTATTCTGCATCTTCAGTTTCACGTCTGACTTGGACTTTCCGAATGAGAAGTTGTAAACAAGATTTATATACACCATATTGGCATTGTTGATGATCCTTTCGGTTTCTGTACGTTGCAGAAGCGGTGTTCCCGATACGGATGAAACCATTATCTCCTATTCATATTTATTCTTTCTTTTATACAAGTATTTTATAGATAACAATTGTTTGAAGTAATTCTTTTTCTTAATTTGATTCTGGATTAGAATTGGCTATTGTTATTATTTAACATCGATTTCCGTATATGCTCTTAAATAGTGTCTATACCGTTTTATTAAAATAGCCTTCACCTTTTCACTGCTATCTCCTATTCATGGATGTTAGCGGGTGAAGGGAGGCTCCTTCAGCAAGTATACATAGCAATATTATGTTCCAAAAAGCAGCTAGATTTTCTCTTGATGTATTGTACTTATCATATTTATGATACTTACTTATCACAATAGTGATAATATCTTATCATTTTAATGATAAATGAAAAATATAGGCGTTAGAGTCACGTTTGTTCAAGAGATAAGCCAGACTTGCCGGGTAAAAGCGGGTAGATACTTCCAATAGTTTTTTTAATTAAGATGTAACTGAAACAAAATGATACACATATGTAAGCGTTGTTTGCATTGCTTGAATAATAAAATGCTAATGTTTCTTATTTTTACCTTGTGAAACAAAATATTTTCTTGACTTTTTAATAATAAGAATTACCTTTGACGGATAAAATGATGGTAAACGCTATGAGGTATATACGACTTGGTGTATGTATATGTATTCTTTTATTTGTGCATAACCAAATTTTAATGGCTGATGAGGCCACAAATGCAGATTCTATAACTACTGAATATATAAGAAGTATTTATATTGAGAAGCCGAAATGTGCTTTGAAACTTTTAGATGTAGCGGAGAATAAAAAGTCTATGCCTTTACGAGTTATAGACGAGTTACGTAGCTTGTCATATCGTAATTTGTTTATGAATAAGCTTGCTTATGTATATGCAAGAAAATCTTATGTGCTTGATTCCGTATATCAAAAGGACCCTGAACACTTATTGAAAATGACTGTTTATTTGGCGGAATTATCTTTCTTGATGAGTAAATATAACGAGAGTATGAATTATGCGCTTGACGGGATTGCCCAATCAAAAAGGTTGGAGGACCGCGTGTCCGAAGCCCGGTTGCTATACTGCATTGGAGAGAATAACCGTATGTTGTCATTTAAAGATAAAGCGTATGATTATTTTGATTCTGCTATCGATTTGTTGAAAGGGAGAAAAGGCGTAAAAGAGATAGGAATGCTCTCTTCTTTCTATGGAGGGAAAATGAGTTATTTAATGACTGACTCTTTGTATGAGGATGCATCTGTTATGGCTTTGGAACGTGAAAAGCAGATAAAAAAATTGGAAACTTTACCTGATGTTCCGAAAGGATTGGTTGATATGCAATATGGTTATCTGTACTCTAAATGGGCATATAATTGCTATATGGAAAAGAAATATGAGCAGGCTGAAAAGTACTTTGCGATGTATCAATCGACTGAATACTCTCGTACACCTGATGGAAAAATGTATTCAATTCCTTATTTGCTGGCTTCCAAGCATTACAAGCAGGTGATTGACAACAGTCAGGAGTTTAAAGAACTGATGAGGAAGCAGCAAGATACTATCAATGCGCAATATATGAATGTGCTTGAAAGGGAAGTGCAAGCCCATATGGGGATGGGAAACTATAAGGAAGCGGCAATTTTGCAAGGAGCTATTATAGCTATAACGGATAGTATTAATAACAGGGATAAAGAGAATGCGGCATTAGAGTTGAATACGATGTATGATACTTCTGAAAAAGAGGACTATATAGCCAAACAAGCATTCCAATTAAAAGTCAGAAACATAACATTGACCTTTTTGACGTGTATTACGCTGTTGACTTTGTTTGTATTATGGCGTATGTGGCGTTTCAACCATATTATCAGATATAAGAATAAAATCCTTGCTAAGTTTATAAACGAGAGATTGGCCAGGAAGAAAGACAGTCAGTCATTGGATATTGATGAACAGCTTATGATCTCACAAGATATAGAAGATGAAAGTATTTTGTTTGACGACCAAGAGGAGATATCTGATGGAACCGGCAAAGCGAGTGGGGAAGAAGAAGAGAATAAAAAAATATTTATTGAACTGAATCGTATTGTTGTTCAAGACCAGTTATATCTTTCTTCAGAATTGTCGAGAGAAGATTTGGCACAACTCGTACATTTGAATAACGCACGTTTTGCCCGAATGATAAAAGAATGTACCGGTACTAATTTTAATGGATATATCAATGATTTGCGTATAGATTATGCAATTAAATTATTAAAACTGCATCCTAATTATACGATACGTGCCATAGCTGATGAAGTCGGATTCAACAGTACCCCGATATTATATAATCTTTTCAAGAAAAAGACGGGCATGACTCCGTACGAGTTTAAGAAAGCGCAAGAATCTCTTTAAGAATTAGGTCGTACAATGTTCTTGTATGGTTAAACAATTTCCAGCCTTATCGGTTTATTCTAATAAGTAATCAATATAAATAATCATGATACAGGTTAGGATAAAGCGAGTATACGAAGACTTTTCGGAGGCAGACGGATATAGGGTATTGGTTGACAAATTATGGCCGCGCGGAATAAAAAAGGAATGGTTAAGATATGATTATTGGGCAAAAGATATCACTCCATCCGCCGCTTTGCGCAAATGTTTTCACGATGATATACCGGGACACTGGAATGACTTCGTCGTACTGTATCAGAAAGAACTGGATGCTTCTCAGGCAGCGACCGATTTTCTGGCCCTTATCAAACCGTATCCGGTAGTAACACTTGTTTACGCTTCTAAAGAACCTGTATATAATCATGCCCGAATACTCCGCGATTATCTGGAAATGCGTTTGAAAGAGTGAAATTAAAGTAATTTTTATCTGCTTACGCTTTCTGTCGTTCACTCAATTTCCTACCTTTGTAATCTAAATCAAAATCGTGTAGCCATGAAGTATAAATTATTGGTCTTGGATGTAGACGGAACACTACTGAATGATGCGAAAGAAATTAGTAAACGTACGCTGGCCGCTTTGTTGAAGATTCAACAGATGGGAGTACGTATTGTTTTGGCTTCCGGCAGGCCGACCTATGGTTTGCTGCCGTTGGCAAAATCTCTTGAACTTGGAAATTACGGAGGTTTTATCCTTTCCTATAATGGTTGTCAGATTATCAATGCACAGAACGGAGAGATTCTGTTTGAACGTCGCATAAATCCGGAAATGCTGCCTTATCTGGAAAAGAAAGCCCGTAAGAATGGATTTGCGCTGTTCACGTACCACGATGATACCATTATAACCGATTCTCCCGGGAATAAACATATCCGGGATGAAGCCGAATTGAATAATTTGCGGGTGATAAAGGAAGAGGAATTCTCCTCAGCCATTGACTTTGCTCCTTGCAAATGTATGCTTGTCAGTGATGATGAAGAAGCACTTGTCGGTTTGGAAGATCATTGGAAAAGACGGCTGAACGGAGCATTGGATGTTTTCCGTTCCGAACCCTATTTCCTTGAGGTCGTTCCGTGTGCTATCGACAAGGCGAATACTTTGGGAGCTTTGTTGGAAGCGTTGAACCTGACACGTGATGAGGTCATTGCTATTGGTGACGGTGTATGCGACGTGACTATGATTCAGTTAGCGGGGTTGGGAATAGCTATGGGGCATTCTCAAGACTCGGTGAAAGCGTGTGCCGATTATGTGACAGCGTCGAATGAAGAAGACGGGGTAGCCCTTGCCGTTGAAAAAGCAATCATAGCCGAAGTCCGTGCGGCGGAAATTCCGTTAGACCAACTGAATGCGCAGGCGCGTCACGCATTGATGGGAAATCTGGGTATCCAATATACGTATGCGTCTGAGGACAGAGTAGAGGCGACAATGCCTGTCGATCACCGTACTCGCCAGCCTTTCGGCATTCTACATGGCGGTGCTACGCTTGCATTGGCTGAAACGGTTGCAGGACTGGGTTCTATGATTCTTTGCCAGCCTGATGAAATAGTAGTGGGAATGCAGGTCAGCGGAAATCATATATCTTCCGCCCACGAAGGAGATACCGTGCGGGCAGTGGGAACCATTGTACACAAAGGACGCTCATCTCATGTATGGAATGTGGATGTCTTTACTTCAACAAACAAACTGGTGTCTTCCGTACGGGTAGTCAACAGTGTTATGAAAAAAAGATGATTGACGAAGAAATAAGTAATCTGACAGTTATTGATGCGCTTATTCGGAAAAAGCGACCTTTTGTGGTATACCGTATTCCCGGAGAGAAACTTCCCCGTCTGTTGACACAGGCGGAGGAGATCCGTTTGATATACGATTTGCAAGAGTTGAACGGACAGAAAGGATTTGTTATCGCTCCCTTTCGGGTGAGTGAGATGTGTCCGGTTGTACTGATACAATCTGATGGCTGGGGGCAATCCCTTTCTCTTGACGATGATACGGAGGAAGAATATGAGGCTTCTTTGCAAATACAAGAGCAAGAAATTTTTCAGACCTCTTACACGAAGGAGTATGCCGACTGTTTTCAAGCATTTATCAATGCCTTACATGACGGGACTTTTGACAAGTTGGTACTTTCCCGGTGTATTACGATGGATAAGGGGGCGGACTTTTCTCTTTCATTCGTATTTCGTGCGGCCTGCAAACGTTATATTCATTCATATATATACCTATGTTACACTCCCCAGACCGGCATTTGGTTGGGAAGTACTCCCGAAATTATTTTATCGGGTGAGAAAGATGAATGGAATACGGTTGCACTGGCCGGAACACAGCCTTTGCAGGATGGCAAATTGCCGCAAGTATGGGATGAAAAAAACAGGAAAGAGCAGGATTACGTAACTGCTTATATCCGTAGTCGGCTTCTTTCTTTGGGCATCCATTCTACTGAAAGCGGACCTTATCCTGCATACGCTGGAGCTTTGTCACATTTGAAAACAGATTTTCATTTCTCTTTGAGAGATAATAATGGTTTGGGAGATCTCCTGAAAGTGTTGCATCCGACGCCTGCGGTGTGTGGTTTGCCAAAGGAAGAGGCCTATCGCTTTATATTGGAAAACGAAGGGTATGACCGTCGTTATTATTCCGGTTTTATCGGATGGCTGGATCCGAATGGAAGGACTGATTTATATGTGAACTTACGCTGTATGCATATCGAGGATGAACGACTGACTCTTTATGCCGGTGGCGGACTATTGCCCTCTTCGGAGCTGAATGATGAATGGCTGGAAACGGAAAAAAAGTTGCAGACAATGAAACGTCTGATTACTTCCACCTCCATTATCGCTAATCACTAATCATTAACAAGCTAATCACTAATCATCATGTATACAGACAAGAAAAACATACTCCAACTGGTTGCGTTGCTTGAGGCGCACGGCATTACTAAGGTTGTGTTGTGTCCCGGTAGCCGTAACGCGCCTATTGTGCATACTTTGTCCAATCATCCGGGCTTTACCTGTTATGCGATGACTGATGAACGGAGTGCGGGTTATTTTGCTATCGGGCTTACGTTGAATGGTGGCAAACCTGCTGCAATCTGCTGTACTTCCGGCACGGCGTTGCTGAATCTTCACCCGGCTGTTGCGGAAGCTTTTTATCAGAATGTTCCTTTGGTTGTCATTTCTGCGGATCGTCCCGCTGCCTGGATCGGGCAGATGGACGGACAGACTTTGCCGCAGCCTGATGTATTCCGGACGTTGGTCAAGAAGTCCGTGAATCTTCCCGAGATTCATACAGAGGAAGACGAATGGTATTGTAATCGTCTGGTTAATGAGGCTTTATTGGAGACACATCATCATGGGAAAGGACCGGTACATATCAATGTGCCTGTTTCCGAACCGCTGTTTCAGTTTACAGTGGACAAATTGCCGGAAGTGCGTGTTATCACCCGTTATCAGGGATTGAATGTTTATGACCGTGATTATAACGGTCTGGTTGAACGGATGAATAAATACCAGAAGCGGATGGTCATTGTCGGGCAGATGAATCTTATTTATTTGTTTGAGAAACGGCATACCAAACTGTTATACAGACATTTTGCCTGGTTGACGGAGCATATAGGCAATCAGACCATACCTGGCATTCCGGTCAAGAATTTCGATGCGGCTCTTTATGCTGTTCCGGAAGATAAGATGGAGCAGATGGTTCCCGAATTGCTGATTACTTATGGGGGGCATATTGTTTCCAAACGACTGAAGAAATTTCTCCGCCAACACCCGCCTAAAGAACATTGGCATGTGTCGCCGGATGGTGAGGTGGTCGATTTATACGGTTCGTTGACTACCGTGATTGAAATGGACCCGTTTGAGTTTCTGGAGAAGATAGCAAGTTTGCTGGATAATCGTGTGCCCGGATATCCCCGTGTGTGGGAGAATTATTGCAACACTATTCCTGAACCGGACTTTGCTTATTCCGAAATGTCGGTTGTCGGTGCATTGGTGAAAGCTTTGCCAGAGTCGTGCGCATTGCACTTGGCAAATAGTTCGGTAGTTCGTTATGCCCAGCTTTATTCGATACCTTCAACTATTGAAGTTTGCTGTAATAGGGGCACGAGTGGTATTGAAGGGTCTTTGTCTACAGCGGTCGGTTATGCGGCAGCTTCCGATAAACTGAATTTTATCGCTATCGGGGATTTGAGTTTCTTCTATGATATGAATGCTTTGTGGAATGTCAATGTTCGTCCCAACCTGCGTATCCTTTTGTTGAATAATGGCGGAGGAGAGATTTTTCATACATTGCCGGGATTGGATATGTCGGGCACATCCCATAAGTTTATCGCAGCCGTTCATAAGACTTCCGCCAAAGGCTGGGCGGAAGAGCGCGGATTTCTCTATATGAAAGTTGAAGATGGGGATGAACTGGCGGAGGCAATGAAAATTTTTACTCAGCCCGAAGAGATGGAACAACCTGTGTTGTTGGAGGTGTTTACCAACAAAAACAAGGATGCGCGTATGTTGAAGAATTATTATTATCAAATAAAAGAAAAATAGGTTATGTCAACACAAAGAGAGTGGACTACGATCAGAGAATACGATGATATTCTTTTTGATTATTATAATGGAATTGCCCGTATCACGATTAACCGTGAACGCTATCGGAATGCGTTTACTCCGACTACTACTGCCGAAATGAGTGATGCGCTACGCATTTGTCGCGAGGAAGCGGATATTGATGTGATTGTTATTACCGGTGCAGGTGATAAGGCTTTCTGTTCGGGAGGTGACCAGAATGTGAAAGGACGTGGCGGATATATCGGAAAAGACGGGGTTCCCCGCTTGAGTGTACTGGATGTGCAAAAGCAGATACGCAGTATCCCGAAGCCGGTGATTGCTGCCGTGAACGGATTTGCGATTGGTGGCGGGCACGTGCTTCATGTGGTATGTGATTTGTCTATAGCTTCCGAGAATGCTATTTTCGGTCAGACGGGACCTCGTGTGGGAAGTTTTGATGCCGGATTCGGTGCTTCTTATCTGGCACGTGTGGTAGGTCAGAAGAAAGCCAGGGAAATCTGGTTCCTCTGCCGGAAATACAATGCGCAGGAAGCGTTGGATATGGGACTGGTCAATAAAGTAGTTCCTTTGGAACAATTGGAAGACGAATATGTGCAATGGGCAGAAGAGATGATGTTGCTTAGTCCGTTGGCTTTGCGTATGATTAAGGCAGGACTGAATGCCGAATTGGACGGTCAGGCCGGTATTCAGGAACTGGCGGGAGATGCGACATTGCTTTATTATCTGACGGATGAGGCTCAGGAAGGAAAGAATGCCTTTTTGGAAAAGCGTAAACCGAACTTCAAGCAATATCCGAAGTTCCCCTAAAAATGATACTTTGATATATTATTTACATTCAATGGATTGCAAGATTAAGATCATTCCCCGATTGCTCCATTTCAAGCAGTCGGCAGGAACTTCGCGAGGTACATACTCCACCCGGAAAGTGTGGTATCTCCATTTTACCTCTTCCGAATTTCCCGGTCGGGTGGGAATAGGGGAGTGTGCTCCTCTGCCTGCACTGAGCTGTGACGATCTTCCCGATTATGAAGATATATTAGGAGCAGCCTGTCGGGAAGTGGAAAAGCAAAATGGGAGATTGGATGTGGGCGCTTTGCGTAAGTATCCTTCTATCCTTTTCGGACTTGAAACCGCCATCCGTCACTATCATACGGGAGATTGGGCTTTGTGGGATACCGCTTTCTCTCGCGGAGAAACAGGGATTCCTATTAACGGCCTTATCTGGATGGGTGACTTCAATAAAATGCTGGCGCAGATAGAAACGAAAATGAATGTAGGTTTCCGTTGTATCAAACTCAAAATCGGTGCGATCAACTTTGAAGAAGAATTGGCTCTGCTCCGTCATATCCGTGCGCACTTTTCTTCCAATGAGATTGAGCTCCGTGTAGATGCGAATGGGGCTTTTGCTCCGGCTGACGCTATGGAGAAACTGAAACGGTTGTCTGAATTGGATTTGCATTCCATTGAGCAGCCTATCCGTGCCGGACAATGGGAGGAGATGGCGCGTCTTACCTCCGAGTCTCCTTTGCCGATAGCTTTGGATGAAGAGTTGATAGGGTGTAATACTCTGGTAGAGAAACGGAAACTGCTTTCTGCCATTCGACCGCAGTATATCATCCTCAAACCTTCGTTGCATGGTGGAATAAGTGGTGGAAACGAATGGATTGCGGAGGCCGAACGTCAGCGTATCGGTTGGTGGATTACCTCTGCTTTGGAGTCTAATATCGGTCTGAACGCCATTGCACAATGGTGCGCTACTTTCGACAATCCGTTGCCTCAGGGATTAGGGACAGGATTGCTTTTTACTGATAACGTAGAAATGCCGCTTGAAATAAGAAAAGATTGTTTGTGGTTTGACAGATGATGGTATTCAATCGACAAAAGCAACGCTTGTTGCTGGAAGGAAAGGAATATACACCTGATGATATACGCAGATGTATGGTGCGGGGAGTAGAAAACTATCCTTCCGCCATATGGGATTTATTCCTTTTTCTACAGGAGTGGTTCAACGATTCCCCTTTACTTGCGGTTCATACATCCGGGTCTACCGGTATGCCGAAAAAATTAATGGTACGTAAAGAACAAATGATGCAGAGTGCGCGTCTGACTTGTGAATACCTGAATTTGCAGGCGGGAGATACGGCCTTGTTATGTATGAACCTCCGTTATATCGGAGCAATGATGGTAGTGGTGCGCTCTTTAGTTGCAGGTTTGAATTTGATTGTGCGTCCTGCTTCCGGTCATCCATTGTCCGATATACACGAACCGTTGAAGTTTGCGGCAATGGTTCCGCTACAAGTTTATAATACTCTTCAGGTTCTTGAAGAAAAGGAACGGTTGAAGCAAACGGATATTTTGATAATAGGCGGGGGAGCGGTTGATGTCGGACTGGAAGCGGACATTCAATCTCTTCCGGGAGCTGTCTATTCTACTTACGGGATGACTGAAACTTTATCCCATATCGCTCTTCGCCGTCTGAACGGTCCTGCGGCTTCCGAACACTATCATCCTTTCTCTTCGGTGCATTTGTCTTTGTCTCCAGAAAATACTTTAGTGATTGAAGCACCTTTGGTTTGCGCTGATATTCTGCAAACCAATGATATTGCACGCATCCATCCCGATGGAAGTTTTTCTATTTTGGGACGGAAAGATAATGTGATAAATAGCGGGGGAATTAAAATTCAAGCGGAAGAAATAGAAAAAAAACTTCGCCTGTTGATTCCGATACCGTTTGTTATTACCTCTGTTCCGGACAAGCGCTTGGGGCAGGCTGTGGTTTTATTGCTGGCGGAACAGCCGGATATACAAGAGATGGAAAAAGGAATACAAACGATATTGGAACCATATTATCGTCCCAAGCACATTCTGGTAGCGGATTGTATTCCGCAAACGGGAAATGGAAAAGTCAATCGTGCGGATTGTCGTATTTTGGCACAGCGCCTGCTACAACTTCTGAATGATTCATCCTGTTAAAAGTAATACCCTAGATTCACAAAACAACTTGCTTTATCCGCCTGGTTGGAGTAGCCCAATGAGATTTCCAATGGCCCGAAGACGCTGTCCATTCCATAACCGGCACTGATACCGAACAATTGCTTGCCTTTTAATATTTTGAAAAAATGACTGTCCGTCAGTCCGTAGTTTCCGGTCAGGATGAGGTAATGGATGGCTCCCATCCGTTGTCTGAATTTTAAAGACGCAATCATAATTGCATTATCCATCAGTTCTATATTGTTGACTCCGGCAAATGGTAATTGCTGAGGTATATAGAAGCCGGGAACTTCACCTCCGATTGCATTTTGCAGAGGATAGGGAAAGTTTCTCCCGATCAGGATACGTCCATAGATGGAAGGAATGACGGAGAAGCGGCGGGTGATCGGAAGAACACTTGCCCATGAAGCACTCAATGCAGAGAAAGGAGCGTGTTCGTTATATTGCGCCATATTATCCGTATAGAGGGAATAGGCAGCCTTAAAGTCGCTGCCTTTGGCGGGGAAATATCCTTTATCGTATGTGTTGTAATGTATTTGGGCAAAATAACTCAGAAAATGTTCCGATTCTACTTTCAAATCAATCAGTTCCGGTTGTTTAAACAGGAAATCTTTGTATTTGTAATATTCAAAACGGAGTCCGAGCCCGAAACGGAAGTTTTTGTACCATACATCAGAGAAGCCGAATTCGGCTAAGTGATATTTATAGGTTGTATTGTAGGCGCGGTTTCCCTTCTCGTAGATGTTGATGTCGTTGTATTGGAACATATACGAGAAGTTGAAATTACGCTGCTGCATGGGTTCGAGTGTATAGTCGATGCGTGCGGCATATCGCTTACCCAACCGTCCGGTGAGGGATAGGCGGGAAGGAATATGAGTCTTGAGGTCTGCAGTGGCATTAAGTAACAGAGAGGCAATCTCTTCCGAATCGAAGCGGATACCCAGATTGATTCTTCTTTCATATTTCTCTTGCAACAGGAAGTTGAGATGGTAGCCTTCGGGAGTATCTGTCAGTGTATAACTGGCACTAGAGTAAGACTGGCTACCGCGTAACAGGTCTAAGGCCTGTTCTATTTGCTGCGTCGTAATGTTACTGTTTTCTTTTAAGTTACATTTCTTCATTAACCATTTTTTGTCGTCAGTCTCTACTCCGGAGAAAGAAATATCTGTGACGTAAATGGTGCGCACATTGGAGAGGGAAGAGTAGGGGCCATGCTGCTTGGGCTTATAATCTTCCGGTATCCCTATTCTCTTTTTTAAGGCAAGCAGGGATTCCCATTGCGATCTTGCCGCCTCTTCACCCCTTCGCATCAAACTGTCAATGGCGGTCGGAGTAAAGCTGGCGGAGGAATATCCTTCCACATTCACACGGATATAGGTATCTGTGATATCTACATTTTTCTCATGATTGGACTGGCAGGTAAGGTCGACAATCTGTCCCAGAATATCGGGTGCACTGTTCAGCTTGTCTGCCTTTTTTAAAGCATTCTGCACATCTACTCCGATAATAATATCCGCCCCCATAGCTTTCACTACATCTGCCGGATAATTGTTTACGATTCCGCCGTCCACTAATACCATACTGTCTTTCCGTACCGGAGTAAATACCCCGGGAATGGCCATACTGGCACGCATGGCGGTGGAGAGTATTCCGTCATGGAATACAATAGGTTCTCCGTTCACTACATTGGCTGCCACACAGGCAAAGGGAATGGGCAGTTTATTAAAGTTGATGGAGTCATGATACCCCATTGTCAAATCCGAGAATAGATTGGCTAGATTCTGCCCTTTTACGATTCCTCCTGAAGCTGCGTCTTTGGGTGTTTTTGTAAAAGGGATGGAAACAATAAACCTTTCGGAACGTTCACGCTCCGTTAGTGACATGGAACTCCGTTTTACCCGGTCGCTCAACAAGAATGTCCAATTTTGCTTTCGCACCATGCTGTCCAACTGCTCAGGTGTGTAGCCTATGGCGTAAAGCCCTCCTACGATGGCTCCCATACTGGTCCCGGCTATATAATCAATAGGAATTCCGGCCTCCTCAATCACTTTCAAGGCTTTGATATGAGCCATACCTTTGGCACCTCCGCCGCTTAGGACTACTCCTACTTTTTTGCGTTGTTGCTCTTGAGAATGCAAAGAAAAAGGAAATATTAAGCAGGTTAATAAAACCAATGTTGAAAGTATTTGTTTTTTCATCAGACAGGTGTTTATATATACTACAAATGTAGGGTATATTTTGTTTAGTTGTTGAATTGGGAAATGGAAAAAATGTTCCAAAAGTCGGAATTGTGGATTATTTCTACATATTTCCGATAAATTCTACATTTCCGCATTTAGCATGACAAAGTATAATGAGCTGATAGACAGCGAATAATAAATGTAATGATTTTGGCATACTATTTGCTTGAGAGGAAGATAGAACAAGCATAAGTTAAATTTAATAATAAGATTCGATATGAGATTATTCTTTTCGAAACATGAGTTGAAACTGAGAAGAAAGAGAAACATTGCTGCTATAATTTGTGTGGTAATTGTGTTGGGGGCGTATTGGATACTAACCCGGCCTCAGAAGATTGAGCCGGAAATGCCGACAGTCATTGTGGAACCGGTAGTTAAAGATGATGTGGAAATATACGGGGAATATGTCGGGCGTATCCGTGCCCAACAGTTTGTCGAAGTACGTGCGCGTGTGGAAGGCTATTTGGAGAATATGCTTTTTGCCGAAGGTACGTATGTAAATAAGAATCAGGTTTTATTTGTAATCAATCAGGATCAATATCGTGCCAAAGCGGACAAGGCGAGAGCGCAGTTGAAGAAAGATGAGGCGCAGGCTTTGAAAGCGGAACGTGATTTAAAGCGTATCCGTCCGTTGTTTGAACAAAACGCTGCAAGTCAGTTGGATTTGGATAATGCGGAAGCTGCTTTTGAAAGTGCCGAAGCAACGGTGGCTATGAGCGAAGCAGACTTGGCACAGGCGGAATTGGAATTGGGTTATACTATTGTCCGTTCTCCTCTGTCGGGACATATCAGTGAAAGAAACGTGGATTTAGGTACGTTGGTCGGTCCCGGTGGAAAATCATTGCTTGCTACCATTGTGAAAAGTGACACAGTATTGGTGGATTTTAGTATGACGGCACTCGATTATCTGAAAAGTAAAGAAAGAAATATTAATTTGGGACAACAGGACTCTACCCGTTCCTGGCAACCCAATATCACTATTACGCTGGCGGATAATACCGTTTATCCATATAAAGGATATGTAGATTTTGCCGAACCGCAGGTCGATCCTCAGACGGGAACTTTTTCCGTCCGTGCCGAAATGCCGAATCCGAAACAAGTCTTGTTGCCGGGACAGTTTACTAAGGTCAAACTATTGTTGGATGTTCGTGAAGGTGCACTCGTTGTTCCGATGAAAGCGGTTACCATTGAAAAAGGAGGAGCATATATTTATACCATGCGTAAGGATAATACGGTAGAGAAACGTTTTATTGAATTAGGACCGGAAGTAGGGAATAATGTAGTGGTGGAAAGAGGACTGGCAACAGGAGAAATTGTTGTAGTGGAAGGTTTCCATAAGTTGACGCCGGGAATGAAAGTGCGGGTAAGTCAGCAGGAGATGGAAACGAAGGATAACACAAAAGGAGAATAGGCGATGAAAGTTACGTTTTTTATAGATAGGCCGGTTTTTTCGGCTGTAATCTCTATCGTGATTGTGATTGTCGGTATTATCGGTCTGACAATGCTTCCGGTTGATCAATATCCGCAGATCACTCCTCCGGTGGTGAAGATCAGTGCTTCTTATCCGGGTGCGAGTGCGCTTACCGTATCTCAGGCAGTAGCTACTCCGATTGAGCAGGAGATCAATGGTACGCCGGGAATGCTTTATATGGAGTCGAACAGTTCTAATTCCGGAGGTTTTTCGGCAACGGTTACATTTGATGTTTCTGCTGATCCGGATTTGGCGGCAGTCGAAATTCAGAATCGTGTGAAACTGGCGGAATCCCGTTTGCCGGCAGAGGTGATCCAGAATGGTATTTCGGTAGAAAAGCAGGCTCCCAGCCAGTTGATGACACTCTGTCTGACTTCCACCGATCCGAAGTTTGACGAAATTTATCTGAGTAACTTCGCTACCATCAATGTGCTTGATGTGATTCGCCGTATTCCGGGAGTGGGACGTGTCTCAAATATTGGTAGCCGTTATTATGCAATGCAGATATGGGCACAGCCTGATAAATTGGCGAATTTCGGTCTGACCGTGCAAGACTTGCAAAATGCCTTGAAAGATCAGAACCGTGAATCTGCGGCAGGTGTGCTAGGGCAACAACCGGTGCAGGGATTGGATATAACGATTCCTATTACAACTCAAGGACGTCTTTCTACGGTTGGGCAGTTTGAGGATATTGTGGTGCGTGCCAATGCAAACGGTTCCATCATTCGGTTGAGGGATGTGGCACGTGTTTCTTTGGAGGCTTCTTCCTACAATACAGAGAGTGGTATCAACGGTGAGAATGCCGCTGTGCTTGGTATCTATATGTTGCCGGGTGCCAATGCGATGGAGGTGGCTGAAAGAGTGAAGGAAGCGATGGCGGAAATTAGCAAGAACTTCCCGGAAGGATTGAGCTACGAGATTCCGTTTGATATGACAACCTATATTTCAGAATCTATCCATGAAGTATATAAAACTTTATTTGAGGCTTTAGTACTGGTGGTGTTGGTAGTATATCTTTCTTTACAGAGCTGGCGTGCGACGTTGATTCCTGTAGTGGCGGTACCTATTTCATTGATCGGAACTTTCGGCTTTATGTTGATCTTTGGTTTCTCTTTGAATATCTTGACTTTGCTCGGATTGATTCTTGCCATCGGTATTGTGGTGGACGATGCAATTGTAGTGGTGGAAGGAGTAGAGCATATTATGGAAACGGAAAAGCTGAGTCCTTATGAAGCTACCAAGAAAGCGATGAACGGACTGGCGAGCGCCTTGATTGCCACTTCATTGGTATTGGCTGCCGTGTTCGTGCCTGTCAGTTTCTTGAGCGGAATTACAGGACAGTTATATCGTCAGTTTACAGTGACGATTGTAGTGTCCGTGCTCATTTCCACAGTCGTAGCTTTGACATTGAGTCCGGTCATGTGTTCTCTGATCTTAAAACCGGATAGTGGGAAGAAGAAAAATATTGTTTTCAGGAAAATCAATGAATGGTTAGGTATTGGCGGTAATAAATATGTAGCTGCCGTTACCCGGACTATCAAGCATCCTCGCCGGGTGTTGAGTGCTTTCGGTATGGTGTTGATAGCCATAATGTTGGTTCATCGTATTATTCCGACTAGTTTTTTGCCCGTAGAGGACCAGGGTTACTTCAAGATTGAATTGGAATTGCCGGAGGGAGCAACTTTGGAACGTACGCGCATAGTGACCGATCGTGCCATTGCTTATCTGGAAAAGAATCCATACATAGAATATATTCAGAATGTGACGGGAAGCAGTCCGCGTGTAGGCAGTAATCAGGGACGTGCCGAGTTGACGGTTATACTGAAACCTTGGGAAGAGCGCAAGAACACAAGTATCGAAAAGATTATGGATACAGTGGAGAGACATCTTGAGGAATATCCGGAATGCAAAGTCTATCTTTCCACTCCGCCGGTGATACCGGGTTTAGGTACTTCGGGAGGCTTTGAAATGCAGTTGGAAGCTCGTGGGGAAGCCACTTTTGACAATCTGGTGGATGCGGCGGATACATTAATGTATTACGCTTCTAAAAATAAGGCATTGACGGGTTTGTCTTCTTCTTTGCAATCGGAGATACCGCAGCTCTATTTTGATGTAGACCGGGACAAAGTGAAAATGCTCGGTGTACCTTTGGCTGATGTATTTTCTACCATGAAAGCCTATACCGGTTCGGTATACGTAAATGACTTCAATATGTTCAACCGTATATATAAGGTATACATTCAGGCGGAAGCTCCTTACCGTGAGCATAAGGATAATATCAATCTATTCTTCGTCAAGGCCTCTAATGGAGCTATGATACCGTTAACATCTTTAGGAAACGCTTCTTATACCACAGGACCGGGTAGTATCAAGCGCTTCAATATGTTTACTACGGCAGTCATTCGTGGGGCAGCTGCGCAAGGATACAGTTCCGGACAAGCGATGGAGATCATGGAACAGATTGCTCGTGAACATCTTCCAGACAATATAGGTTTGGAATGGAGCGGACTTTCTTACCAAGAAAAACAGGCCGGAGGTCAGACAGGCATGGTGATGGCATTGGTATTCCTTTTCGTATTTCTCTTTCTTGCTGCGCAATATGAAAGCTGGACAGTACCTATTGCCGTATTGCTTTCTTTGCCCGTTGCCGCTTTGGGTGCTTATCTTGGGGTATGGGTATGCGGATTGGAGAACGATGTGTATTTTCAGATTGGTCTGGTCATGTTGGTGGGGCTTGCCGCCAAGAATGCAATTTTGATTGTTGAATTTGCTAAAGTGCAGGTTGACAAGGGAGAAGACTTGGTGCAGTCGGCTATTTATGCGGCCCGTTTACGTTTCCGTCCGATCTTGATGACTTCGCTCGCGTTTGTGCTCGGTATGCTTCCAATGGTTTTGGCTAGCGGACCCGGTTCGGCAAGTCGGCAGGCAATCGGTACAGGTGTCTTTTTCGGAATGATATTTGCTATTGTATTTGGTATCATTCTTGTACCGTTCTTCTTTGTGATGGTATATAAGACGAAGTCTAAACTCTTAAAACAGAAGAAATGATGAAACGAAAGAAACTATATATTGTCATATTGTTATTTGTAGGAATATTGACTTCCTGCAAGGTAGGAAAAAGTTATGTCCGTCCCGATCTTCATCTACCCGACAGTTTGGCTCAACATCAGGACTCAGTTAGCTTTGGTGATCAGGACTGGAAAGATATTTATACGGATTCTACATTGAGAAGCTTGATAGAACGGGCATTGGATCATAATAAGGATATGCTGATAGCTGCTGCCCGTGTGAAAGAGATGGCTGCACAGAAGAGGATTTCTACGGCAGCATTGCTTCCTGATATAAAAGGGAAAGTGACGGCAGAACGTGAACTCGAAAATCATGGAGGAGAGGTTTTTAAGAGGTCGGATACCTTTGAAGCGCAGTTTCTAGTCTCTTGGGAACTTGACCTTTGGGGAAATTTGCGTTGGGCGCGTTCGGCTAGCATTGCAGAGTATTTACAGTCGGTAGAGGCACAACGGGCACTACGAATGACTATTGTAGCGGAGGTGGCACAGGCATATTATGAGTTGGTGGCTTTGGATACGGAATTGGATATCGTAAAACAAACCTTGAAAGCCCGTGAAGAAGGAGTCCGTTTGGCTCGTATCCGTTTTGCCGGAGGATTGACTTCGGAGACGTCGTACCGTCAGTCGCAGGTGGAATTGGCACGTACGGCAACTTTGGTTCCGGACTTGGAACGGAAGATTTCCTTGAAAGAAAATGATATAGCTTTTCTGGCAGGTGAATATCCAAACAAGATTGCCCGTTCACGTTTGCTTCAGGAGTTTAAGTCACCGGAAACGCTTCCTATCGGATTACCGTCCACTTTATTGGAACGTCGTCCCGACATCCGTCAGGCTGAACAAAAGCTGATTGCAGCCAATGCTAAAGTAGGGGTGGCTTATACGAATATGTTTCCGCGTCTTGCCCTGACAGGAGGATTTGGCTCGGAAAGCACGTCTCTATCGGAACTGTTGAAATCTCCTTATGCGGTTATGGAAGGGGCTTTATTGACTCCAATTTTTGGCTGGGGAAAGAACCGTGCCGCACTGAAAGCGAAAAAGGCGGCCTATGAAGTTGAAGTACACAATTATGAGAAGTCTGTATTGCAGGCTTTCAAAGAGACACGTAATGCGATAGTGAATTTCAACAAGATAAAAGAGGTATATGAGCTTCGTGCGAATCTGGAACGTTCGGCGAAGAGCTATATGGAACTTGCACAGCTTCAATACATTAACGGTGTCATTAATTATCTGGACGTGTTGGATGCGCAACGTGGATATTTCGATGCGCAGATTGGCTTGAGTAATGCGATTCGCGACGAATTGATAACTGTAGTACAACTTTATAAGGCTTTAGGTGGAGGTTGGAAACAAAATCCCTAAACAAAAGAAAGAAGAATTTTCATAATTCGGAAAAAAGTGCGAAATTTGCAACGCTTTTCAAGTTTGATAAGAAACTTACTAACACCTTTAAATAAAAATAGAGAAAATGACTAAAAGTGCATTGCAAATCGCAAGGGCTGCTTATCAGCCCAAACTTCCAAAAGCATTGGCATCAGGAGCTGTTAAAGCAGTGGCAGGTACTGCTACTGAATCTGTAGCCGATCAGGAAGCTATCAAAGCTTTGTTTCCCAACACGTACGGAATGCCGTTGATTACATTTGAAGCCGGTGAAGCGGTAGCTCTTCCTGCTATGAATGTAGGTGTGATTCTTTCGGGTGGTCAAGCTCCCGGTGGACACAATGTGATTTCCGGTTTGTTTGACGGTATCAAGAAACTGAATCCGGAAAACAAATTGTATGGTTTCATCTTAGGTCCCGGTGGCTTGGTAGACCATAACTATATGGAGCTGACTGCTGACATCATCGATGAATATCGTAACACTGGTGGTTTCGATATTATCGGTTCCGGTCGTACGAAATTGGAAAAGGAAGATCAGTTTGAAAAAGGACTTGAGATTATCAAGAAACTCGGTATCAAAGCATTGGTTATCATTGGTGGTGACGACTCTAACACAAACGCTTGTGTTTTGGCTGAATACTATGCCGCCAAGAAGTATGGTGTACAGGTAATCGGTTGTCCGAAAACAATCGACGGTGACTTGAAGAACGATATGATTGAAACTTCTTTCGGTTTCGATACAGCTTGTAAGACTTATGCTGAAGTAATCGGTAACATCCAACGTGACTGTAACTCTGCACGTAAATACTGGCACTTCATCAAATTGATGGGTCGTTCGGCTTCTCACATTGCACTGGAATGCGCTTTGCAGGTACAACCGAACGTATGTATCATTTCAGAAGAAGTTGAAGCTAAGGATATGTCTTTGGATGATGTGGTAACATACATCGCTAAAGTGGTGGCAGAACGTGCTGCACAGGGACATAACTTCGGTACAGTATTGATTCCTGAAGGTTTGGTTGAGTTCATTCCGGCTATGAAACGTCTGATTGCTGAGCTGAATGACTTCCTGGCTGCTAACGCAGAAGAATTCGCTCAGATTAAAAAGTCTCACCAGCGTGATTATATCATCCGCAAACTTTCTCCGGAGAACTCTGCTATCTATGCAAGTCTGCCGGAAGGTGTTGCCCGTCAGTTGACTTTGGACCGTGACCCTCACGGAAACGTTCAGGTATCATTGATCGAAACAGAAAAACTGTTGTCTGAAATGGTAGCTACGAAGTTGGCGGCTTGGAAAGAAGAAGGCAAGTATGTAGGTAAGTTTGCTGCTCAGCACCACTTCTTCGGTTACGAAGGACGTTGCGCTGCTCCGTCAAACTTCGATGCGGATTACTGCTATTCTTTGGGTTACACAGCTTCTATGCTGATTGCTAACGGTAAGACAGGTTATATGTCTTCTGTACGCAATACCACTGCTCCTGCTGCCGAATGGATTGCAGGTGGTGTGCCTATCACAATGATGATGAATATGGAACGCCGTCACGGTGAAATGAAACCGGTTATCCAGAAAGCATTGGTAAAACTGGATGGTGCTCCTTTCAAAGCATTTGCCGCACAACGTGACCGTTGGGCTATTGAAACGGATTATGTATATCCGGGTCCGATTCAGTACTTTGGTCCTACGGAAGTTTGCGACCAGGCAACAAAGACTTTGCAGTTGGAACAACAGAAATAATCTTAACTGTTAGCGGTTAACGATTAACGGTAAATAATTAATTAACGATGGACGGTAGGTGTCGTATGACAGATTATCGTTCATCGTTTTTCACTAACCCTTAATCATTCAGTCATTTGTCGTCACGTAATAATCCGATAGCTGCAGTTCAAAAGAAAAAGACTGCTTCCGCCACTCGAAAAAAGGGAACTACTTCTTCTAAATCTTCCCGTGCTCCGAAAAGGGTGCAGATGAAGACGAGCCATGGTATGCCTGTCTGGTTGCGTAATATTCTGGCAGTACTGATTGTGGGTTGTTTCTCTGTTGCTTTCTATTATTTCTTTATCCGCCCTTATGCTTATCGTTGGAAGCCTTGCCACGGATTAAAAGAATATGGAGTTTGTATTCCTGACGGCTACGATGTTCATGGAATTGATGTTTCTCATTATCAGGGAAAAATAGACTGGCAGAAACTTCGGCAAAACAAGGAGACAGTGACTCCTTTGCATTTTGTCTTTATGAAGGCGACAGAAGGAGGCGATCATGGTGACACTACTTTCTCGGCAAACTTTGCCAATGCGCGTAATCATGGATTTATACGTGGAGCTTATCATTTTTATATTCCGAGTACAGATGCTTTGAAGCAAGCCGACTTTTTTATTCGTACGGTAAAATTGGATACCGGAGATTTGCCCCCTGTGCTTGATGTAGAAATGACCGGAAGAAAGAATAAGACAGAATTGCAGCAAGGTATCAAGCGCTGGCTCGACCGTGTGGAGGCTTATTATGGGGTAAAACCTATTCTTTATACTTCTTATAAATTTAAAACCCGTTATCTGGACGATTCTATCTTTAACGCATATCCTTATTGGATTGCCCACTATTATGTGGACTCTGTGAAATATCAAGGTAAATGGGATTTCTGGCAACATACGGATGTGGGAAATGTACCCGGCATTGAAGAAGAGGTGGATCTGAATGTCTTCAACGGTACATTGGAAGATCTCAAGAAGCTGACAATAAAATAGCAGCTGTTTCTTTTTCAAACAACTTATCTCTTCTCTTATTTGTTATAATCGTATTATTATTAAAAATATACGATTATGAACTTTGATATAGCTATTATTGATGGAATGAGCCGCTTTGATCCAAAGATTCATGTTGTGATAGAAGGAGCGGAGTTTGCCGATTATTTTTGGCCTGCTGTCGAACAATATGTGGAATGTACGCATGAATATTGGCGTAGGACTTTATCATTCTCAAAACATAGAAGGCGCTTTGACCACTTTGCCCGGAGCACGTATTGTCTGTCCGTCTTTTGCGGATGATGCAGCCGGGCTACTCCGTACCAGTATGCGTTCCAAAGGCTTTACTTTATTCCTTGAGCCGAAAGCATTGTATAATTCCGTTGAGGCTGCTGCAATCGTACCGGAAGATTTTGAAGTTCCTTTCGGAAAGGCACGTATTCGTCGTGAAGGGACAGATCTAAGTATCATTACGTATGGAAATACAACGCATTTCTGTCTGAATGCTGCGGAACGGTTGGAGAAAGAAAAGGGGTGGAAAGTAGAGGTTATAGATATCCGTTCTTTGGTTCCTTTGGACAAGGAAACGATATTCGAATCGGTGAAAAAGACGAGTAAGGCGTTGGTTGTACATGAAGATAAAGTTTTCTCCGGCTTTGGGGCGGAGCTTGCCGCAATGATAGCTGGAGAGATGTTTCGCTATTTGGACGGACCTGTGCAACGTGTCGGCTCTACCTTTACACCCGTCGGTTTCAATCCTATTTTGGAAAAGGAGATTTTGCCGGATGAAGCTAAGATCTATGAAGCAGCCAGGAAGTTATTAGAATATTAAACAGTATGGATTATGAAGAAGATAGGTTTGTTTTATGCTGCCAAAGCTGAAAAAACGAGTTGGGTGGCGGAAAGAATACAGAAAGAATTCGGTGAAAGTCATATAGAAGTGGTACCGATAGAACAGGCTTGGCAGAACGATTTTGCTGCTTATGATTGTTTTATTGTCGGAGCCTCCACTTGGTTTGACGGAGAGTTGCCTACTTATTGGGACGAGCTGTTGCCGGAGCTTAGAACGATGGATTTGAAAGGAAAGAAGGTCGCTATCTTTGGATTGGGAGATCAGGTACGCTATCCGGAAAACTTTGCTGATGGTATCGGGCTATTGGCAGAAGTATTCGAAGAAGACGGGGCGGCATTGGTGGGCTTTACTTCTTCGGAAGGATATACTTTTGAGCGTTCCAGAGCATTGCGTGGCAATCAGTGTTGTGGGTTGGTTATCGACTTGGATAATCAGTCGGACCAGGCAAAAAAGAAAATCAAGGATTGGTGTGAACAAGTAAAAAAGGAGTTTGCGTAACTCCTTTTATAAGCTATTATATATTATGAGGGTGTCATAATGAATAATCTGCGTTTTGACACTCTCTATTTTTATCCCTGTATTCTTTGTTTCTGTTGGCAGAGTAATAGTATTAAACTTTATAAATGAATTTCACTGCCGCCCAGCGATTCTTTTCTTTGTGATGGATGTAAGTCAGTCCGTTCTTTTCCGCTTCTTCGCGGATAACAGGGATGTCATCCACATAAAATCCGCTCATGTATAGTTCCGCTCCGGGATGCATACAAGTGACATATTGTCTCATGTCATTCAGTAGGATATTGCGGTTAATATTAGCTATAACCACATCAAACGGCCCTTTTCCGGAAAGTGAAGAGGCATCTCCTTGAGAAACGGCAATATTATCTACGTGGTTCAATTCGATGTTTTCGATAGAGTTTCGTACACACCATTCGTCTATGTCGATAGCGGTACATGGATGTGCGCCTTTCATTCGTGCAAGGATGGCGAGAATAGAAGTTCCACAACCCATATCCAGCAATGATTTATCTTTCAGCTCGCTATCCAACAGTTCTTCGATAATAAGGCTGGTAGTCTCGTGATGTCCTGTGCCGAAAGCCATTTGCGGATTGATTACGATATCGTATTCTGCTTTAGGAATATCCTGATGAAATGTGCTGTGGATTACACAACGGTTACCGATGATAATCGGTTGAAAGAAATTCTTTTCCCATTCCTCGTTCCAATCCTTGTCTTCTGCTTCTGCATATGTATAGGTGATTTCCGTATCGGATAGGGGAAATCCGGCGATTGCATTCTTTATGGAGGTTTCGTCACATAAAGTTTGTTGGATATATGCGGTTAATCCGTTCTCATTTTCAACAAAACTCTCGAAACCGGTTTCGCCTAATACGGCAGCTAATACATCATTTACAATCTCTGTGGACGGATTCGTATGAAAAGTGAACTCAAAATACTTCATAGTTGTTTCTAATGCTGGTGAATAATGTGCAAAGATAATCACAATTTTAGGGAAATCCCTACTATCCTTTGGGGAAAATCTCCCCAAGGCGATAAATCTCTTCCTTATCTTTGTAACGTGAATAAGTTTAAGTAATTACATAAACCCAGATGATATGAAAAAGATTGTTTACTTCTTGCTAGTTGCCTTGTGTCTCCCGATAGGCTTGATGGCACAAAGCGTTGATGACGACCTTTACTTCGTACCTTCCAAAGACAAAAAGGAGAAAAAAGAAACTCCGGTGAGGAAGGAACCGAAGAAACAGGTGACAAACATCTATACTTCACCGGGAACTACAGTTGTGGTTCAGGACCGTAGGGGGAGAACACGGGATGTGGATGAATATAACCGCCGTTACGATGCACGTGATAATGAATTCGTAATGGATAATGATACCTTATATATAAAGGAAAAATCTACTCCGGACTTGGACGGGGAATGGGTGACCGGCGAATTCAATGGTACGCAGGACGACTATGAATATGCCGAACGCATCATCCGTTTCCGTAATCCGCGTTTCGCTATCAGTATCAGCAGTCCGTTATATTGGGATGTAGTCTACGGACCGAATTCTTGGGACTGGAATATATATACCGATGGTATGTATGCTTACGCATTCCCGACATTCAGTAATCCACTTTGGTGGGATTGGCGTTATGGTTCATACGGCTGGGGCTGGAACTATGGTTGGGGCTGGAGTCGTCCTTATTATGCTTGGGGATATTATCCGGGCTATTGGGGCGGCTGGCATGGCGGCTACTGGGGTGGCTGGTATGGTGGTGGATATTGGGGACATCATCATCATTGGCACGGCGGTCCTAGCTGGGGCTGGGGCGGTGGAGGCCGTTGGACTGGTCCGACTTATACAAACCGTCGTTCGTATGGACAAAGCAGTTACAGAAATTCTTCTACTGTACGTCGATATGGTTCAAGCGCCACTCGTTCTGGTGGTTCTGCTATTCGGTCAACTGCTAGCTCGTCTCGTACCTCCGGATCAGCTTATGGCAGGGGAACAAGCACAACAAGACGCGTGGTAGGTACGCGTTCTTCGGATGAGCGTTATGGCTCAAGTACTCGTACGGGAAATTCATCACGTCGTGGCAGTATTTATTCTCGGCCAAGTAGTACTCGGACTAGTGGAACAGGAACCGGTTCTTCTTATTCCCGTTCTTCTGGAGTGAGAAGTGGCAGTAGTGGAACGAGAACATCTACTTACAATCGCGGTAGTTCTTCCACTCCACGCAGCAACTATTCTAACGGTAATAGTAGCCGTCGTTCATCATCTTATGGAACTTCTCGTTCATCATCTTCCCGCAGTTATTCACCTGCCTCTTCAGGTGGTAGTTCGCGCGGCAGCTATTCTTCCGGTGGGGGAATCGGCAGATCTTCTGGCGGAGGAGGTTCTTCTCGTAGCGGTGGTAGAAGATAAAACGAAGGGTATTAATTAAATGGAATGAAAGGTATGAAAAAAATAGTTATGGTAGCTGTATTGGGACTATTTGTTTCTGCAGCTTCGGGATTAGCACAGACTGTTTATGATGGTGCTAAACTGACAGGAAAAGATTTAAATGGAACTGCCCGGTTTGTCGGAATGGGAGGTGCTATGGGGGCACTTGGTGGAGATATTTCTACCATAGGGACCAATCCGGCCGGTATTGGGCTCTATCGTAGCAGTGATATAATGACTTCTTTCGGTTTCTCATCTTATGGAAGTGAAAGCAAGTATTTAGGCAGTAAGTGGAATTCGGATAAAAACAGGGCTTCATTTGATAATATCGGATTTGTATTTTCATCAAAGATCGGAAACACTACTCCCTTACGCTATGTGAATTTTGGATTTAACTATCATAAAGCAAAGTCTTTCTATAAGAATATGGAAATGAACGGTGATCTTGGTAATTATTCACAGGCCTTCTTGATGGCTTCTCTGTCTGACGGAATATCAAATTGGGGAAATCCGTTTGATACTAATGATATAGGTTGGCTTTCTGCGGTGGGATATGAGGGATATGTAATCAGTCCGAGCCTTACAACTACGCAGAATGAATTTCCGTATAAAGATAAGGAAGGTAATCAGGTAGTAGATAATGAGGGAAAGCCTCTGTTTTATGATTATGATTATTATAATACAATCGTTCCGGATGGAGTAAGTCCATACGCACGCTTTCATTCGGAAGAACGTGGTGGCATAGATCAATATGATTTTAATATCGCTTTTAATTTCAGTGACCGTTTTTATCTGGGGCTAACAATTGGGGCTTATTCCATTGATTATAATAAGTACACCTCGTATGATGAAGATTATGGTAATGAAACAGGATATAAACTGCAAGGTTGGAATAAAATTACCGGATCAGGTTTTGATTTTAAATTCGGAGCGATTCTTCGTCCTTTCGAGTATTCACCTTTCCGTATAGGTTTGGCTATTCATACACCTGTTTTTTATAGTCTGGATTATAAGACAAGTGTTTTTATGCAATCAGATATTTGGGATCCGGTAGCCAATGAGATTACCTATCGTGATATAGATTCTCGTGATTATTTGCCTGGTAAAGATGATATGGTTCAGCGCTTTCGTTTTCAGACTCCGTGGACTTATAATGTAAGTTTGGGATATACGGTAGGTAATAGTTTAGCTTTAGGAGCGGAATATGAGTATCAAGACTACTCTTCAATAAAATTTAGAGATCCTGATGGATATGCTTCCGCTTTCGAATGGGAGAATAGTACGACACCTATGTTGAAAGGCGTGCATACAGCTCGACTAGGTTTGGAATATAAAGTGGTACCTCAGTTTGCTTTTCGTGCAGGTTATAACTACAGTTCGGCGGCATTTAAGAAAGACGCTTATAAGGACTTGGCAATAAATTCTATTCAAACGGATACGGATTTCGCTAATAGTAAATCGCTGAGTAACTATACGTTAGGTATTGGGTATCGGGGTTCTACATTTTATGCTGACCTGGCATATAAATTCTCTACTTATAAGGAAGATTTTTATCCATTCATTAATGTAACTGTGGATGATGAAGGTGTTTTAATAGCTTCACCGGACGCTACGAAAGTAACCAACACCCGTAGCCAAGTCCTTTTTACAGTCGGTATGCGTTTCTAAACCAGATCAGTTTTCAATTTCAATAATAACTTTTGTGTGTAAAGAATCCCTGGAATGCTGAGTGTCTACAGCACTTCCGGGGATTTCTATTAGTCGTCCGGTATGAACGGTTGTCCGTCTAATACTCTATTTTATCCTCCTTGTTCATCCATGCTTTGAAAGCGGAAATAGCTTCCTCGTGCAATAAAATCTCAGAAGGAAGTTTTCTCTCTTCCGGTTTCAGTTCCAGTTCATCATAGATGAAGGAATCATCGAAGCCAATATTTTTTGCGTCGGTTTTATTGTTGCCATAGTACATTTTGTCCAACCGTGCCCAGTAAATGGCACCTAAACACATGGGGCAAGGTTCGCAAGAAGTATATATCTCATAGCCGCTAAGATTGAATGTACCAAGCTTTGCAGCGGCAGCGCGTATGGCGCTTACTTCGGCATGAGCGGTAGGATCGCAGGAAGCGGTGACACGATTTACTCCGGTGGCAACTATCTCTCCCTCTTTAGTGGCAATCACAGCACCGAAAGGACCTCCACCGTTCTCGACATTCTCCTTTGAAAGCTCGATGGCTTTCCGCATCAATTCTTCTTTAGTCATGGTATAAAATAGATTGTTAGTTTAATATGAGGATTATATCTTTCCAAGAATCTTATCCATTACCCAGTTGGTCAGTGTCGCACTTTCACCGTCGCAAGAACAGATAGATTTGCCCAATAAATGGTCTACTACCGCTTGGATAAGAGGTTGCTGTACATGTTCCGGGTTGCCGATACAGATTTCTTCCCTTCCTTTTTCTGTGTGCAGGCCGATAGGTTCGTAAGTGAAGACAGAAAAACAAATCATTCCTTTGTCCCCAATAATCTCTATACGGTCTTCGCGAGCTGAATCATGAGCTACAAAGCACCAGGAACCACTGCCTACCAATCCGTTATCGAACTGGAAACAAGCGCTCAACGTATCTTCGGCAGGATAAAGCCCGCCGCGATTGCTCTTGTAGCCGTTTGCTTCGAGGATACATCCGAACATATCCTGTAATAAATCAATCTGATGCGGAGCAAGGTCGTAGAAATAACCACCGCCTGCAATGTCAGCCTGTACACGCCAGGGAAGATTTTCACGGTTATAATCCAAGTCACGTGGCGGTTGGGCAAAACGGATCTGTACATTGATTACGTTACCGATAGTTCCGTTTTCTACCAATTCTTTTACTTTCTGGAAGTAGGGAAGATAACGGCGGTAGTATGCAACGAAACAGGGAACTCCCGTTTCTTTGGATATGCGGTTAATGCGCGTACATTCTTCGTATGTGACGGCCATCGGTTTCTCAATATAGGCAGGCTTACCTGCTTTCATCGACATGATGGCGTATGTAGCATGGGATGAGGGAGGAGTAGCGATATAGATAGCATTCACTTCCGGATCATCTATAAGTTCTTGTGCATCGTCATACCATCTCTTGATACCTCTCTCTTTGGCGTATGCTTTTGCTTTCGCACCGTCACGGCTCATCACGGCTACTACTTCCGAATGTTCTACTTTTTGGAAAGCAGGGCCGCTTTTAGTTTTCGTCACTTCTCCGCAACCGATGAATCCCCACTTGATTATCTTTTCACTCATAATACAATTACCTATTTGCTTATTCTAATAAACTCCAAAGATAAAGCAATTTTTTGTCAAGAGCAACTTTATTGATTATTAACTTAGTGGAGGAATTTGGAAAATAAAGCCTCTATTTTGCTAAAATGGAGATGTTGTTTGTATGGAATAGATTTTCCGTTTCGGGTGGATAGGACCTTTGCTCTTGTGAAAGCATATCCTATTTGCAGTATAAAGGCAGGTGAGTAGAGATAAGCCCGGGGATGAAGGACAATATGCCAATGGGGAAAAAAGTATAGGATTGTTTTCGTTTAGTAAGTAGATTGATAAGGTTATTTTTTATCATAGTATTTCTTGTAAATCTTTTGATATTCTTCTTCCTTCTGGAATCTATCCAGCCATGCATTCAAACTGTCGAGTAAGACAGGTGATTGTTTGCTGACTGCCCATGAGTAGAATTGTGTGAAACTGATTGCCGTATTGATATCTATTTGCGGCAAAGAATCAGCGGCAGCCTGTGCGATACTTTCATCACATACGGCATAGTCGATGTCTCCATGTGCCACAAGCGAAATCAATTGTTCCGGGCCGTATTTTTCTATTTCCTTTATATAAATGGTATCTCCAATCTCATTTCCCAAGTTCTGAATACGCAAGATTGACGGGGAACCCTTTATAACATGGAGTGTTTTTTGCGCTAAATCCAATTGACTGCGTATGTAAAGGGAATCGTTTTCTACGGTTGCTTTCCGTTGTACCAGCACTTGTTTGTTAAGCACGATGGGAGAGGTGAGCAGTAAGGAATCCTTCAATTTGCTGGTTGCTAATATACCGTATGCTATTACGTCATAACGGTCCTCGCTCAATCCTCTCAGACGATCCTCAAAACTCATATAAGGGCTGATGTCAACTCTTAGTCCTTTATCTCGGCCGAATGCCTGTATCAGTTCATAATTAAACCCTGCAACCGTATCCCCGTCTACATAAAAACTGATGGAATTATACTCTGTCGCTACACGTAATACACCTTCTCTGATAATATCTGCATAGTCGTGTGGGGGAAGCGGTTGTTTTTGCTGATTGTCGCATCGACGGAAACAGAAGAGTAGTGCCAGTACGATAATTACAGGTATCAGATATCTGAGCAATCTTATTTTGGGGCGTGTCACCATAAGCTGCAGAAGTTTTATCAATCATAGAAGTTCCATGAAAGGCCGAATTTCAGCACACGTGGGTTGATAGGGTAATGAGGAGACAGGAAATAATTCGGTCTGCTCATTCCTTGATTCACGTGATACATCATTACATAGAAACGTGTACGCTTTAAATGTAAGTTCGCGTAAACATTTACAATAGGATAGCCGCCTATCTCTACCTGGTCGTCTGTCGGTTGCAGATGGAAGTTCTGAATGGCGGGCATATATGCAGGGGCATTGTATTTGGTAAAGTATCTCAAATCGGCACCTAATTGTACGCTGAGCACTTTTTTTGCCAGTTTGAACTGCATATAAAAGTTATGATATAGCGAGAGGTCCGGCAAGGGAAGCACGGTCTGGTCGCTGGACTTCTGCCAGGTCACCTCATTGTCCAAGTGGAAGATACCCAATTTGAAGTCCTGATTAAGACTTGCTGACAACACTTGCAGACTTCCGCTTTTTTGTTCGGGCAATGCTTGTTGATTGAAATAAGTATAGTTCTTTATATTCTCGACTCCTGCTTTCAATTTTGTCCTCCAGCGGGCAATGCTCAACTCTCCTTCAATGCGGGTGCGAAACTCCTTGTCCATATCATTGTCCCACCAGAAATGCTTGGAGTGATAGTGGCGCATATAGAACGGAGCCAGTTTATTGCTGACCTCTCCACGGGCTATAAGACTGACCGTATCTTTCCACAGAGGAAAGTTCAGGTCTATATCGCCTTTTACATTAAACTGTCCGATTGCTTTTCCTCCCAGTCCCACTTCACCGATGGCATGATAATGGAGTACATTACCTTCACGTTTGGACAATTCGCCTCCTACGAATATCTCATTCTCATTGTATTTGTCATTACCTATGCCTTCCAGGTTCATCAGTGTATATTTGCTGATTTTATAGGAGGCAAATGCCGTCAGTCCGGCTTTGGCATATTTATTGAACCCTTCCAACAGAGCAATACCTACGGTGTTTTTGATTCCTATATAGGTCGTACTGTCTTTTACTAATGGATTATCAGGTTCTAAATAAGTGTTCTGATAGTAATCTTTCACGTCATCTTCAGAATGGAAACTATGCCGTGCACGTTCCACTTGAACGGTATGTATAAAACTGGTGACCGGAACGAATTCTTGTTTGGCGGGAGTAGTGTCATTTTCGGCCTGTGGTATGTTGCGTCTGAATCCCAGATTGTAACGTTGGGTCAGGAATACGTAAAAGTCATGATTTCGATTGGTTGTGGCATTTAATACCGTTTCCATATTGGTTGATTCATATTCCCTTCCTCCTTGTGACATTTCTTCTGGGGCAGTGATAAATCTGTCATCGGTAATACCTCCGTTCTCGTTTGTTTTCAGATAGTTATTGCTGTATATGGCTTGCATTTGGTAGCGGTCGCCGATATAACTACCGAAAAAAGCTGCATTGAAATGTGATGTGCTTTGATTATTGTAATATCCCCGTCCGTACAGATAGTCTATGTTGAAGCCGAAAGCCAGACGTTTGTTTACATTGACAGAGAAGTATGATTTGAAACGTTCTTCCCCGTTCACCTTGTTACCGGCTTTGTGATATGTCAGGTTGGTATAAGGTACGTTACTGTTCGTAAAGTTGAATTCCGTAGGACGGATAAAGAAACTGGAGAAAGGCTCCATGAAAATAGTTGGCTCAGGGTCACGACGGTCGAAGAAAATACGTGACATACGGGGAGAACCCATATTGGCCAGATAATTGTAATGTCCGGTCAGCCCGTCAGTCAGGTTCGTGTTCTGGAAATGATGATATGCAGTATCCGCCGGAATCATAGTCCGGTCGCCCAACTGGTTTTTGATACGCCACATATATAATTTAGGAGGCAATCCCTGTATCTCAACATTTGCACTGTCCAGCTTGTCCGGAATCATAGCAGGGTCTACCTGGTTGCCGTATTGGTCATAGCCGTTTTCGTCGATTACCTGGCGACCATTGTCGAACTGTGCATGAACACTTGTCAGACCTATAACGGTAAGTAATATATATAATAGTAAGATTCGTCTCATAATTGGAGGCAAAGATACTTACTTTAATTGATTTAATGATAATGGATAATTGAAAATTATGTTGCATACGTACAACACGTAGCTAATAATTATCAATTATCCATTGTTCACTATCCATTAATTAAACTTCGCGGATTAGCTCCATACCTTTCTTGATAGCTTCCTCGTTCATAGGAATCAAGTGGTGGTGGCGTTCTGGCAAAGTCTTTTTCAAGCCTTTGATGACATTTTCTAAAGTTACAATCGGACGAAGTTTCAGCAGACCGCCTAATACGATCATGTTGAACGCTTTAGCGTTGTTCATTTCGTTGGCTGCATCCATTGCGTCGATACGGTATACTTTGATGTCTTTGCGGGTAGGAGGGTTGATTATTCCGTAACCGTCATAGATCAAGACACCACCGGGTTTCACCTTACTTTCAAACTTTTCGAGTGAAGGCTGGTTCAAGATGATGGCGGCATCGTATTTACTAAGAATCGGTGAAGATATCTTGTCATCGCTAACGATTACTGTAACGTTGGCAGTACCACCCCGTTGTTCTGGACCGTATGCCGGCATCCAGCTCACTTCCTTGCCTTCCATCAAACCGGAATAAGCCAGAATCTTACCCATAGACAATACGCCTTGTCCACCGAATCCTGCTATAATTATTTCTTCTTTCATTGTTCTGTTGACTTTTAGCGTTATTCTTTATCTTTTAAATCACCCAGCGGATAGAACGGGAACATATGTTCTTCCATCCATTTGTTTGCTTTTTCCGGGGTCATCTTCCAACCGGAACTACAAGTGGAAACGATTTCTACCAAATTGGAACCTTTACCGTTCATCGAGTTCTCGAAAGCCTTGCGAATAGCTTTCTTCGCTTTACGGATGGCCGGTACCGATTGTACGGACTGGCGGCTTACGTAAGCTGTTCCTTCCAGTTGGGCGGCGATTTCTGTGATTTTCAATGGATAGCCGTGAAGTTCAACGTCACGTCCGTAAGGACAAGTCGAGCTCTTCATACCTACTAGTGTAGTCGGGGCCATCTGGCCGCCTGTCATACCGTAAATGGCATTGTTGATAAAGATAATCGTGATGTTTTCGCCACGGTTCAAAGCGTGTATAGTTTCGGCTGTACCGATACAAGCCAAATCACCGTCACCCTGGTAAGTAAATACGAGGCGATCCGGCCACAGACGCTTCACAGCAGTTGCCACAGCAGGAGCACGTCCGTGTGCAGCTTCCTGCCAGTCAATATCCAAATAGTTATAGGCGAAAACTGCACATCCTACCGGAGAGATTCCCACCGTTTTATCTTCCATACCCATCTCCTCTATTACTTCGGCAATGAGCTTGTGTACCACACCGTGACTGCAGCCCGGACAGTAGTGCATGGCGTTGTCGTTCATCAGAGTCGGTTTTTTGTAAACCAGATTCTCGGGTTTGATTATTTCTTCTTTAGTCATAACTTCTTCTCCTTATCTGTTGGTGAACCGTATAAAAAACTCCATCAGCTTGACAAAGATTGCCGCGCCGCATACGTAGATAAACATTTTGAAATCTTCCTTTCCTACAACGAAATAGGTGATAATGGCTGCAACAGCCAGAATCATGAAAAGGATGTTCAGTACGTTTCTTATTTTATCGGGATTCATCGTTTCGTTATTTGATTATTTTTTCTTCCAAAGCAGTTACAATTTCATCCGGATCGGGGACGATACCGCCGAGACGTCCGAAATGCTCTACCTTTATTTTACCGTTAACAGCCAGGCGGACATCTTCAATCATCTGTCCGGCATTCAGCTCCGTAACAAGCATACCTTTTACTTTGTCAGCATAAGCGGCAATGGCCTTTGTAGGGAACGGCCACAAAGTAATCGGACGAAGGATACCTACCTTGATACCTTTCTCACGAGCCAGCTCCATGGCTTTCTGACCGATACGTGCCATTGAGCCAAAAGCAATAATCAGATATTCTGCATCTTCACAGTTTATTTCTTCAAAACGTACTTCGTTTTCTTCGATTTGGCGATACTTAGCCTGGAAGCGGAGGTTGTTGATTTCCATTGCTTCCGGTTTCAGTTCCAAAGAAGTGATGATGTTCGGTTTGCGATCTTTAGCCTTTCCGGTAGCAGCCCACGGACATTGCTCAATCACTTCCGCTTCTGTGCGGCGTGGCTTTTGTGCAGGAAGAACAACCTTTTCCATCATCTGTCCGATCACACCGTCAGCAAGAATAATGGCTGGATTACGATATTTGAAAGCCAGTTCGAATCCCAATGCCACGAAATCTGCCATTTCCTGTACAGATGCCGGAGCAAGAGCGATTAGCTTGTAGTCGCCATGACCACCGCCTTTCACAGTCTGGAAATAGTCGGCCTGACTCGGTTGGATGGTTCCTAATCCGGGACCGCCACGCATCACGTTTACAATCAGACAAGGAAGTTCGGCACCTGCGATGTAAGATATACCTTCCTGTTTCAGACTGACGCCGGGACTTGAAGACGATGTCATTACCATCTTTCCGCTGCCTGCGCCTCCATATACCATATTGATAGCTGCCACTTCACTTTCTGCCTGGAGTACTACCATGCCGGTTGTTTCCCACGGTTTCAGTTCAGCAAGTGTTTCCAACACTTCCGATTGGGGAGTAATAGGATAACCGAAGTATCCGTCCGCACCGCAACGGATAGCTGCGTGGGCGATGGCTTCGTTTCCTTTCATTAATACAACTTCTTCTGCCATATTCTTTTCTTTTATTCTACTTTTACTTTATACACTGAGATACATCCGTCCGGACAAACTGTTGCGCACGAGCTGCATCCGTTACAGGTATCTTCTTTCACTTGCCAGGCATAGTTATAGCCTTTCATGTTTACCTCTTTGTTGAGGGCGATTACATCGAGCGGACACGCCACTACGCACAGGTTACATCCTTTGCAACGCTCTGTGTCGACTACGATTGCTCCTTTGATTTTTGCCATAATCTTTATTTTATTACGTTATCTTTGAGTACGGTTATTGATTATACATATCTTTGTGATAGAAGTTTAGAATATCTATCGCCATTTTCCGGGCCTGAACAGCGGGGCTGTCAGGATTAAGGTCGATAGCGTATTGGTAATTGTCCAGCGCTTGCTTCCAGTCTCCTTTTTTCCGGTAGGCATTTCCCCGTAAATAGTAAAGAATATCTTTCTCGTTTTCGACAGAAGTGTCTAGGAGAAGTTGGTTCAATTGCTCAATCGCTGTGTCCACATCCCCCTGATTGATAAGCTCTTTTAGGTTTTCTATTTGCTTCATTTCTTTTGTCTTTCGGGATTCTGAAACGCAAAGATAGTTTTTATTTGTGTAAATGAGACAAATGAAGCCGGAAATTTGTATTTGGGAAAAGACTTTCCTGTGGATATTGTTATGCTCACAAGGATGAATGAAATAAAAAAAGATCTTCACCTTTTCTCTGTATCGACCTGTTTATCGGAATTAGCGGGTGAAGGGCAATCTTTTCACTTGCTGTTTCACCTTCCTTGAATCCGAATCAAATATGCGGTCGCTTTAGTCTATTGTATTGGTAATAGACTGCTGGGAGACTAATGGATAACTTCGTGTGCCTTATTAGAGAAACTCCTTGTTAGTATAGACAAAGTTGTATTTCATTAGACGTGTTCTATAAACAAAGGCTTCGTTTGTGAAAACAAAGGTTTGGTTTATATAAACGAAGCCTTCATTTATAAAAACGGAACCTTCGTTTATAGATTGTTTGTAGTAGAAAGCAAGTTAGGTTGTAACAAAAGTAAGTTTAGTTGGATTGAAAAGTAAGTTCTACTATAATAGAAACATAGAGAGTTAGTATATTATCGGATTGTATGGGTGAGGAGAAGGTGAAAGAGCTGCTCTTCACCCGCAAATATTGATAAACAAAGCGTTTCAGCGAAAAGGTGAAGGGCATTTGAGACAGGAAAAAGTGTGTAAGTTGTAGGGGTGGACAACAATGAAGAATTAGATTTTTGCAAATAATAGCAGAAATAAGGGCAGATAATCTTTCAATTCATTTCGCATAAGCTCCATTGTTTTTTGTTTGTACCGATTGATGGACTTTACGCTAAGATTCATTTCTTCCGCAATTTCCGTATGGGTCTTTCCTTCATAGAAACTTTTTATAAATACCGTGCGATAACTTTCCGGGAGTTTATTCAGTGTTTCGTACAGCATTCTGTATAATTCGTCAAGGGTATATACGCTGTCCGGTTCCACTTCGTAAATGGGAGCTTTCTTTTGAACAACTTCTGCATAGTTCCATTCATACTCTTGATGTTTCAGATAATTCAGGCAGCTGTTTTTTACACACATTTTGATATATCCCAATGCTGTGTCCGATTGAAAATCAAAAGAATCTATTTTATCCCATAGTGAAGTAAATACATCAGAAACAATATCTTCCCGTGTCTCTTTATCATCAATAAATTTTTTTGCATATAGGACGAATGGAGCATAAAACTCTTCATAAAGTTGCTTGAAGGTCTGTTCTTTAGGCTGTTTTTGAAAAGATATTTTCATTATTTTGAGATTCTGTTGTTTTTCATTTCGCTGCAAATATATAATAAGATAATCGCTAAACCTTAATTTTTCTATTTCTTTTTTTATTCTTTTGATGGGAAATTTGGAAATAAAATAAAAAAAATCCGTTTTTCCTGTCCCTTTTGGGAAGCTTTGATTGTATTATAAATGTAATTGCAATTAACAGATAAAGATTTTAAAAGAAAATATGGAAAATATGAATCCGGAATCATTGTTTCGCAAAGCACAGGCATTGGGAGATGATATTAGAGAAATGGAGTCCATCGATACATTGGCGGCCTATCATAAAGCGAAATTTGATATAAATAAGATAGAAAGAAAAAAGACTGTTTATAGTCAGTTGATGCGATATGCGGCATTATTGGCTATTCCTCTTTTAATGACATCTTTGGTTCTGGGATATTTATATTTTGATGGAGCGGAAGAAGAAGTAAAGTATGCCGAAATTACGGCTGCTACCGGTTCGGTGATACGTTATGAGCTTCCGGATGGTTCTGTGGTGTGGCTGAATGCTGGTACGACTTTACGTTATCCTACGGTCTTCAAAAAAGATAATCGGAGTGTAGAACTGAAAGGGGAGGCCTATTTTGAGATACAGGCAGATCAAGAACGTCCTTTTTATGTAAATACCCGGAATGGATTGAGTGTCTATGTTTATGGTACAAGATTCAATGTAAACGCTTATGAAAATGACGATTATATAGAAACAGTGTTGGAGAAAGGTAAAGTAAATGTGATAACCCCCAATCGGGAAACAATAGTTTTGACTCCCGGAGAACAATTGCTTTACGATAAACAGAGTCAGAAATCGGTAAAGAATAAAGTAGATGTTTATGGAAAGATAGCTTGGAAAGATGGAAAGTTAGTTTTTAGAAATACGCCGTTAGAGGAAATCTTCAAGAGATTGGAACGACATTTCAATGTGGATATTCAATATAATAATAGGTGTGAAAAAGAATATAGATATCGGGCTACTTTCCGGGATGAGACTTTGTCGCAGATATTGGATTATATGGCTAAATCTGCAAAAATGAAATGGAAAATTGAAGAATCTCAGCAACAAGCTGATGATACGTTTACAAAGAAAAAAATTATAGTGGATTTGTATTAGTAGTAACCTTTAAAAATAGAATAGCCTATGAGATACACGCATTAAAGATGAAAAAAGGAAGAAAGTTGCTACCAACAACTGTCTTCCTCAGAAAACAGATTCACGGTATGGGGTCTTGCAAACACTAACCGGAATCAAACCATAGTTCATTTAGTAATAAACTTTAGTTAGCCGCAAATGTATGAAAAAAAATCATTCATTTATTGCATTATGTTCTAAATATGCTTTAAATCTAAAACTTCCTTTAATTATGAGGATCAGTCTTACACTACTTTTCCTAGTGGTATTACAGCTTTCTGCTGAAAATAGCTACGCCCAACGAATGCGTATTGCCATTTCTATGAGTAATGTATCTGTAGAACAGGTACTGAACAAAATCGAGGAGACTTCTGACTACGTATTCCTCTATAATGATGAGACGATTCAAAAGAGTCGTATTGTGTCTGTAAGAAGTAAATCCGGAAAAATTACTGATATTCTGGATGATATATTCAAAGGAACGGATATATCGTATACTGTGATTGATAAACAAATAATATTGTCTAAATCAAATAAAGTTAACCAGACTGCTAAGGCTATTCAGATAAAAGGTACGGTAAAAGATGCCTTGGGAGAGCCGTTAATTGGTGTCAGTGTATTGGTGAAAGGTACTTCTAACGGTACGGTGACTGATTTGGACGGGAGATTTTCTTTGAATGTTTCCGTTGGAGATATTCTTGAATTCTCGTATGTTGGTTATGCAGCTCAGTCGGTAACGGTAAAAAATGCGACCCCGTTGGATATTGTGTTGAGTGAAGATGCGCAAGCTCTGGACGAGGTGGTAGTAACTGCATTGGGTATCAAGAGAGAAGCTAAGGCTTTGACGTACAATGTGCAGGAAATAAAAGCAGCCGGTATTACAAAAGTGAAAGATGCTAATTTTGTAAATAGTCTTTCCGGTAAGATTGCAGGTGTGACTATCAATCAGAGTTCATCGGGAACCGGTGGTTCTTCCCGTGTTGTCATGCGTGGAACGAAATCTTTGTTTGGTGAAAATAATGCATTATATGTTTTGGATGGTATTCCAATGCAGGGGTTAAGGACCAAACAATCCGATAATTTTTATGAGTCTGTTGAAGTAGCCGATGGTGACGGTATATCTAATATCAATCCGGAAGATATAGAAAGTATGTCAGTTTTGACTGGAGCTTCTGCAGCGGCTTTGTATGGTAACAGAGGAGCTAACGGTGTGATATTGATTACAACCAAAAAAGGTGCAATTGGAAAGCCTAGAATAAGTTACTCTAACAGCACTAGTTTCTCAAGACCTTTCGTTACTCCTGAATTTCAGAATACATACGGACGTAAGGAAGGTGAATTCAAGAGTTGGGGAGATAAATTGGAGAAACCTTCTACATATAATCCATTGGACTTCTTCCAGACAGGTTTCAATACGATGAATTCTATTGCCGTATCGACCGGAACGGAAACTAATCAGACTCATATATCTTTTGGAGCTGTAAACTCAGAGGGTATTATTGACAATAATAAATACAACCGTTACAACTTTACATTCCGTAATTCTTGGGATATTGTGAAGAATGTTTTGAGTATGGATATGGGATTATTCTATATTAAACAGAATAATCAGAACAGTAATGGGCAGGGTATGTATTATAATCCTTTGGTACCAATTTATTTGTTTCCACCAAGTGACGATATAAATAAATATGCTGTTTATGAAAGATATGATGCCGATAGAAATTTCAAGACTCAATATTGGCCTTATGGTAATCAGGGATTGGGTATGCAAAATCCGTATTGGATTATCAACCGTAATATGTTCAATACCGACAGAGATCGTTATATCATTTCATTGTCAATGAAATGGAATATAACCAATTGGCTTAATATTATCGGACGTGCCCGTATTGATAATGCTTATACTGATTTCGAACGTAAACTGTATGCATCTACAGATGGGTTATTCTCTAAATCTCAAGGAAATTATATGAATCAAGAAGATAAGAATACTTCAACTTATCTTGATTTCTTAGTGAATGTAGATAAGAAGTTCGGTGAAAATTATCATCTGTTGGTAAATTTGGGAGGGAGCTTTTATGATGAGAAATATAAATCGGATACGTTTGAAGGCAATTTAGTAGGGGTGCCTAATTTCTTTCACCCGAGTAATATACCTTCTACGGAAAGTAATTATAACAAATCCGAATTACATACCCAGACACAGTCCATCTATGGTAAAGCTGAAATCGGTTATCGGAACTTTCTTTATGCAGATGTCACAGGACGTATAGACTGGTTTTCTACATTGGTAGGTACATCTAAAGAATATGTATGTTATCCTTCAGCTGGTCTTTCAGTCATATTGTCAGAAATACTTCCTTTGCCGGAAAAAATCATTTCTTTCTGGAAGATTCGTGGATCATATGCACAAGTTGGTAATCCTCCAAGCGCATACCTTCCTTATGCTACGGTAGCATTGGAGAATGGTAATGCAACAAGTGCCAATTTTACGCCTGCCAGTCATTTAAAACCGGAGATGACCAAGGCATTCGAGTTCGGTATGGACCTGCGCTTGTTCCAAAATAAATTGAATATCGCAGCAACATATTATAATTCAAACACTTATAACCAATTGTTTAAATATGAGCTACCGCCTAGTACAGGGTATGCTTTTGCTTATGAAAATGCCGGTAAGGTAAATAACTGGGGTATTGAATTGAGTGTTGGTTTTAATCAAGATCTGGGACCTGTACAGTGGAATTCAAACTTGATTTATTCAATGAACCGTAATGAGATTAAAGAATTACTTCCTGAATATGTAACCGACCGCACTACGGGTATGACCGTAAAGTCACCGACAGAGTTTTCTGTGGCCACTGCTGATTCATATAGAATGATTTTGAAAGAAGGTGGTAGTATGTCTGACATTTATGCGACTAAACTGAAACAGGACTTGCATGGAAACATTCTTATTACTAATGGGGGCGTGTCGGCAGAAGAAAATACTTTCATCAAAGTAGGTTCTGCGGCTCCAAAATATAATTTAGGTTTTAGAAACAGCTTTTCTTGGAAGGGGCTGGAACTTGATTTCTTGATTGACGCACGTGTTGGCGGTGAAGTTATCTCGGCTACACAGGCTCTGATGGATCAGTTTGGAGTGTCTCAGCAAACAGCAGATGCACGTGATAATAAAGGTGTAGTGGTGAATAAAGGAAAACTGGATGCGGAACAGTATTATGGAACTGTTGCTTCAGGTAAGACCGGTTTGCTGGCACATTATGTATATAGTGCAACCAATGTTCGTTTACGTGAAATGTCATTATCATATATGCTTCCATCAAAATGGTTTGGAGAAAAGTTAAATATTTCTCTTTCTTTGACGGGACATAACCTGTTGATGTTCTACAATAAAGCTCCATTCGATCCGGAACTTACGGCTAATACAGGGACTTATTATCAAGGTTTCGATTATTTTATGCCTCCTAGTTTGCGTAGTTTCGGTTTTGGTGTAAAAGTTAACTTTTGATTTTAATTTTTTAAAAAGAAGAAAATGAAAAACAAAATCTATAATATCTCACATATTTGTTTCCTGATGCTTATTTCCTGTTTTTTGTTAGGAAGCTGTATGTCTGATACGATTAATCTGGATCCTGATAAAATTCAGGAAGAAGAATTAGACAAAGACAATTTATGGGGTAGTTATCTCACGACGATGCAGCGTAGGGTAGTTCCTGAAGATGTTAACTTGTTTCAGCGCTCGGAGGACCTTTTTGGTAATATGTATTCTGGATATTTTGCAGGAACGCAGAACTGGGGAGGGGGAGCAAATGGTACTACTTACGCTATTTCTGATGAATGGAAGGATGCTCCTTTTAAAAGTGCGTTTGTGGAATTTTTGTCTTCTTGGAATATTCTGCGTCAGAAAGTGGATTCTACATCTGTTCTTTTTGCTGTTGGTGAAATTGTAAAGGTGGAAGCTATGCATAAAGCTACGGATATGTATGGTCCATTACCCTACTTGAAATTTGGATTGACAAATCCCGTCCCTTATGATTCACAACAGGCTATCTATGAATCATTCTTTAAGGAACTTGATCATGCCATTGATATCTTGGTTAAATTTGATCAGGCTAATCCGAGTTCTAAAGCCCTTGTTAAATTTGACCTGATTTTTAATAGTAATATCCCGAATTGGATTCGTTTTGCAAATTCTCTGAAATTACGTTTGGCGATGCGTATAAGTGCTGTTTATGAGGATGCTCAGAAAATAGCTGAAGCAGCAGTTGCTCATCCGTATGGGGTGATTGAAAGTAATGACAACAATCCGACAATGCAGTCCAATTCTAACCTTTCGTTTACCTATAACAATCCTATTCACAGTATTAGTAGTGCCGAAGGTTACGAAGAGGATGTAATGGGTGCCACTATGGATGCTTATTTGAATGGTTTTGAGGATCCTCGTAGAGCTGTGTTTTTTGCGTTGTCTTCTAATGGCAATTATCGAGGGTTGCGTAATGGACATAAGAATGGAGATATTTTTAAAGGTGACGAGGGGTTGTCTAAACCTAATATACAACAAGGAACACCTTACATCTGGATGACTGCGGCTGAAGTTTTCTTTTTACGGGCGGAAGGAGCCTTAAAGCAATGGGATATGAAAGGTACTCCGGAGGCTCTTTATAAATCCGGAATACGTGCTTCTTTTGAACAGCATGGAGTCAAAAATGTGGAAAATTATCTGGTCAGTACTAAAGTCCCGGCAAGATATCCTGGATTTAAGGCTAGCCCTTCCGCGCCTGCGCCATCTGATATTACGGTTGTTTGGAATACGAACAGTACAAAAAAACAGTTAGAACAGATTATTACCCAGAAATGGATTGCAATGTATCCATTAGGACAGGAAGCATGGAGCGAATTCCGTCGTACAGGATATCCTAAAATATATGAGATTGTCAATAACGAAAGTGGCGGTGTTATTAGTACTTCTATACAGATCCGCCGTGTTCCTTTCCCTTATTCTGAATATCTGGGGAATAAGGATGAAGTAGAAAAGGCTATAAAACTATTGAACGGTCCGGATACCGGAGCAACTCGTTTATGGTGGGATTTAGCAGACAAATAGTAATAAGTATTATTTATAATAAACGATATGAAGAAATTATTAATGTATATAATTGTTTCTGTGATGATTGGCACGGGGATTATATCGTGCAATACGGATATAGAAGCTTTGGATATAGTAGTTCCTGATAATATGTCTGAAGAATATTGGGAAAATTTGAGAGCATATAAAGCTAGGAATGATCATGAAGTCTTTTTTGGCTGGTTTGGCGGATGGACAGCTAACTCTGCTGATATGATAAACTTCTTGAGCAGTGTACCTGATAGTGTGGATATTATTTCTATATGGGGTGATTATAAGAATTTAAGTCCGGCTCAAATAGAAGATTTGCGTTATGTGCAGGATGTGAAAGGAACTCGGGTGACATATACGATCTTCGCTCACAAAATTCCTGATGAATTTATGTCTGGAGAGAATCATGAAATTGCAACTTCGGAGGGAATAGAAGAATATGCCAAGGCATTAGTTGATACAATGTATAAGTATGGTTATCAAGGTATTGACCTTGATTATGAGCCTGGATATCAAGAATTCCCGGGAGTTCCGTTCAATGGCCCTTTGGTTGGACCTTCATCTATGTGGCCTGACTATATGGACAATATGGAAATTTTTGTAAAAGCATTGGGTAAGCATATTGGGCCAAAATCCGGAACTCGTAACTTGTTGATTATCGATGGTGTGCCTTATCATTTGAAACAAGGACTGGCTGAGTACTTTAATTATGGTGTTGTGCAGTCATATAATTCTCCATCGTATTCTGATTTACAGAGTCGCTTTGATAATGCTGCTCGGAATGGTTGGAAACCAGAACAGTATATCTTTGCAGAGACATTTGAAGGTGGAAAATATGTGAATGGAGGGGTTTTGCATACTTTAAGAGAGGGAGGTACAGTACCGTCACTGGAAGGTATGGCACGTTTTCTTCCTATGTATGAAGGTAAATTGGCTACTCGTAAAGGAGGTTGTGGTACATATCACATGGAAAATGACTACCGCTCTAATCCTAATTACAAATGGACACGTGAGGCTATCAGAATAATGAATGAACATTAATATTTGAAAAAAATGAAACAGAATATAAAATATGCACTATTGACTCTGTTCTCCTTTTTAATGATGTCTTGCCAGAAAAGTCAGGAATATTATGAAGGAGTGTATATTGTAGGAGCAGATAAATTATCTCCGGTTGCTAATTTGACGATTGATGATTTACCGGCAGTGATTGGTATTAAGGTTGCTTCATCTAATGCAATAGAGAATAATGTGGAAGTAATGATGAAGTCTACTCCGGAATTGGTAGAATCGTTTAATAAGGAGTATAAGAAGAATTATGAATTACTTCCTGAAAAATCTTATAAGTTGGAAAATACAAGCTTGATAATTGAAAATGGAAAAAGCATTTCTTCAGAAGGTGTACGTTTAAGTATTATCAGTCGCGAACTATTGAAAGAGGGTACGACTTATGTGCTCCCGGTAAGTATTGTGGGAGTGTCTGATAAGAATCTTTCTGTCATAGAAGGCTCGCGTACTATATACATCGTTATTAATCAAGTTATCATAACACAAGCGGCTGATTTGTCTAATAGTAGGGAATATTTTAAGGTTGATTTTAGGAAAGAATCAAAATATAATACCGCGGCATTGACAAATGTAACGTTTGAAGCTCGGGTACGTTTTAAGAAGATGATACCTACAAGTGGAAAATGGTGCTTCTCTGTTATGGGATTGGAAGAGAACTTCTGTTTGCGTACGGCAGGCAGTAATACAGAGGGTTGGAAGCTGCAATTGAGTGGTGGAAGTCCAGCTATCGATTCCAGAGATGTTTTGCCTAATGATAAGTGGGTGCACTTAGCTTGTGTTTATGATGGTTCACAAGGTAAAAAGTTTATTTATGTTAATGGCGAATTACAAGGAGAACTTCCGGATACACGAGGTACTGTTGATTTAACCTACGCTTACGGGCAGGATGCAAATGCTGCATTCTATATTGGACAATCAGCTGCTGATGACCGTTATATGAATGGGTATGTCAGCGAGGCACGTGTATGGGCTGTCGCCCGTTCAGCTGCTGATTTGAAGAATAACGTATGTTGGGTGGATCCTTTAACTGATGGGTTGGTTGCTTATTGGAGATTCAATGAACCTGCTGAGGATAATGCTAAGGTTGTAACCGATCTTACTGGTAATGGATACAATGCTACTTTTGCTGGTTGGGGAAATCTTAGGTTTGTAGAAGGAGTGCGTTGTCCTGATAATACTGCTGAATAGTTATAATGAAGATATTTAAACAATAGTGTGAAGCCTAAAAGTTAGATAAAGGGACTTTTAGGCTTCTTTTTAATTTTAATCGATGTTGGTTTATATACTAACAGGAGGTATTTCGGAAAAATAAAGTCTCCCAATGTATGGATATCCAAATATATGTGCTATTTTTGTCATATACAAAAGTTATGTAATATGTCTAGATACGTCAATCCTTTTACAGATATAGGGTTTAAGATAATTTTCGGTCAGCCTGCCAGTAAGGAGCTTCTTATAATTCTACTGAATGAATTGCTTGCCGGAGAGCATCATATTGAGGACCTTGTTTTTCTGGATAAGGAGGATCGTGCGGATAATGTTCATGACAAGGGAATTATTTATGATCTATATTGTCGTACTGATAGCGGTGAATTTATAATTGTGGAAATGCAGAATCGTTGGCATAGCCATTTTCTGGACCGTACACTTTATTATGTTTGCCGTGCCGTGAGCCGTCAGATAGAGAATCCTCTTCCCAAACATATTCCGATACCCGAGAATCGGGATGAAAATGGAATGTTGGTGAAAGAAGAATTTGTTCCTTATGGAAAACGTTATCAACTTTCTACTGTTTATGGTGTTTTCTTAATGAATTTCAAGGAAGCGGGATTGGAGGAAAAGTTCCGTACGGATACGGTTGTCTCGGATAAGGATTCGGGAGCTGTGGTAAATCCCCATTTTCGCCAAATCTATTTGCAGTTTCCCTATTTTACAAAAGAATTGGCGGATTGTAATACTTTATATGATAAATTAATTTATGCATTGAAGAACATGAGTAATTGGAGTAGAATGCCTGATGCATTGAAAGACCAGGTGTTTGAACATTTGGCAAAATTGGCGGCAGTAGCAAATCTGTCGGAGGAGAATCGTATCGCTTATGATAAAGCGGTAGACCGCTATAGTGTGAGTCAGATTGTGGAAGAAGACGAACGTCGGGCGGCTGAAGAAAGGTGCCGGATTGCTTTAGAGGAGGGGACAAGAAAAGGGATTGAAAAAGGCATAAAAGAAGGAAGAAAAGAAGGCATAAAAGAAGGAAGAAAAGAAGAACAGTATAATATCGCTCGTCAAATGAAGAATGACGGAGTGCCTGTTAACAGTATTATTAAATATACAGGACTTGCGATCGAAGAAATTGAACAATTATAATTTAGTATATTGGACATTTTATAATCATTTGTTTAAATGTATACTAATAAAAAACTCTCGTCACAAATATTTGTAGCGAGAGTTTTTTTATTTTCAATTACTTACTATTATAAGCCACCAACATCCAAACCAGTTTTTCCTGTTCTTTCAGATAATCGCTCATCATCGAAACGGTTACTTCGTCTCCGGCTTGAGAAGCGATAGACAGAATCTTGCGTTCCTCACCGATCAGATAGCTGATAGACTGGAGAATGCTGTTCAGAGCCTCGTCACCATTGCTCACCTTGTCCACTTCATTGATATTAGCCACTTTCAGATAATCACTGAATTTGTTGGCAGGAGTTCCGCCCAACATTAGGATTCGTTCTGCTATTTCGTCCACCTTTTCGGCTGTGTCGTCATACATCTTCTCGAACTGGCTATGGAGAACGAAGAAATTATGTCCTTTGATGTTCCAGTGGAAACCGCGAAGATTCGTGTAATATACTTGGAAGTCCGCTAATAGTTGTTGCAAAGATGCTACTACGTTGTTTGCTCCCGATTCATTCAGTTTGATAAATTCTAAAGTTTTCATATTCATTTTATTTTTAATGATTTATACTCGTTTTATTTTTTTCTGTACTGCAAAGATAAGGCGTAAAATGCTTGCTGTCAAACTGAAAATTTCTATCTTTGCATAGATGAAATCTATAACTTTAAATAATTTGATAGATGACAATACAACAATTGGAATACATATTAGCGGTAGATCAGTTCCGGCATTTTGCCCGGGCGGCTGAATATTGCCGGGTGACGCAGCCTACATTGAGTGCCATGATTCAGAAGTTGGAAGACGAGCTGGGTGTGAAGCTGTTCGACCGAACCGTGCAACCCGTTTGCCCTACTACTATCGGGCAAAAAGTGATTGATCAGGCACGGGTGATTTTAGCTCAGGCAGCTCAGGTAAAAGAGATAATCAGTGAAGAGAAACAATCATTGTCCGGCATATTCCGTTTAGGAGTATTGCCGACGGTAGCTCCTTACCTGCTTCCGCGTTTCTTCCCCCAATTGATGGAGAAGTATCCGGAGTTGGATATTCGGGTGACGGAAATGAAGACGCAGGATATTCAGCAGGCCTTGCACGCCGGAGATCTGGATGCGGGAATTATCGCCAGCAAGCTGGAGGATAGTTTTCTGACGGAAGAAACATTGTTTTACGAGCAATTTTATGCGTATGTATCCAAGAAAGAACCCTCCTTCAAACATGATGTTATCCGCACCTCCGATATAACCGGTGAACGGCTTTGGCTGTTGGATGAGGGACATTGCTTTCGCGACCAACTCGTTCGCTTCTGCCAGATGGAAGCGGTGAAAGTCAGTCAGATGGCCTATCGTCTGGGTAGTATGGAAACCTTCATGCGGATGGTGGAAAACGGAAAAGGAATCACGTTTATCCCCGAACTGGCTGTCGTGCAGTTGACGGAAGAACAACGTAAACTAGTGCGGCCGTTCGCCATCCCGCGTCCTACACGCCAGGTTGTGTTGGCTACAAGCAAAGATTTCGTTCGCCACACTTTGCTTTGCGTCCTCAAGGAAGAGATAAAATCAGCGGTCCCTAAAGAAATGCTGACGTTGCAGTCCGTTCAGTGTTTACTGTAGTCTGTCAACTCAGTGTTTGCCGTATCAACTTACTTTCGCCGTTTTATTCTTGAGCCATTGGCTTATTTCAGCTCCTTTGAAATAGATAATCAAGGAGCTGACAATAATAATCATTCCTGCCACTGTACTGAATGTGGGATATTCGTCCGGCAGCATAACCCAACTCAGTACTGCACCGAGAATGGGATTGATCAGCCTGCACATATTGATATCGCTGACTTTCGCTCCTTTGCTTTGCAAGGCGATAAACCAGAAGCTGAAGGCGAAGACCGAGATAAATACGAGAATGCCGAGACTGATATAGAATCCGCTTGGCTTTCCGATGAAAGAATGATAACCTTCCGTGCCCAATCCTACCATATATATAAGCAGTCCTCCGAAAAACATCTGTACGGCATTCAGGAAAATAGGATTCACCTTTCCCTTATCTTCCGAAACGGAGATGGCGGAATAGCCTTGAAAAATGATACTAAGCAGCAGAAGCACGATACCCGTAATTCCTTTCCAGTCGAGCGGCTCGCCGTCACTTCCCATTCCGATGATAAGGAACAGTCCGATAAGGCTGACAATGAGACTGATAATCTTATGCGCGTTTAGGCGGTCATCGCTTGCGAGCAGATGAGCCAACAATACATTGATAAGGGGAGTCATTCCCATGATGATAGACGAGATGGCCCCGCTTACAAAGTCCACGCCAAAATAAAAGGCCGTGTATCCCATAAACATATTGATAAGCACCAGGTTCAGAAATAGTTTGCTGTGTTGCCGTATTTCCTGCCACATTCCTTTGTGCCAGGTATATGCGAATAAGATAATCCCCACAGTCGTGAAACGGAGTCCGGCAAAATTCATGGGAGTGAAATCGTAGCTCAGCCCTTGTTTGATAAAGGGATTGACGATAGCCCATAGAACAGAGGCCAATATAGCATAAAAGAGTCCTTTTTTCATTTGAAATAATTCCTTTGTTTAAAAAATGTTGCAAAGATAGCTATAATTGTATAGATATACTTTGATTTTCAGACTTAATTGCTTATTTTTGAAAAATAAACAAATAACAATCTTGATTTACTATGAAGAAGTACATTTCAGAAATGATCGGGACAATGGTACTTGTCCTTATGGGATGTGGTAGTGCCGTTTTTGCGGGCAGTATGGCGGGAACGGTAGGTGCCGGTGTGGGCACGGTAGGTGTGGCTTTGGCCTTTGGATTATCAGTAGTGGCGATGGCGTATGCTATCGGAGGCATTTCGGGATGTCATATTAACCCTGCTATCACTTTAGGGGTATTTCTGACAGGACGTATGAATGGAAAAGATGCAGGAATGTATATGCTTTTCCAAGTGATCGGAGCTATTATCGGCTCGGCTATTCTTTTTGCTTTGGTTTCTACCGGAGCCCATGACGGTCCTACGGCAACGGGATCGAACAGTTTTGGTGACGGGGAGATGTTACAGGCATTCATTGCGGAAGCGGTATTTACTTTCATTTTTGTATTGGTAGTGCTTGGTGCTACCGACTCGAAGAAGGGGGCAGGTAATTTGGCAGGACTTGCTATCGGTCTCACTCTGGTGTTGGTGCATATCGTATGTATTCCTATTACAGGCACTTCTGTCAATCCGGCACGCAGTATTGCTCCGGCATTGTTTGAGGGAGGAGAGGCCTTGTCGCAGTTGTGGCTATTCATCATTGCTCCTTTCGTCGGAGCTGCCTTGAGCGCTGCCGTATGGAATTATCTGGGAGATAAGAAATAACTCATAAAAAAGAAAGGGACGGCAGTTTCACAACTACCGTCCTCCTTTGCGTAATTAATATATTAAAAAAAGAGTGTTTTTCATTTTAGATTAGCAGATTAGGGAAATTTTACTTCATAAGTTTTAATGCCGCTATATAGGGTATTTACGCGAATTCTCAGTCCTTTCTTTCCTTCCATCCGGTCCTTGATTTTATCCAGCTTGAAAGATACGTATCCCTCACCCAAAGTCTGGGGATAGTCTCCCTCACTGTTGTGACGGAATTCAAGATTGATATATTCATCCTTTCCGCTACCGTCTTCTGTGGTAGGAGCGGCTTCCGCTTTGGGGATTACCAGATTCAGGAAATGTTTTTTATCTGCACTGTGCGTACCGTAGTATTGGAATTCAATCGTCAGATATTTGTTATCTTTGTTGATACGCATATCAGTAGTGTTTATTTTATCATCTCCGATTTTCTCCTCAGTATTTTCATCGTCATCCATCTCGACGATATCTTTTGTAAGTATTTCATTAATCTGTTTTACTTGCACATTGTAGTCATATCCGTTTACGGGAGTTTCCAGTTCGTTAAAAATGACAAAGGCGCGTTGCCCCTCTGCAAATTCCGCACTGTTCCATTCCTGGCCATTATTGGGATACATCTTTTCACCGTTATCGAGAGTGAAATAAAAATCCTTGCTATCCTGGCTGATTTTGTTGATCGTGCTGATAACCAGCAGGTCGGCCGGACCGTCGTTATCGTCCAGGCATGACTGAAGAATCAGCGTAGTGGTCATAATAGCAAAGATAAAGGCAATGAATTTAAATTTCTTCATATACATACTTAGGTTTTAGATTGATTAATTATTGCTTTGTATTGGAGAAATGCGTAGAGAACGGAAATATTGCATTCGAATCTGTTAAAGAAACAAAAGTGCAAAAAGAGTTGTTCTCTAGGTGCAGTATTTCTATCTTTGCTGCATTTATAAGGTAAACACGTGTATAGGAGAATGGAAGAATTTGAGTTGTCGGAACAATGCAGGCTAGGCAATAACCGTGCCCGCAAGGAACTGTATGAGCAGTATTCGGGGCGTATGCTTGGCATTTGTCTTCGGTATACCGGCGATCGTGATACAGCCCAAGACCTGCTTCACGACGGTTTTATAAAGATATTCGATTCTTTCGACAAGTTCACCTGGCGGGGTGAAGGTTCCCTGCGGGCGTGGATGGAGAGAGTGATGGTCAACATTGCATTGCAGTATCTTCGCAAGAACGATGTGATGAATCAGTCGACACCTTTGGAAGAGCTGCCAGAGGAATATGAAGAGCCGGATGCATCCGATGTAGAGGCGATTCCGCAAAAAGTGCTGATGCAGTTTATCGAAGAGTTGCCCGTCGGATACCGTACCGTGTTTAACCTTTATACCTTCGAAGACAAGTCGCATAAGGAAATTGCCCAAGCATTAGGTATCAATGAAAAATCTTCGGCCTCGCAACTGTTTCGCGCGAAGAGTGTATTGGCAAAAAGAGTAAAAGAATGGATAATGCATAATGGATAGATAGAGATGGAAGAGAAAGAATTGTGGATGAATAAGTTGAAGGAGAAGCTCGCGGATTATTCCGAGCCTGTACCTGCTTCCGGTTGGGAACAACTGGAGAAAGAGCTTATGCCTCCTGTGGAGAGGAGAATATATCCTTATCGAAGATGGATGATGGTTGCTGCAGCCGTTATATTACTGGCCGTTGTCTCGTCCGTAAGCCTGTATTTTCTGGGAACACCTGCTGCGGATCATATACGTAATACGCAAACTCCGGCATTGGCTTCTATGCCCGATGCGTTGCCGGGAGTGCAGCGACCGGATGTGCAGGGCTCTTCCGTGGAACCTGTATTGAGACCGGTGGCTCGTGAAGACCGGTTGGCGAAAATTGATAAGAATCTTACAGAACAGAAAACAAATGCAGACCAATCTGCAATAGAAAATAACAACGAACCTGTAACAGGGAATGAAAATAATCCTGTGATTGAGAAAGATCAGATGCTCAAAGGTGAGACGGAACAGATGAAAAATGAAGCAAGGCAGGTAGACAGTGAAAATGTGGGTCAGGCTACACAGTCACAGAATACCGAACGGCCGAACAACAGGCCGCGTCGCCCTTCCGGCAGAGACAAGCTGCATATTCCGGCAGAAAAAAGAGCATCTCAAAAAGGAACATGGTCCATGGGACTCTCGGTCGGAAATTCGGGCGGAGCATCCACAGAAGTCGGTGCCGGCTCTCATGCTTATATGTCTCGTGTGAGTATGCTTTCTGTTTCCAACGGTCTGATGGAGATACCTAACGATCAGACATTGGTTTTTGAAGATGGAGTGCCTTATCTGCGTCAGGCAAAACAAGTGGTCGACATTAAGCACCATCAACCTATTTCTTTCGGATTGTCTGTCCGTAAAGGGCTGGCCAAAGGATTCTCTCTCGAAACGGGATTGACTTACACATTGCTTTCTTCGGATGCGAAACTGGCGGGTGAAGATCAGCAGATAGAACAAAAACTTCATTATGTCGGTATTCCGCTGCGTGCCAACTGGAATTTCCTTGATAAAAAACTCGTCACTCTCTACGTTTCCGGTGGAGGTATGGTGGAGAAATGTGTTTATGGAAAGCTCGGTTCCGAGAAAGAAACGGTGAAACCTCTGCAATTCTCGGTATCCGGTGCGGTAGGTGCACAGGTGAACGCAACGAAACGTCTGGGTATCTATGTAGAACCCGGTGTTGCTTATTATTTTGATGACGGTTCGGATATGCAGACCATACGTAAAGAGAATCCGTTTAACTTCAATATACAGGCTGGTATCCGCTTGACTTATTAATGCGAACTACCTTACTGAACATAGTGACGGTATCCGTTCAAGATAGCGTCACTATCCTGATATTAGTATCTTTTTCCTCATAAAAATCGGATAATTGAGAAAATATTAATAATATTGTCACCTGTTAATGGTCTATGGTTGCATACCTTTGTTGCAAAATTCTAAGCTATGGTGAATTTTACAGATGAAAAACATTTATTAATCGATTTAAAAAACGGTTCTTTTCAAGCATTTGAAAGATTGTATAATATGTACAGCGGTAAACTGTACAATTTCATTATGCGGCTTTCTTCCGGCAATCAATATATGGCTGAAGAAGTAGTGCAATCCACTTTTATCCGTATATGGGAAGTACGTGAGAAAGTCGATACGAACGCTTCATTTATTTCTTTTCTTTGTACGATAGCCAAAAATTTACTGATGAACATGTACCAGCGTCAGACCGTTGAATATGTTTACAATGAATATCTGCTGAAAAGCAGTGTGGATCGTGATTCGCAAACAGAAGAGAATATTGATCTTCATTTCTTGAACGACTATATCGACTCATTAGCAGAAGAATTGCCGGCACAGCGAAAGAAAATCTTTATCTTAAGTAAGCGTCAGAACTATACGAATAAGGAAATTGCTGAAATGATGGGTATTTCTGAAAGTACAGTCGCCACACAATTATCTTTGGCGGTGAAATTTATGCGTGAGCAGTTGATGAAGCATTACGATAAGGTAATTGCGCTTCTGATCGCCTTTTTTGTTAATGAAATGTAATTGTAATACATGTTTTTGGATAGTAGATAGTATGAAAATGTATACTTGTAAATAAGCAGGAAAGAAGATGGATAAGATATATTATAAAGAACTGATTGAAAAGTATTTCGATGGAAATATAACGGATGCTGAAATAAAAGAGCTCTCCGATTGGATAAAGAACGACCGCCATTTACAGAACTGGTGGGAAGAAGAATTTTCCAAATCGGATGCCGACATTAATCCGGTATTGCGCGACAAACTATTTGCCCGAATCAAAGAACAGACGCAGGGAAAAGAAGAGACACAGGGAAAAGAGAAACCAAGAACTATTCGCATGAATCCTTGGAAATGGGCTGCCGCCATCGTTTTACCCATTTGTATTGCCTTCTTCACCTACTATCTTGTAGATTCTTCCCAAACAGTGGGAGCACCCTTTATAGTAAAAGCTGATAAAGGAGATAAAGCAACCATCGAATTGCCGGACGGAACGAATGTCGTTCTCAATTCTGCTTCGCAATTAAGCTATCTGAATAACTTCGGAGAAAATGTGCGTCGTGTGCAACTGAATGGTGAAGCCTATTTTAAAGTAGCTCATGATGAAAAGCGCGCCTTTATTGTACAGGTAGGTGATTTGGAAGTGAAAGTACTCGGTACTTCTTTTAATGTATCTGCCTATGAAGATGCCAAAGACGTGACAGTCGTTCTTTTGGAAGGAAAAGTAGGAGTCTATGCGCAGAAAACATCGCATATCATGAAGCCCGGCGACAAAATAGAATATAATAAAGCCACTCATAAGATAACAGCTACTCAAGTACACCCGAGTGACTACATTGAATGGACGAAAGGAAATATTTATTTCGAGAAAGAATCTTTGGAGAATATAATGAAAACCCTTTCACGCATCTATGACGTAGAGATTCGTTTCGACTCCAATAAACTACCTAATGAATATTTCACCGGAACCATTCCGGGAGGTGGCATACAGAATGCATTGAATATCCTGATGCTTACTTCACCTTTCTATTATGAAATGGACGGTTCGGTGATTGTTTTGAAAGAGAAATAAGTGGAACTTTCATAGAGTATCTTTGTTTATTCATTGAATAACGTCTATATTTGTGGTACACTAATTTGAAGATGCAATGAATACATTGGAACGTAAATTGCCGATAGGGATACAGACATTTGAAAAGATGCGTGCAGAGGGGTGTTTGTATGTGGATAAAACAGCCATTATATATCAGATAGCAGCTACTAAAGTGCCTTATTTTCTTAGTCGTCCCCGTCGTTTTGGCAAAAGTCTGCTAATTTCCACTTTGGAAGCCTACTTTCAGGGTCGTAAAGACCTTTTTGAAGGCTTGGCAATTGAAAAGTTAGAGACGAAGTGGGAGCAATATCCGGTTCTGCATCTTGATTTGAATGCGAAGAAATATGAGACGGCGGCAGATTTGGTCGCCATGCTAAACCAGTATTTGGAGAAATGGGAAGCCGTATATGGTGATGAGAAGAAAGACCGTAGTCCTGAAGAACGTTTTAGTTATATCATTGAGCAAGCCTACCTGAAAACAGGAAAAGGAGTTGTGGTATTGGTTGATGAGTATGATAAACCTTTGCTGCAAGCCCTTTTAGATGAGAACCTGTTGGATGAATACCGTCGTATTCTGAAAGCCTTTTATGGTGTACTGAAAAGTTCCGACCGCTATCTTCGGTTTATATTCTTGACAGGAGTCACAAAATTTGCCCAAGTAAGTGTGTTCAGTGATTTGAATCAGTTGAATGATATAAGTATGAAAATTCCATACGCCAATATTTGTGGTATTACTAAAAAGGAGTTAGTATCCACATTTACTCCCGAGTTGGAGCGGTTGGCAGAAGTGCAGGAGATGTCTTTTGAAGATACTGTCGATAAAATGACGGCGATGTACGATGGCTATCACTTTACATATAGCGAAGATGGATTGTTTAACCCCTTCAGTGTCCTCAATGTCTTTGATGGATTAATGTTTGATAATTACTGGTTCCAGACCGGTACTCCTACCTATCTTGTAGACCTGCTGAAACAAAGTGATTATGATTTACGTTTGCTGATAGATGGCTTGGAAGTAGGAAGTTCCGGATTTGCCGAATACCGTGCAGAGACAAAGAATCCCCTTCCGATGATCTACCAAAGTGGTTATCTGACAATTAAAAACTTTGATAAATCATTGAACCTATATACGCTAGGTTTTCCGAATGATGAGGTAAAATATGGCTTTCTTAAATTCCTGATCCCTTATTATACACCCATCTCTTCTGATGAAACGGATTTTAATGCAGTTAAGTTTGTCCGTGAACTTCAGTCGGGCGACGTTCATTCCTTTATGGAACGTATGAAATCATTCTTTGCCGACATTCCCTACGAATTGAACACAAAGACCGAACGTCATTATCAGGTTATCTTTTATCTCGTCTTTAAGTTGATGGGACAATATGTGGATGCAGAAGTCCGTAGCGCAAAAGGTCGTGCCGATGCCGTGGTGAAAACGAAAGACCGTATTTATGTTTTTGAGTTTAAATTGGAAGGAACAGTAGACGAAGCTCTGAAACAAATAGATGAAAAAGGATATTTGTTACCTTACCGGACAGACGGGCGTGAGCTAGTAAAAGTGGGAGTTTCCTTTAATGCTGAAGAACGTAATATTGGTGAATACAAAGTAATATAATCGTTTATTGAGTAAAATATAGAATAGAGCCATTCCGAAGCCCACTACTTAGGAATGGTTTTTTTGTTCTCTGAATTGAATAAGTTAACGAGAGTTAAAGTCTGATAGGCGATTGGACGAGCGAGTATAGTAGTCTGTATACCTATCAAACAACTTAAAAGTTTTGATATATGAAGCACAAAACAACCTTTGAAAAGCTCCCTCAAGCAAATACAGGGAGAAGTAAGAACTGGAAAACACTGCGGACTATCTGTCTGCTATTGTTTTTAAGCGTCTCTTTCACCGCTTATTCCCAAATAACAGTGAATGTGAAAGACATCTCTTTGAGAGCCTCTTTAAAGAAAATCGAGCAAGTAAGCAATTACAAATTCTTCTACAATGAGAGTTTACCGGAGTTAAACCGAAAAGTATCGTTGAATGTGAAGAACGCAACGATTGAACAAACCATGCAACAACTTTTAGGAGGAATGGACTTAGCGTATAAGAAAGAACAAGACAATGTGATTGTATTGATTCGCAAAGCCCAGGACAAATCGATAACTAAAAAAATAACAGGTACTGTTGTCGATGAAAAAGGCGAACCAGTCATTGGTGCCAGTATTGTGATAAAAGGTGAGTCGCACGGAACGATTACAGATTTTGATGGAAAGTTTACATTAGCAGACGTACCGGAAAAGGGAATATTGACCGTCTCTTATATCGGTTATAAAACAGTTGACCTTTCTGCCGCAGGGCAGACATTCGTAAAAGTTGTACTGCAGGAAGACAGTAAAATGATAGACGAGGTCGTTGTTGTCGGCTACGGAGTCCAGTCACAAAAGCTAGTCACTACTTCTATCAGTAAAGTAAAGATGGAAAATATAGATCAGGGTAATGACTATAATCCGATTAAAATGCTGCAAGGCCGTGTGGCGGGTGTGAACATCTCCTCTGCATCAGGAACTCCGGGAGAAGCGCCGAATGTCACCGTTCGTGGTATCGGTTCCGTTAGTGGGGGAAGCTCGCCGCTTTATGTGGTCGATGGTATCCCCAGCGAAAAATATCCCAACTTGAATCCGAATGACATTGAGAGCATGGAAGTTTTGAAAGATGCGTCTGCGGCCGCTATCTATGGTTCGCGTGCCAATGCCGGAGTTGTATTGATAACAACCAAATCAGGTCAGCAAGGTAAGACGAAGATAGAGGTGTCCGGTCGTTACGGATTCGCTTATCTGGCTAGCGACATTGAAATGGCCAATTCGATGGAATATATGAATACGATGCAAGCCGCTATTGATAATTACAATGTGCAAATGGGAGCTAACCTTCAATTGTATGTTCCTTCTCAAATTCAGGAAACCAATTGGGTGAAAGAAATATCAAGAAAAAACTCGAAAACAGGTACCGGCTCTATCAGCATTTCCGGTGGAAATGAAAAGACCACCTTCTTTGCTTCTTTAGGCGCTAATACTCAAGAAGGATATTTGAATAAGAGCAGCTATGACCAGTATAATATGCGTGCCAAATTCACACATAAAATAAACAACCTGTTCAAGCTGAATATGAATATGGCAGGTTCGGCCAGCCGTTCAGACTTATTGGAAGAAACGAGTACCAGCTTGAAAGTACTTCGTACAGCTCGTGAGGAGCAGCCCTGGTATTCACCTTATAAAGAAGACGGAACATCTTATAAAGTGAACGGGACAGATATTTTGCGCCACAATCCGGTGATGCTGATTAATGAAGAAGACTGGGTAGCTAAGAAATATCAACTGTCTGGTGTGTTCAGTATAGACGTAACTCCTTTCAAAGGATTTAAGTACACACCAACAGTAAGCGTATATGGTATTTTGGACAACACATCTAAAAAATTGTCGGACAAGCATGATGCCCGTAAAAATAGTAGTGGTTGGGGAGCATTAGCCGAACAAAAAGACCAGAGTTTCCGCTATGTGATAGATAATATATTCTCTTACAACAATGAATGGAATAAACTAATCTACTCCGTCATGTTGGGACATTCGTTTGAGAAATACACTTATGAACAATTCGGGGCAAAGAGTGATAACTATGCTAACGGCGCATTTCCTTCCTCCAACTTTGATTTAATCAATGCAGGTCCTAATATTTACGCCGGAAATATTAGTTATACATCTTATGCCTTAGAATCCTATTTCGGACGAATCGCTTTGAATTGGGACAATAAATACATACTGAATGCTTCTTTGCGTAGTGATGGTTCTTCCCGCTTTGCGAAGAACAAGAGATATGGTTATTTCCCTTCTGCTTCTTTTGCGTGGCGTGCCTCCAATGAGGAATTTTTCCCAAAAAACAAATACGTCAATGATGCAAAGTTAAGATTAAGCTGGGGTATGACAGGTAGCATGGCAGGAGTGAGTAATTATGCTCCGTTATCACTGATTAGTGCGGGTGGTGCTTCTTACAACGGTTCTGCCGGATTCCAGATTTCGCAGGATGCCCGTGCTTTGACTTGGGAGAAAGCCAGCCAGTTTAATATCGGATTTGATATAGAAATGTTTCAGTCTCGCCTGACTTTAAACATAGATATGTTCTATCAAAAGACTACCGACCTGCTGTTTAAGAAACCAGTCAATGCAACCACCGGATATACCACATTACAGTCCAATATCGGCTCATTAGAGAATAAAGGACTTGAGTTGGCTTTGAATGGTAAAATCTTCACCGGAAAGTTTAAATGGGATTTGGGTGGTAACATTTCTTTTGTAAAGAACAAATTGCTTTCCCTCATCGAAGGAAATGATATGTATATTGTTCCCAGCAGCGGTAGTAACCTTTTAGGAGGTTCGATGCATGCGTTGATTAACGGACAGCCTATCAGTACATTCTATATGTTAAAGATGGAAGGTATCTACCAGCGTGACGACGAAGTGCCTGCGAAACTGTATGCGAAAGGAGTCCGTGCCGGTGACGTGAAATATTTCGATTATAATGAAGACGGAGATATATCTGACGCCGACCGAATGAATGTAGGAAAAGCCATTCCTGATTTTTACGGTGGTATTACTTCCAACTTCTCTTACAAAGGTTTCGATTTGTCATTGTTCGGACAATTTTCGGTAGGTGGTAAAGTGATGTCGGCATGGCGGGGAGTGAACGGTTCCGAAGGTACTGACCATTTAGGATTGGCGCTATCCAATGTAAAAGTAAATGACCGTGGCGAATCTGTCGAGCAATACTTTAATGTAAGCAAAGAAGTGGCTAACGGATACTGGCGTGGAGAGGGCACAAGCAACACGATTCCTCGTCCTGTAAGAATAGGAGTACATACCGGGTATGATTATGACTATAACGTGCAAACCTCAACACGTTATTTGGAAGATGCTTCCTATTTTAAACTGAAAACTGTGACTTTGGGTTACACTTTGCCGGAATCAGTCGTTAAGAAACTCCGCGTGAACTCATTAAGAGTCTACGTTTCGGCTGATAATCTACTCACTCTCACCAAGTATTCCGGTTATGATCCCGAAACATCATTTTCCGGTAGCCCGGGAAACTCAAATTATGGAGTTGACTTCGGGTTGCAACCTGTATTGCGAACATTTATTTTTGGTCTGAATCTAAACTTTTAAAAATATAGATGTATGAAACGATACTATACTATAATCAACTATTTGCTATGTAGCATTTGCCTTTTGTGGATGACGGGTTGTTCAGGTATACTGGACGATATGCGGCCTAAAGATCAGATACCTCAAGATATGTTGAGCGAATCCGATTTGGAAAAGTTATTGAATGGAGTGTATGCCGAAATGGAAGAACTGGTATTCAAATTTTATATGGATGGTGATGTAAAAGGTGAGAATTTCAAGGCAGGTCCCGGATTTTCCATGAACGACCCCATGTTGATGGCTCCTAGTTCTAAAGAAGTTTTGAGCCAGTGGCAGAAATGTTTCACAGCCTTGAAGCAAGTTAATTTCTTGGTCGAAACATACGAAGCGTCATCTAATAAAGAGAGTCAGGTTGTGAAGCAGACAGGAGGGACCGGATACTACTTCAGAGCTTTGATTTATTATCATCTGGTCACTCGCTGGGGAGGAGTTCCTATCTTGCGTAAGCGCACTTACGACGTCGTTCCCATTTCCCCCGAAACCGAAGTGTGGAGTTTTATAAAAGAAGACTTGGCGAAAGCGGAAGGATTACTGTCTGATTTCACCGATCGTTTTTATGTGTCTCTTAGTGCTTGTGATGCGCTTCAAGCCAAAGTATGTTTGTCCTTGAAAGACTATACAAATGCGGCAGCTTATGCCGACAAAGTGATTACAAAATCAAATTTCGCATTGAGTACTACATCAGTTGAGTATGCCCAGGCGTTTGTCTCTAATAGCAGTAGCAAAGAACTGGTCTTTGCGTTAGCCAACAAGCGTAGTACAAGTTTGCTGTTATTCTACCAAACGGTCAATGACATCGATCCGACTTGGGATTACTCTCCTTCTACCGAATGTTACAGCCATCTTTATGATGATACCGCCGTAAAGTCAAAGGATATACGGGCAAAGGCAGTATTTGGTGCAGATAATAGCCGTATTATTAAATTCCCGAATGGAAGTACCGGTCAGTTTGTTACCAATGAACAACCGTCACAAACCCCGATTGTGGTTACCCGTGTGGCGGAAATGTATCTGATTAAAGCGGAAGCATTGGGAGCAGTCAATGGGTTGGCTACATTAAAAGAATTTATGAACAAACGCTACGCAACCGTCTTGTTGCCTTCAAATATGACTGATGCAGAGTTTCAGAATCAAATACTTGATGAGCGTCACCGCGAGTTGTATGCGGAAGGTCAACGATGGTATGATTTGAAGCGAACCAACCGTTTGGACTTGTTTTCTTCCTTGAACGGTAGAAACTACCTGATGTATTATCCTGTTCCCCAGTCGGAACGCGATTTGGCGGGAGAGGAAAATTACCCTCAAAATGAAGGCTATTAATTATCTTAGAAAGAACAAAGTATGAAGAATATAAAAATAGTAACAACGTTTTTTATCTGCTTGCTGCTACTTTCAGCATGCTCGGATGATTGGAAGGAAAATGCGCTGACAGCTAAATTTACTTTTGACAAGACAACCTACTATGTAGGCGAAGAAGTCAGTATCACGAATGAGACAGTAGGCGGAGAAGGTAATTATACCTGCCAATGGGATTTAGGGAATGGAGAGACTTCAACAGAAGTTGCTCCTAAAGTGACTTACGAAACGAATGGAGCATATACAGTGACTTTACATGTGAAAGACAGTAAAGGAAATTATGCAATGGCTCATAAATTATTGACGATTGAAGCTGAACCTCTGCCCGAAGTCGGCAATGTGAAACTGAAATGGGTAGGTGCCCACGTGTTGGGCGAAATACGTTCTACGGCTCCGGCAGTCAGTGATGATAATAATGTATATATGACTTCCAATGACCATTATTTGCGGAAATTCTCGGCCACTACCGGTGAGCAATTGTGGGAATTCGACTTATGGACATCGGCTGACGGTGATTCTCCGTCCGGTAATACGCATACCACTCCGAGCATTGATACGGACGGTACTGTGTATGTAGGAACAGGCGACACAAGTGGCAAAGTAGGGCGCGTATATGCCATCAATCCCGATGGAACAAAGAAATGGGTCGTTGCCGGAGATGCTGAAAAAGGATTTTGGAATAAAGGACAGGCTTCAAAGCCTCGTATTAATTATCTGACTTGTGCGATTGGAGAGAATCATATCTATATGGGTAACGGCGGCTCTACGGGATCTGTGCTTGCTGTCGATAAGAATACCGGTTACAGAGTAGGTTATGTGGCAAACGCAGACAATTCCGGAGGCCCGTCGGGGGGAGTATCTGCCGGAATAGCATTGGCGAACAACACATTAATTTGGGCTGGTGGAAAGAACGGCTTATTCGGCGCGTCGGCGTCTGCACTGAATACAGGTGGTAATGTGATGTGGGCATGGCAAATATATAGTTCGGGAAATGATAAGCCTTCAGAAAATATGAATGCTTCTGTAGCTGTGGACGCAACCGGCACTATATACGGAATTGCCACCTTCCCGAGTATAGGAAGCAGTGCGTTTGCTATTGGAAGCGACGGGGTTGAGAAATGGCGTACTTCGTTAGGAAATGTAGGAACACTAGACCAAGGGGGCGTTGTGATAGGCTTGGATGGAAGTATCATTGTGACGGTAAAACGTGCTCCGGGCGAAGCCACGGGAGGAATTGTTGCATTATCTCCTAATGGAGTTATTCAATGGCATTACGGTGTGCCGGAAGACGTCAGTGGATGTGCGGCAATCGATCAGGCCGGAAATATTCATTTTGGAACACAATCCGGTAATTATTATATCATTAAACCCGAAGCCTCGGAAGAACAGCTAATCTTGAAAAAAGACTTGGCTGCACTGATTAGCGAGAGCGATTCTCCTTTAAAAGATAACTGGGAAGCGGGTATCGGAAAAATCTGGAGTTCGCCTACAATCGGACCGGATGGAACGATCTATATTGGCGTTACTCACACGGTAGATCCGTCGAAGAGTGTCCTGGTAGCTTTGGAAGATGAAGGTATAACCGGATGTGCAGCTTCGGCATGGCCGATGAAAGGGAAAGACAGCCGCCACACCAGTGCACAGTTGGGAGGCTCGGGAGAGAATCCGGGCGGCGAACCGGGCGGACAATTGCCTATTACAGGAAATCTGAAGACCGATTTAAAGAATTTATTTGATGATAGTTCCTATAAGGTTTGGCTTTGTGCCCATCGGGCGAACACGCAGAAAGGTATAGCTGATGGCATACCGGAGAATTCATTAACTTCCATAGAGTATGCAATCAATGCAGGAGTAGAAATGATCGAACTTGATGCACGTCCCACCTCTGACGGAATATTGGTGCTGATGCACGATAATACGATCGACAGAACCACTAACGGAAGCGGTGCGGTAGGAGATTACTCTTATCAGCAATTACAGCAGCTCTATCTTAAAGATGCAGCAGGGAATCTGACAAACGAACGAATCCCCACTTTAGAGGACGCATTGAAGAAAGGCAAAGGAAAGGTTTATTTTAACTTGGATATAGTCAACAAAAACGTTGCCGTAGCGACAATGGTGGCATTACTTAAAAAACTCGACATGGAAAACGAAGTCCTGCTTTATGTTTCAAACAACCGTAATTATGCATACGATTTGAAAGCGGCGAACAGCACTCTGTTACTGCATCCGATGGCAAAAGCTTCAGATGATATTACCTATTTTGCTTCATCTTACACGGACAATGTGCAGATGATGCAACTTTCCACCTCGGATGCTCTTGCGGGAGCGATGACGGAAGACATTAAATCCAAAGGTTGGCTTTTATTCTCCAATATCGTAGGAGCGAATGATACGAACATGTTGTCGGACAACTATTCGGGGCTGGTAGGCATGATAAACAAACGTATTAATGTCGTACAGACTGATTATGCCGAATTAGCTGCCAAGTATTTAAAATCCAAAAAGTATAGATAATCCCCCAAAGTATAGATGATAAAAATGAATATGAAAAACTATCTGATAATAGGAATTATTTTGCTGTTTCCTTTCCGCTTGTTTGCAGATGAACCGGTGAAGGCAATTTACGCAAAGATTACGAATCCTGATAATAAAGAAGTAACCGTAGTCGCCCACCGGGCGGATTGGCGCTTTGCACCAGAAAATTCGCTGGCAGCAATAGAGAGTTCTATCCGGTTGGGAGCCGACGTCGTGGAGCTGGACGTTCAGAAAACCAAAGACGGACAGTTGATCCTTATGCATGATAAGACCTTGGATAGAACGACCACCGGAAAAGGTAAGGTTGCCGAGTGGACACTGGATTCTATCCGGACACTTCGTCTGAAGAATGGCGCTGCTTTGAGAACCAAACATCGTGTGCCTACATTAGAGGAAGCATTATTGACGACCAAAGGGCGCGTTATGGTAAATTTGGATAAGGCTTATCCGATATTCGATGAGATTTTCCCCATTCTGGAGAAAACCGGAACCGTTGAACAGATCATCATGAAGGGGTCAAAGCCTGTTGCAGAAGTGAAAAAGGATTTGGGAAAATATTTAGACCGGATCATATATATGCCAATCGTACATTTGGATCGACCGGGAGCTATGCAGCAAATAGATGATTTCATGAAAGAACTTCATCCGGTAGCCTTCGAATTGTTGTTCGAATCGGATACTTGTCAACTCCCCAAACAAGTGAGGACGAAGCTGGAAGGAAAAAGTAAAATCTGGTATAATACCCTTTGGGATACGATGGCAGGCGGACATGATGACGACAAATCATTGGAAAACCCGGATGAAGGATATGGATATTTGATAGATAAACTTGGAGCAACAATTATTCAGACTGATCGTACCGCTTATTTACTGGAATATTTGCAAGCCCGTAAGAAACGTAATGAGCATAAGATAGACGCCTTTCATTAATATGTAAACTTCGGTTATGTCATTTAAAATATTGGATTTTTATAAAATCTCTTCCCCGCTAGCCGGGGGAGAGACTGATTCAGAAGATTCTTCCCGCTTTAAGCGCATCCGTTGGGCTACATTTTTGTCGGCTACTATCGGATATGGCATTTACTATGTTTGTCGTCTTAGCATGAATGTAGTGCGCAAGCCAATTGTAGAGGAGGGAGTATTTTCCGAAACGCAATTAGGAATCATCGGTTCCTGTCTGTTTTTTGTGTATGCAGTGGGTAAGTTGACGAATGGTTTTCTTGCCGACCGTAGCAATGTACGGCGTTTTATGTCTACCGGGTTATTGTGTTCCGCTTTGATAAATCTGTGTTTGGGCTTCACCAGTTCATTTTATGCCTTTGTCGTACTTTGGGGATTGAATGGTTGGTTTCAGTCAATGGGAGCTGCATCCGGGGTGGTTTCGCTCACTCGGTGGTACAGTAGTAAAGAACGGGGAACTTTCTACGGCTTTTGGTCTGCTAGTCATAATTTGGGTGAAGCATTAACCTTTATTTCCATAGCCTTGTTAGTCAGTTGGATGGGATGGAGGTATGGGATGATTGGAGCTGGCATTATTGGGATATTAGGTTTCTTTATGATGCTTGTCTTTATGCGTGATACGCCACAGAGTCAGGGATTCTTGTTGAACAAAAATTCTTCATCTGTGGATTCCCATTCTTTGTCTGGTAAACAAACGGAAGATTTCAACAAAGCACAAAAGGCTGTCTTGAAGAATCCTGCAATTTGGATTTTGGCTCTGTCCAGTGCATTTATGTATATTAGCCGCTATGCGGTAAATAGTTGGGGTGTTTTCTATCTGGAAGCTCAAAAGGGATATTCTACGTTGGATGCCAGTTTTATAATATCAATCAGTTCTATCTGTGGGATCATTGGCACGGTATTTTCCGGTATCATTTCCGATAAAATGTTTTCCGGCAGTCGTAATATTCCAGCTTTAGTATTTGGGTTGATGAATGTAATAGCACTTTGTCTGTTTCTCTTGGTTCCGGGTGTACATTTTTGGATAGACGTGTTGGCAATGGTACTTTTCGGTTTAGGTATCGGAGTTTTGATCTGTTTTCTGGGTGGTTTGATGGCAGTGGATATTGCTCCCCGTAATGCTTCGGGTGCTGCATTGGGAGTAGTCGGCATTGCCAGTTACATCGGTGCCGGATTGCAGGACGTGATGAGCGGTATACTGATAGAAGGGCAAAAGACTGTTCAGAATGGAGTAGATGTTTATGACTTCACCTATATCAATTGGTTTTGGATTGGTTCAGCTCTACTTTCAGTGTTGTTTGCCTTATTGGTTTGGAATGCGAAGTCGAAAGAAGTTGATTAAAAGTGAGTACATTAGGTTAAAAATAAAGTCTTAGTTTTCGAAGTATTAGTAACTATTTCGGGTGAGAGTTATTATAAGTCTTCACGGAATAGTTTTTATTTATTTAATAATTTAATGTGATTGTTTTATGAAACACGTATTTGACGATGAGTTATTTTGTTCGTTGAAAAACGAACTTAGTGAGGTAAGCGCACAGATTGATGCGCAAAGTGCAAAATTGATGGGTCTGATCGACCAAAAAAAAGAATATCCGCTCAACTGATTCGGGAAACGAAGTCGGAGATACCTGCTAGCATAGAATATCTGGGAGATCCGAAAAGATTCATCGCTATTATTCTGCAGGCTATTGATCAGAAGAGATTGACTTTCAATGGAACTGCTAATAGCGAACAGACTATCCGTTATTTAGCGACTGTGATAGACGTGATTAGCCCGAAAACTGGCAAGGTACTTAAGGTAGAGACACTGGTATCTTATGCGAAGAAGATACATGCCGGAGAGATAGAGGGCTGTAAGGAAGAGGAGTTTGACTGGCTTGGATAAGCCAGGTTGCTGGATTGAGAAAAACGTGGCGGGAAATCTGAAAAAGACGGTGGGCTTTTTCAGATTTCCCGCTGTCTTTTTCAGAAAGAGAATACAAAAGTGTGAGAGGTGTGAGAGAGAGTTTTCAACTTTCTACTTTTCTATTATTTAATTCTATTGTCTATATATTCAATTAAAAAAATACAAATGTTACAAATCCTCTCTCACACCTCTCACACTTTCTTGGTAAATAGAATGAAAACAGATAAAAACAGGAAGTTTTGTTGTATAGTTGAACAACATCTCGTATATTTAACAGTATGGAAAGGAAAATAATTGTATATAAAGGATATTTTAAAGAGTTCTTAAATAGCTTGGATGCAAGACCCAAGATAAAATATTATATGTGCTAATGCTTTTGGAGACACTGGATAGGATACCTGTTAAGTTTATATCGGATAATGAATGCCTTAGGGTGTAGAATCGAATTTTCGATGAATTTGTAGGGATAAAAAATGCAGAGTTATCTTTGACAACTCTGCATTTTTATTAGCTACTGTACCCAATCATGGGTTGCTCTTTTTATTCGTATAGCCTGTTCGATTTTACCTGTTCGGGGGCAATGACAAATACGGCATATCTTCTTCCATTTCTTCCCTTTTTGGACTCAAAATTATGCTTGACCATTACTTTGCCAATCTGGATCTTCGCTCCGATGGAATATTGATAACCGGTACGCTCACGGATCAGTTCGGCAATTTCGCTGACAGTGAGGTACTGTACCTTTTCAAACCGTTCTGGCTTGCGGATATGGGTGAGTACCAGTTCCTCTTCCGGTGAATGGAAAATGAAATCTTCATTATTCTTTTCGATCCGGTTGTTGTCCTCCTGCGTGAACCAATATTGATAACCCGGAGTGTTGAGCAAATGCTTTATCTGCGCATACAGTTGAGTATAATTGATTTTGATAAACTCGATGGAATCGGCATGGAAACAAAGGAAGCGGCGGTTGCCTGTCGTGTCGTGAAGAATCTCCTGATAGTTGCACGTTCCGGCAAAGGAGGCGGTGTGTGGGAAGTTCTGCGAACGGCGTGCGTACGGGAGACGGATACTGATTACTTTGCGGGTCACCAAATCCTTGAATGTATTCAGATCGCGCCCGCTCATTCCCTCGAATTCGTCAAGGTTGATAAGCATTGATTGCGCTATTTTGGCCAAATCGTCTTTACTGTTCGGATTGATAAGGCCGGTAGAAAGATAAGTGCGCAGTTCGGGCGGAAGCAGGTTGTTGATAAAGGTTGTCTTGCCGATATTCTGCACCTCGCTGCATAGTAAAAGCACGGTGTGGTTGACGACATCGTCTTGGGTGGCGGCAGCACACATCCCTACCAGATAACGCTCCAGACACTCCGTCCAGAAACTCTGGTGGTTGGTACGGACACTGTCCGCCAGAATACGGATATAATCTGTCCCGTCCCATTCGGGAAGTTCCTTAAAATACTCGCGGATAGGGTGGTAGCTGCTACTGAAATCGGAGTAAATCAGATTCTGAATCATCTTCACGTTGCAGGCATAGCCCAGCTCATTCATCTCCATCCAGATGCTGTTCTCCATCCTGTCATCAAGAATGCGGAAAGGATCCGGCTGCTCTGTTTCGGAAACCCTCCGGCGATATTCCATGATGTGAAGCAACTCGTTATAGCGCGTCTCATAACACTCGCTGATATGCTGTTCTATTTGCAGCATTCGTTTTTGGGTACTGTTCAGCTTGTTCGTGTTGAACTCCTCCGTATGTGCATAAGCACTGGCAATCAACGAATCCGTTTCCTCCGCCGGGAGGTCGGTAAACAGGCTCTTTATGAAAGCTGCCGCTTCCTGTTCGGGAATGCCGTGACGGTTGTATTTGCACGCCAGATGATGCAGGTAATTGTTGCGGTTTCCTTCGGTGTATTTTTCCGACTTGTTGTGATAGTAGTTCAGAGTCACCATTAATGAAGCGTGTGAGGAATGATAGTTGAGTGCGGTCTCTTCACTGACCGGATTGTTGTCCGTTTCCTGCTTTTTCCTTCCGGGTGTTTTCTTCTTCTTCTTTTGCGTTTTATAGAACAGAGGGGGCTGTTCCACGATGAAGGGAGTGGCGTCACGATTGAAATAGATGCCCGGATCGTATGACAACAGACAGGTACGCCCCACATCCTGGCCGGAGGTGTCAATCTCGGTCTGACAAAGTTGGGAGTAAAAAGAAGCGACCTTATTGTAGGCTGCATTGTGGAAATCTTCTATTTCCTGAATGGTGTCGGGCAATGTCCCGTCCGGCCGTTGTGTGTGCGCTATGATTTTCAGTCCCATACCTTTGGGGCTGATAAAGGCGATTCGGGTGTAGCTGCACGCTCTCACCGTTTGCAGGATACGCGCTAACTCTTCTTTACTCAAATGGTCTATATCTATCACGATATATCCCAGATATTTGACAAGGGTCGCATTGGAACGGCCACCCCGATAATTGGCGGAGAATGTGACGGAAGGCAGTTTCTTCTTCTCTTCGTTTGCAGCTTTCTCTCCCTGCTCCAGGAAGATGCGTCGTACGCTTTCTACTGTGTTACGATACTTTGGACTACCGATGGCAGATACGATTTCTTCTTCGGTCATTTCTGCTATGATGCGATAGAAGTCAAGAAAAATGTTGAATTGATTCATTTCTTTAGTTTACTTTTTTTAGTCGGCTGCGAAATAACTCTTTTGCAGCGAGATGTAACGAAACTTTCGGGAAAATAGTGAAAAGTTCTTTCAGGGCTCTCCCAGATATTGCACGATGGTAGCCACCTGTTTGGGAGAGAGCAGGCGGTTGCGTGCACGGTAACCCTCCGCTTCCAGTTCGTGTAGGAGAGGGAGGTTGAAGAGAATCCATCTCCGGAGAATTTGTAAAGCAACTTTGATGCATACGGTAGGGTTGTAAAGATGTGCCAGCTCTGCTTTCGTATAGGTGCGGATGATGAAGAGGTTTTCTTTGTTATTCATAACTGATTGTTCTTGTTGTATGCTATAAAGTTACTGAAAATAAACGGTTTGAGAAAGGAATAACCTCACTTTTATTCATTGGAAATCAAGAAACTTCATTCGAGATCAAGAAACTTCGTTGGGGAACAGGGAGTGTGGAAGAGGCTGTATCTTTGTGTCGTTAACAAGAAGGAAATGCATTTCTAATGTACAAAAACTTTAAAATTATTTTAGTATGGCAATGACAGTTTCTTATTCAGTAGTGCCGCGTAAGAATCCTGCAAAAAAGGATGAACCGGCTAAGTATTATGCCCAAGCGCAATCAGCGGGCGAGTTGGATTTTGAAGAGTTGTGTGAGGCGATCACCAGTCGTTCCACCTGTACGGAAACGGATGTGCGTGCCTCGATTTCCGGTATTCTTTATGAGGCGAAGCGTTCGTTGAAGGCGGGGCGTATTGTGCGGCTGGGTGATTTGGGCAGTTTGCAGATCGGGTTGACCAGTGAGGGAGCAGAGTCGGTTAAGGAGTTCGCCACTTCGATGATCAAGGGAGCGCATATCATTTTCCGTCCGGGAAAACAGTTGGCGGAATTGCTGAAGATTCTTAGTTATCAGCAAGTGCGTACACGCGCGGCTGCCCAGTCGGGCGATGGAAGCGATGGCGGCAACGGTGACGGAGGTAGTGGCAACGGTGACGGAGGTAGTGGTGATAAAGGTGACGGTGGGTTCGGTGATGGCGGATCGGACAACAACGGAGAAGCTCCGGATCCGGCTGAATAATAGTACTAACATTAATTTGGTAAAAATATGAAAGAGATCGTAAGTAAAATCCTGGAGGTGATTATGTGCCTCATTCCTTTCTTCGGAAAGGGAAAACGTGAAAGAGTAGTGAGGGAAGTGCGTTATAATGCTACGCACAAGGAGGTGTGCAACGTGAAAACAACGGAAAGGGCGAAGGAAGATGAGAAAGATTAGTCTGATTGTCATTCATTGTTCCGCCACCCGTGCCGACCGTGATTTTACGGCGAAGGATGTGGATACGGCTCACCGTTTCAGGGGATTCTCGTGCTGGGGGTATCACTATTACGTGCGTAAGTCGGGGCAGATAGAACCGATGCGGGACGAGGATATGGTAGGTGCTCATGCGCGTGGCTACAACTCGATCAGTTTGGGTGTGTGCTTTGAAGGCGGATTGGACGCGAACGGGAAACCGGCAGATACACGCACCCCGCGTCAGAAAGAGGCTTTGCATCGCTTGGTGAGAGAGTTGTTACAGCGTTATCCTGAAGCGAAAGTTGTGGGACACCGGGATCTGAGTCCTGATACGAATTATAACGGAATCGTGGACCCGTGGGAACGGATCAAAGAATGCCCCTGTTTCGAGGTGATTGAAGAATTTGAGAGTTGAGAATGGAGAGTTGAGAGTTGGCTGCGCACTGTTATACTGCATAGTTAACTCTCAATTCTCAATTCTCAACTCTCAATTCTCAACTTCTTCAACTAATTGACCACCACAGTAGTGAAATATTCTTTAAATACCTCTGCGGCTTTTTCAAGTTGTTCGGGGGTATTTTCTTTTACGTCTTTCAGCTTGTATTCCTGCTCCATCGCTTCATACTTATGTACGCCTAATGTATGATAAGGCAGGATTTCCACTCGTTGCACCATCTTATATTTTCCCAGAGCCTCTCCTAAACGGCGGATGTCTTCCTCGAAATCGCTGTATCCGGGCACTAATACATAACGCAGCCAGAAAGGTTTCTCGTTTTCTTCCAGCCATGCTGCCGTGCGGATGGTTTGCTCGTTACTTCTTCCGGTCAGTGCCTGATGGCGTGTCGGATTGAACTCTTTAATATCCAGCAATACAAGATCCGTCAGTTTGAAAAGTTCTTCTACTTCTTCGTTCCAGATACCGCCGTTGCTGTCTATGCATACATGTATTCCCTTTTCTTTCAGTTCACGCACCAGAGGAACCAGTGCTTTGGCCTGAAACGTAGGTTCTCCTCCGGAGAAAGTGACTCCTCCGCGTTTCCCGAAAAAAGGACGTTGGCTCATAGCCATGCGGACGATTTCTTCCGGTGGAGTAGGTGTGCCTCCTTTTCCGGCTATTGTGTCGGGGTTGGCGCAATATAGGCAGCGGAAATTGCATCCTTGAAGAAAAACGACGAGCCGTAAGCCCGGCCCGTCGAATGTTCCCATACTTTCGTATGAATGTACGTTTATCGTCATATTGAGTAGATCTGATTACATACGTTCGTGGAAGCTACGGCTGATTACTTCCAATTGATGTTCGCGGCTCAACTTCACGAAGTTTACGGCATAACCGGAAACACGGATGGTGAGTTGCGGATATTTTTCCGGATGTTCCATGGCGTCGTAAAGCATCTCACGGTTCAGCACATTTACGTTCAAGTGGTGAGCGCCTTTGGTGAAGTAACCATCCATCATTGTCACCAGATTTTCTACGCGATCTTCTTCAGTAGCTCCCAGGGATTTCGGAACGATAGAGAAGGTGTTGCTGATACCGTCCTGTGAGTCGCGGTAACGTAATTTCGCTACGGAACTCAAAGAGGCGATGGCACCGTTTTTGTCACGTCCGTGCATAGGGTTGGCTCCCGGAGCAAAAGCGACACCTTTGGCGCGGCCGTCGGGAGTAGCACCTGTCTTCTTGCCATACATCACGTTGGAAGTGATGGTCAGCAGCGAAAGGGTAGGACGGGCATTCTTGTAAACCGGAAGTTTCTTCAATTCTTCGCTGAAGAAATAGACCAGGTCAACACCCAGGTGGTCTACCTTGTCGTTGTCATTACCGAAGCAAGGGAATTCGCCTTGAATATCGAAACCTTCTGTCAGACCGATGTCGTTGCGGCGTGCAGTTACTTTGGCATATTTGATGGCCGACAGTGAATCGAGGGCGATAGAAAGTCCGGCTACACCGTAAGCAAGGTTGATGCGTGGGTTGGTATCTACAAGAGCCATCTGGGCTTTTTCGTAGTAATACTTATCATGCATATAATGGATGATGTTCATCGCTTCGTTGTAGACACGGGCGATTTCTGTCAATACCTTCTTGTAGTTGCTCATTACTTCTTCGAAGTTGAGAACATCACTTGTCAGTACGGGGATGTTTTTCACCATTACCGTACCGGTGTTTTCGCAACGTCCGCCGTTGATGGCAAGCAGCAGGGCTTTCGCCAGGTTGCAGCGTGCACCGAAGAACTGGATCTGCTTTCCGATTTCCTGGTAAGATACGCAGCAGGCGATTCCGTAGTCGTCCGATTGGCGCACTTCACGCATCAGGTCGTCGTTCTCATACTGGATGGAAGAAGTGTCGATAGAAACTTTAGCACAGAATTCTTTGAACCCTTCTGGCAGTTCCGGGCTCCACAGTACAGTCAGGTTCGGTTCCGGTGAAGGACCGAGATTGTACAATGTCTGCAAGAAACGGAAAGAAGTCTTTGTAACCTTCGTACGTCCGTCGTTGAGACGGCCTCCCAGAGATTCGGTTACCCAAGTCGGGTCGCCGGCAAAGATATCGTTGTAGGATTGCATACGCAGGTGGCGCACCATACGCAGTTTGATGACAAACTGGTCGATCAGCTCCTGTGCGAAAGACTCGGTGATGGTTCCTTTGCTCAATTCATATTCCATGTAGATATCGAGGAAAGAAGAAACATTACCCAATGACATGGCTGCTCCGTCTTGTTCCTTCACGGCAGCCAGATAAGCCATGTACACCCATTGTACGGCTTCCTGTGCGGTATAGGCGGGACGGCTCAAGTCGAGACCGTAGTATTCGCCCAGCACCTTCATATCCTTCAATGCCTTGATCTGTTCCGCTACTTCTTCGCGCAGACGGATGCGGGATTCGGTCATCGGGCCGGTCAGGTTGCGGAGGTCTTCTTTCTTGGCCTCTATCAGTCGGTCGATACCGTAAAGAGCCATACGGCGGTAGTCACCGATGATACGTCCGCGCGCATAGTTGTCAGGAAGTCCGGTGAGGAATCCCAGAGAACGGAACGAACGGATTTCTTCGGTATATACGTCAAATACTCCGTCATTGTGCGTCTTGCGGTAGTGAGTGAATATATCTTTTACACGGTCGTCCACTTCCACGCCGTTTTCGTGGCAGGCTTTGCTCACCACGTTGATACCTCCGAAAGGTTTGATTGCACGTTTCAGAAGTTCGTCTGTTTGCAGACCGACGATCAGTTCGTTTTCTTTGTCGATATATCCGGCTTTATGAGAAGTGATGGTAGATACGGTAACATTATCCAGTGCGCGGACACCGTTGTTTGCTCTCTCTTCAGCCAGTGCTTCGAGGCAGCGGTTCCATACAGCTTTTGTGCGTTCGGTAGGTCCTTCGAGGAAAGATGCATCTCCGTAGTACGGAGTGATGTTATGACTAACGAAATCTCTTACGTTGATTTCTGTGCTCCAAAGACCGTCTTTAAAGATCTTATTTAATTCCATAAATGATAAAATTAGAGGTTGTAGTTATCCTTTTCTTTAGAGCGCACAAAGTTACAATCATTTTTCATATAATCAGCATAAATATACTCTGATTTTATGCTGTCCAACATAAAATACCTATAAATTGCTATCTTTTAGAAATAGATGGCTGATTTTTTTTAGAGAAACTCTTGCAGATTTGAAATATCTTCGTACCTTTGCACCGCTTTTGACGAAAAGCACTCCTGATAAAGGAGTTTTGGAGAGGTGGCAGAGTGGTCGATTGCGGCGGTCTTGAAAACCGTTGAAGGTAACACTTCCCGGGGTTCGAATCCCTGTCTCTCCGCAATAAAGGGTGTAAATCAAGCATTTGCGAGATTTACACCCTTTTTTACACCCAAGAATGTAAAATTGGGTGTTTTTGTATTTTTTAAGATTCTTCAAAAGAATGTCAATTACAAAGCGATTGGTATTTCTATGGACTGGCAGAATGAACCTTTATGACGAAAAATATAGTTATTCAAAAAAATAAATATCTTAAATATGGAATTCATTTGCCAAATATGAAATTTCTATTCATATATTCCTCTTTTGTAATTCATTAGATATTGGGTAAAAGTCTTGCCTGTTTCTTTTTTGAAAAAACGCATGAGGTGACTGGGGTCGGAAAAGTGGAACTCGTCTGCCAGTTGGCTCACATTCAGATTGGAGAACAGTAGCTCATTTTTCAGCTCTTCCAAAAGACGTTGCTTGAGTAAGTGAATGGCTGATACACCAAATTGCGCCATGACAGAATTATTCAAGGTGATACGACTTACCCGAAGCATATCAGCATATTCTTGAACGCGCTGTGTCGTTCGGATATGTTTTTCGAGTAAGTCCTTGAATTTGAATGCGTAATTGTTTTTTGGCACTTCGACAGGTAGACGATAAGTTTGAGCGTATGCCCGGTTGATAATTACCAGTAGATAATAAAGCACTGACACAATGAGGTTGTAAGTGTCTACCACAGGATGTTGTAGTTCTTGTTTTATCTTTTTTAAGAGGCGCATATATTCCGTCAGCTCCTCCGGCTCGGCAAACAAGTAGGGCGGTGTATCAGTCTGATAATAATACAACAGCCGATATACGAAGAACTTGTCAGCAATGAACGTGCGCATAAAGTCTTCGCGGAAAATAAGAAAAGTGTAATCTAGTTCTACCTCGTTCACGTGCCATTCCTGTTGCTGGTGCGGCGACAAAAGCAGCACCATACCATCCCGTAACTCCACTTTTCGGAAGTTCAGCAACAAATATCCATTGGCACGACGAAAGAAATAGAAGCTGAAAAAATCTGTCTTAAACGCCTTATGCTCGGTCAAGACACCACAGATGTCCTTGCTTTCGCCTGTGTTAATGTAGAAGTCTACGCCACATTGCGTTTTATTGAACGGAACGCTTACAAGTCTTTCGGGATTGATTATAGCTTTCATCACTCTTGTTTTTTGCTTTCTGCAAATATACATCATTCTTTTATCAAAATGGCATATATTCCTGTTTTTAAGGCATAGAGACATTGGGATATCCTTTCGAACTTTGTACCCGAAAAATAATACAAAACATAACATCATGAACGAAAAAGCAATTATTCGGTTGGTACGCAGTGCCACCTTGAAAATCAACTATGCAGGACATACCATTCTTATTGACCCCGTATTTGCCGACAAAGGAACCCTGCAATCAGCTCTCGGTGTATATAAGAATCCGAGGGTACATCTCGTAATGCCTATTAGCGACATTACTGAAGGTGTTGATATGGTACTGCTCACCCACAACCACATCGACCATTACGAACCAAGTGTAAAGCAGCATTTGCCGAAAGACATTCCTTTCTACACCCAGCCACAAGATAAGGCCGCCATCCTGAAAGATGGTTTCTCAAATGTAGAAGCGATTGAAGAGAGCATAACCTTAGGTCATCTGACCATCCACCGTGCTATTGGCCATCACGGTTTCGGTCAGATAGGCCAGATGATGGGACCTGTTTCGGGCTATGTGCTGATGTCCGAAGGGCTTCCGACTATTTATATCATGGGCGATTGCAAATGGGAAGAATGTACTCTTGCTACCGTGGAAAAGTATCGTCCTAATTATATTGTGGTGAACAGTGGCGGTGCGGTATTCCCCGAATTCTCTAAGACGGACGGTTGTATCATCCCCAATGAACAGGAAGTAATGGCGATGCTTGACACACTCCCCCCACACATCAAGCTGATTACCGTACACATGGATGCCATCGATCATTGCCAGACCACCCGTGCCATCCTTCGCAACGAAGCTCGCCATCACGGGACGGATATGAGCCGACTGATTATACCGGAAGACGGAGAAAGCATAACACTTAAATAACTGTATAAACAATCATTTCAAAATATTAGAAAGATGAAAAAGATTAGGAAAATCGCGGTAGAACAGAATTTCGCCGCGATCAGTGTCGGTAAGTTGAATGAACTGAATGAATACGAACTTCAGCTTGGCCCGGATGTGAAAATTCCCGGAAAAGTATTCTGCAGCACCGCTCTCGGAACTACGGGAAGCGAGTTTTCTTTCCAGTCATTCGCCCCGGGTACAGAAACCGGATTTCTGCATAGTCACAAGAGTCATGAGGAACTTTATTTTTTCCTCTCCGGTAAAGGTGAATTTCAAGTAGACGGAACAGTGTTCCCAGTGGAAGAAGGTAGCGTTGTCAGGGTATCTCCTGCAGGAAAACGAAGTGTCCGTAACAACGGAACGACTCCGCTCCTCATGCTCTGCATACAATATTGCAGCAATACATTCTCACAGGAGGATGCCACTGACGGAATCATACTGAAAGAACCGGTAAAATGGAAAGTCTCTCCGAAATGATTCTAAAAAGGAACTCTAAGCAGATGACTATCTGTATAAAATCCCTGATAAAGAATATGAACATAGTGGTAGGCTGCTCCATCGGGTGCAGCTACTGCTATGCCCGTAACAACTGCCGCCGTTTCCATATTACGGACGACTTCTCCGTACCGGAATATATGGTGCGAAAGCTGCGTATCATCGACACGCCCAAGCCTCACGTATGGCTGATGACCGGAATGAGCGATTTCTCCGATTGGAAGCCTGAATGGAATGCGGAAATATTCAGACGAATGAAAAGCAATCCGCAACACGCTTATATATTCCTTACGAAATGTCCGGACAAGATCAGTTTCTCTACAGATGACGAGAATGTATGGATGGGCGTGACCGTCACGCGCAATTCCGAAAAAAAGCGGCTAGACGATTTGAAAAGAAATATCAAGGCCAAGCACTACCATGTCACTTTCGAACCTATTTTCGATGAAATCGGCGATATAGATTTCGAGGGTATCGACTGGATTGTCATAGGTACGGAGACCGGACATCGGAAAGGCAAAGTGGATTCCCGTCCCGAATGGGTGCTTCACATTGCCGACCAAGCCCAAACACAGGGCGTCCCCGTGTTTATGAAAGAGGATTTGCTGCCTATAATGGGCGAAGAAAGGATGATTCAGGAACTGCCGGAACAATTTACAAAACGCTTACAATGAATACCGAAATAATCAAAGAAATAGACGTACAGAGCGTTATGACCAAATCCTCACTGCCGGTCGGAGGATATTCGGTCAACCCTTACGTGGGCTGTCCCCACGCCTGTAAGTATTGCTACGCATCGTTTATGAAACGATTCACCGGGCATACAGAACCGTGGGGTGCATTTCTGGACGTGAAGAACTGGAAACCGATAGCCAATCCGCACAAATATGACGGAGAGCGCATTGTGATAGGTTCCGTGACGGATGGTTACAACCCGTATGAGGAGCAATTTTGCCGTACCCACAGGCTGCTCGAAGAGCTGCGTGGGAGCAACGCCGAGATTATGATATGCACTAAGTCCGACCTTGTCCTGCGCGACCTCGACCTGTTGAAGCGTTTTCCCAAAGTAACGGTGTCATGGTCGGTCAATACGCTTGACGAGCGTTTTCGTACGGATATGGACAATGCCGTGAGCATAGAACGTCGTCTGAACGCAATGCGTCAGGTCTATGAGGCGGGCATCCGTACCGTGTGTTTTGTATCGCCCATATTCCCCGGAATAACCGATATGAAGGCGATTATCGAGAAAGTGAAAGGATATGCCGATTTGATATGGCTCGAAAACCTGAATCTGCGCGGGCAGTTCAAGGGAGGGATAATGACGTATATCCGTGAGAAGCATCCCGACCTCTTTCCGTTATACGAAGAAATATACAACAAAAAGAGGCTTGATTACTGGCAGGCATTGGAACAGGACATTTCCCAATACGCCAAGGCACAGGGGTTTCCATATAGAATAAATGATTTGCCTTACGGGCGCTCGGAAAAAGGCAAGCCGGTTATCGTAAATTATTTCTACCACGAAAAGATACGATTGACTAAATGAGGGAAAGATATTGACAATATGGTATATTAATAGTGAATAAGATATTCTTTTATTGCTTATTTTACTTTAGAATAGTTAGACAACTTAGATTTTGTACTATATATTACGATAGAAGTACAATCCATGATGAATTGTACTTCTCTATATTACATCCTGAATCCTCTGGATTTTTGTTCTTTCTGCACTGAGTTACGCAGATGCTGCTGTAACTTCTCCCATTGTTCTTTGAACCATTCGCTGATTGGCTGTTGGTTTATAGTCAGCATCAATTTATTCTTATCGATCGGGCTTCGTTCAATTTTGAAAATTACATTTTTTGTTTCAAATCTCTGTCTATATTCTTCGGAATAGATTTTTCCACTACATCTGAGAGCTTCCTTTTTGTATAAAAGAGAATCAACCATCCCCTTGGTAAAACCAGTGACATAGCATAATTTTTCCATTCTCAGCATTTCTTTGAGTAATGGGAACCAGCATAATGCCTTTTCAAGCAGGGTGTTTAGCCGTGATATTTCTTTGTCTTTAGCTTCAATCTCTTTATTATGTATTCCTTGAAGATTGCGTATTTGTCTGCCGTGCTGTTCCTGCATTTGTTGCATCTGAATTTTTAATTCATCAGTAGCTTTGTCCCGGTTGGCAATCTCCTGATGTAGCTGCTCGATGTTATGTTCCAGTTCTTTCAACTTACCGCTTCCGAAAAGAGAACCTACGCTGCTGGTTATGGCAGTGGCTACATCGGTAGCTGCACTTTTGAGTTTGTCTGTACGTATCTCAGCTTTTACCTGTTTGAGTTCCTGTTCGGCAAGGCTTACCTGTTGCTCCTTGTGTCGCTTGGTTTCTTCTATACGTTGCAGTTCGGCTTTCTGCTTCTCAATGATGAAATCGTTTCGTTCCAGATGCTCTTTACCTGTGACAGCTTTTGTCTGCCCACGTTCCATTAGCAGAATATCGGAAGCAAGGGTCTGCATGGTTGCCATATCCTCGTCATTGAGCTTTCGGCTCTTCCCGGTTTCGTGGTTCATCCAGTCGAATACGATATGAGCATGATAGTTCGGCTTGAACCATCTGCTTCCTATTTGGAAGCTCTCTTTGTCTTCCGCTTCCGGCTGACCGTTCAGCCAATGCCCTTCGTCTTTATGCAGGAAAATCTGTAGCGGAGTGATGCCCCAGCGTCTTTGGCACTCTTCACCGAATTTGCGTACATCAGCCAGTGTGGTGTCCGGTCTGATAAGCAATACTCCTTCACGGATGGGTGAGCATCCCGCCACCTTGATAATCTTTCCATTCTTTCCCTTGCGTTCCCTTTCCTTTTCCTGCATGGCACGTCCGGTCTTTTCCTTGACCATTTGCTTGATATTGTCATAATGAGTTCGCAGTTCGGGAGTGCCGAAGTCGGGATTTATCCACTGTTCGTTATCGGTGGAAAGTTCGGGAACGACATAGATTCTGGACTCCCCGATATTACGCATATACTCGGCAGTCCTTCGGTTGTGTGCCTCGCTCGATGCGATGTTGCAAGGCTTGATGTGTATGCTTGATTTTGTTGCCATAGCTTCTTTTCTTTGTTTACAATTAATTTACTTTGCTCGCTTTCGCAGAGGGGTTATTTTATGAATCTCGGCTGCATTCGGCATAGGTCAAGCAAGTTTGCCTCTGCTCTCATTTGCACGAGATTTCTTAGGGGTAACCCATAAGCGGAGATTGCAAAGAGAGGGTCACTCTTTGCTCGGGGTTCTCAGGGGTGAAACGCCCTGAGTGGGTCATTAGGGCAAAGCCCTAATCCCCTCGGGAGAGCCCACAACTACGAAAGCGGAGCGTGTAGTTATAGTGGGCTATAACCGGAAGCCGCTCTTCTTCTCCGGTGATTGGCTGCGCACCCCTTTGGCGGACTGGAGCTGCCTTTTTCTTTCAACCTGTTTCTGTAAGTATTCGTTCAAGTCCTTGCATCCGCTGTAAATCTGCGAAGCGTCCCGGATGTACCGGTCTCTGCCGTATTCCATGCGGATTTGCCGGAGTGCTTCCATTCCTGCATGGTCGTTGTCGAAAAAGCAGTGGATGCGTTCGTAATTGCCCAACGGATAGAGAGCCTTGTTCACATTCGATACGGAGTTCAATACAATATAGTCCTGCCCGTCCAATTCCGGATAATTTGGGCAGCTCTCTTGTCTCAATGTCAGAAAGGAAAGGTAGTCCATGAAACCCTCGAACACATAGCAGGCAGTCCTTGCTTTTCCCGACTGTCTGATGTGGGAGATTTCCTTGGGGGCGATGCAGCCCTTGAAATAGGGGTTACGAACCTCAAACCCACCCGAACCGTTAGGGAATGCGATGGCAAAGTAACGCTTGCCGTTGTGGGTGTAACGGGCTTCACTACATTCTCTTTTTGCCAGTTCCAGATTTATTCCTCTACCTTGTAAATAGGAAAGCAGGGCAGGAGACGATAGCGGTACTATCTCCAGCTGTTGGAAGCTCGGACCGAAAGAGTCCTGCTTGCCAAAAGAGAAAGATACCGGGTGTACATGCGGTGTCTGTTCCGCAATCCGCTCCAGCAGGTAAGGTACATGGTCGGTAGCATACAGGTGTGCAGCCAGTTCAATGATACCGCCCCCTTTCCCTAAACGTAGGCTCGGTACAGAACGCCTTACTGCCTTTCGGCAGTAGGTTTTCCCGTACCTGCCCCCAAACCGTACTTGCATGTCTCCACGCATACGGCTCTCCGTTGATAACATGACTTTATTTAGCATGGCTGTGTATTTTGGCATAACACTTTTCACAGACAACCAATGTCTTCCTATGCTTTTCAAGCATCAGCCTGTCGCATTCAGTTTTTCCTTTAAGCTGATTTAGCTTTCTGACATGACGCATGACTACAGGTCCGACTTTTCCACATAATTCACATGTTCTCGCATCCAATCGCTCAGTAAGTGTCGGCTGTGGAATTGCGATTGTGTAGGATAAGTCGTTTACCTCCGTATAGTACATTGGTGGTTTACGTTTGAATCCCTCATTATAGAATTTCCTGTACCGTAATTTACCTTTTGCATCCTGATATGGCACTATAATGTCATTCCCAACCTTATATTTGTCAATGACTTTGCTTACAGTGCTATTGGTTTTTCCTGCAATGGTATGGTACATACTGTACTCCATGATGTATCCAAACTTTGAGAGCGCGTATGCCACGTTGTTGGCAATGCAGTAGTAGTTGTAGAACCCTCTGATTTCAGAGTTATATGCCGCCACTATGTCCTCGATTTTCTTCTTCATAAGATTGCCTCTGAACTTTGCAAACCAAACTTGTCGGCCATTTTCTACCTTGTATCTGATGGCGCTGTATTCTTCCAGTTTGTTCCGCACCGTTTCTATGGCGACCTTTAGGACTATCTTACCGTTGTAATAACGGGCTGGCACATTGTTCTTGTCCCGCTTGATAGCATCAGACTTACGGACTGAAACATCGAAGCCAAGAAATTTCGCGGGCTTTTGTGCGTTTGTTATCAATGTCTTTTCCTGTGACAGTTCCAGCTTGAGGTTTTCTTCCATATACTTGGTAATGTCCGACTTGATTTTAACGCACTCTGCCTTGCTTCCGATAACACCAATGAGGAAATCATCTGCGTATCTTACGTATCGAAGCCTTCTGTATGTTTCATCCATACTGTCTCTGCTCTCAATCTTTTGCCTTTCACGTCTCAGTTTCTCATACTCATCCCTAAGCTGTAATCTGACATCTGCATCCTGTATGTTCTTGATGCTTTTAAGGATGCGTTGCATCTTATCGCTAAGTTGCTTGTATTCTTTGGTGATGTGTCTTTCTTTTCCCTTATTGAAGCGTAGGGCGTATTCTTCCATATACTTGTCAAAATTATCAAGATAAATGTTTGCCAGTATAGGACTGATATTACCGCCTTGTGGAGTTCCCTTGTTTGTATTATGAAACTTCCAGTCTTCAATATATCCCGCATTCAACAACTTGCGGATAAGCCTTAGAAATCTATCATCGGCAATCCGTTTCCGCAAAGTTGCAATCAATACATTGTGGTCTATGTTGTCGAAGAATCCTTTAATGTCTCCTTCCACAAACCATTTTGTACCTGTAAATGTCTTTTGGATATGGGTCAATGCGGTATGGCAGCTTCTGTTTGGTCTGAATCCATGTGAGGTGTTTGCAAACACCTCTTCATAGACGGCTTCAAGAATCATGCGCACCACCTCCTGTACAAGTTTGTCCTCAAAGGAAGGAATTCCAAGCGGTCTTTTCTTACCGTTTTTCTTGGGTATGTATATCCTTTTTGCCGGATTAGGCTTGTAAGACTCATCTCTCAAAGATGCAATGACTTTGTTTATTCTTTGAAGACTCATCCGATTGATGGTTTTCCCATCCGTACCGGGTGTCATATTGCCTGGTTTGGCGTAAATACGCTGGTAAGCAACATGAAACATCTCCTCATTGAATAAGATACGGTACAGCCTTTCGAACTTGTAATCCGAAACTTTACCATGCTTGTTTAAAGCTTTTAATACTTGCTCAGGACTTCTCATAATGTCTCACACATTTTCCATTATTTGTATTAAGTTATCTAACTGCTTCCCTTCGCCATGTTACAAGGCTTTCCCTTGCTCGGACTACTACGGAAGCTCCGTTCCCATGTCAGATATTCAGGGTCCTATGCCCATAGCCTTACGGCATTCTGATTTAGGGAATCCCCATTTGCTTTCACAATAACTGTTTGGCTCGGCAGACTGTCGGATGCGACTTACGTTCCTATTCCACTTATTGTGGTTGCTCTGAAGCCAGCTCCTGCTCCATTGTAATTTCGGTTTACATGGGGTGCTTCAGCCCGACGTGAATCAAATACCTTTCGTCGGGGCTGGTACGTGTGCAGCAGAACTATCGTTCAACCAATCAGGCTTCATCCTTGTGTCTGTCTTTTCCTCTCGCCATGCAGTCGCAGCTTGGTATTTAGCTGACTAATGACTTTACCGACATGCTTTTGTCACCTTTGGATTTCTCCTCCAGCTAAGTCGTTGAGGATAGGTCTGTTGAACTCTAACCTAATCTCTTGCCATAGAGATATTTATTGTGTAGCCTATATGGGCGCATCAAAATCATACCATAGGTTGCGTTCGGTGTTCACTTTGAAGGAAGCCTCTGTTTCTTCCCTCAAGGGAGATTTGTACCAAAGGTTGATACCCTGCTGTTTGACGGGTGAATACCCCAGGCTGTGCAGGTAGTCAGCCAGATTGATTTGTTTTGCAGTCTCGATGTTCATAAGGAAATCGTTTTTAGTGAGTGCTTTGATTATTTCTCTTTTTGCCCGCAACTCTTAAAAGTATGCGGTCAGTACAATCACTTCACTAAACTCCTAATATATGGACCCCCGGAATAAAGTGAAGTGATTTGTCTGTTTCTGAAATCACTTCACTAAATTGTCGTATATATAGGATACGGGAATAAAGTGAAGCGATTTTCGGGATTGTCGGCTAATAGTGGTAATCGGGCTTGAAGGAATACTTCCTGCCGTTTTCCTGCACTATCATCCGTTTGTTGCGCAGCATGGTGATAAGCGCCACTGCATTCTGGTGATTCAGTCTAACCCCTTCTGCCAGATAAGTCCTGATTAAGGTGTCTTCCAGCTCCTTGTAGCCGTATTCCTCTTTCAGTGCAAAAGCGGCTTCCAGTGCGGCACGGTGCTGCGGTTCTGAAATATCCTTGTAAGGGTCAAACTTTTCCACCGAGGGTCTTCCCGGCTTCCTTGCTTCCGGCTTGTAGCCTTCCGCAAGTTCGGGCAGGGCTCTGTCGTTGATGCAGAATGCAAAAGGCTCGAAATCCATCGCCCGGATGTGCATGGCGGAAACATGGCTGATGTCGCTGTTCCCCTTGTCCTTTTCCACCAGCAGGACTGTTTCCGCCTTGTTGTTCAGTTCCGTACCAATGTGCCCTCTTGCGTTCTCATCCCCCTTGTTCTGATGCAGTATCGTATGGATATGAATCTGCCTGTCGTCCGTCCACTGCATCAGCTTGGATATGATGCGGGTGGATTCACCGGGGCTGTTGATGTCGTACACCATATCCCGGATGCCGTCTATGATGACCAGCCCAATATCCGGTGAGTGGTAGATAGCCTGTTCTACAATGCTGATGCGCTGTTCCGGGATGTATTTTCTCAAAGCGAGAAACTCCAGATAACCGCTGTCCCTGTCATCGGGCAATCCTGCCATCCGCAGGATCCGCTTCATCACTTTCAGGCAGTGGTAGGGGCTTTGCTCCGTATCTATATAAAGCACTTTCCGCTTTTCCTCGGGCAGTTCAGCCGCATATCGTAACACGGTACCGTTCTTCAATGCAGCGGCTACGATAGCCGATACATTGAAGGTTTTCTTGCTCTTGGCTTTGCCGATGGATGCGCTGAAATTGCCCAGCGTCCCGATGACAGAGCCGTGTACTTTCAGAATTTCGGGGGCTTTTTCGTAGCATCTTGACAGACTTAGCCGGGATTCCTGCCAGAGGATAACGGCTTGTTCGGGTGATATTTCTTTTATATAGTCCATAATCACCTCCTTTATCTGCGTCCTCCGGTTTTCTTGCCAGCCAGTTCCAGCGCCAGTTCCGCATCCACGATAATCTTGCGTCCAATCTGGGTAATGGCTTTGTCTATCTTTCCGCTTTTCTTGATGCGGTTGGCTGTGGGCAGGCTGCACCCGAAAAGCTTGGCTATGCCGAGTATGCCGTACACGTACTTTCTTTCCGTGTCGGTGGTCGGCTGCGGTTGCGCCTCTGCCTGTACCGAAGCGTGTCTGCTTAGAAAAAGGAACTCTTCGCCTGTCATCTGCCAGACGGGTTTCACTAACAGTTCTTTGAGGTTGTTCATCGTCCGTATGATTACTTGTTTGACAATAGCCCTGCGCACAGGCTGTTTCTTCTGTTCTCGAACGATGCAAAATTAGGTAGGGTTTTGAGTGGTAAGTATGTGGATGATAGATATGGATTGTTCTGTTATATCGCTGAATATCAAGAAATAAAAATACCACTCAAAAATTATTTTGAGTGGTATAAGTGGTCATGTCGTAAAATATATTGGAATATCACGGGTTATCGGAATATTCCGTCCATTTCCTTGGCGAACTTTTGGTTGGGAATACTGGGTAAATCGGAAACGGGTTCCCTGTACTTGGACTTGTAATAGTCTTCATCAATATCCAGGTGTTTCAGGATGGCTTCCTTCCATTTGTCCTTATCCTGCCCCGGCAACTGCTCCCTCATCAGGGAAATCAGATAGCATACCCGTATCTTTTCCCTTGGCTTTATTTTCAGTACGCACTGGCAGGGATGCAGATTCATGCAGGCATAGAAATCCGGTGCGGTAATGTCTTCAAACTGTTCCCCTGCACAAACTTCATGAATTAGGGAAATCAGCTTCATGCTGAAATATTCAGGCAATCCGGCAGTCGTAGCTGTAGTCGATGCGGTTGTAGTTTCAGCTTCCGGCTGGCTGTCTGTACGGCTCTGCCTGTCTGCTTCGTTCGGTTGGCTTTCTTCGTCCGGTACATATTTGGTCAGGATGCCCATGAAGTGTACGCTAAGCAGGTAGATGTCGTCGCAACGGTTTTTCATGTATTGCCGGGCTTCTTTCCAGAGAAGGGTTTGCTGCTCATAAAGATGCTCCAGTTGGGCTTTCTCCCTTTCATATTCAGCCTTGCAACGCTCATATTCTCTTTCCGCCAGCTTTTCTTCTTCGGGTGTATGCTCTCGGTAGCCAATGGAATCATAGCGGTTGTTGGCTTCGTTCATCGGTTTGCGCAGCCTGTTTACCACTTCCATCTCTTCCTTGATGGTTTCCTTGTAGCGGTCTGCGTATTGGTAGCATACACGTATGATCACTTCGTCATGGAGAAGGCGGTAAGATTCATAAAGCCGTATGTATTCTTTGACTTCCTTTTTCAGACTTTTCAGCAGCAGGGTACATGGTTCTGGCGGTGTATGCAGCACCAGTTCAAGGATAGCTTGCTCAAAAGCCTTTATATCGCTCCATTTCGAGTAGAAATCAACGATGAATTTCTGCTTTTCAAAAGAGAAAGTATGGCTTACAATCCAATCTTTGCAGATTCTGTTCAGCTCCCCGTATTGAGGAATGAGGGTTGTTATCGTTTTCTGCATGGCATACTCTTATTATTGGGGATCCTTGTCAAGGAAAGAAGCCAGTTCTTCTTCCACTTCTTCTACGCTGGGCAACGCTGATTTCAATTTCTCGGGAATCGCCTTGCTCAATTGGTAATCGCTGATGCCGATGGGCTGGTCATAGCCGGAAAGGGCATACTGGGCAACCACTTCGTCCTTTCCTCTGCACAACAAAAGACCGATGGTCTTGTTGTCGTGTTCTCCTCTCAACTTATCATCCACCACGTTGATGTAAAAGTTGAGTTGTCCGGCATATTCCGGCTTGAAAGGAGTGGCTTTCAATTCTATGACAATATATGCGTGCAACGGAATGGAATATAGAATCAGGTCGGCAAAGAAATCGCTGTTTCCGACTTGGAAGTGCTTCTGCCGGGCAACGAAGGCAAAACCGTTGCCCATTTCCAACAGGTAGCGGGTAACGTGTTTCACCAGCTGTTCTTCAATATCCCTTTCGTCTGCTTTTTCTTTGGCTCCTGCCAAATCAAAGATGTACGGGTCTTTGAGTAGGTAATTGGCAAGGTCGCTTTGTGGAGCCGGAAGTGTGGTCGTGAAATTGTTTACCTTGTTGTTGCTGATTTGTCGGCTATACAAATCACTGTCAATTTGCATTTTCAATACATTGCTGCTCCATCCCATTTCCACAGACTGCTTCATGTACCAGTAGCTTAGACCTAAAGGTAGCGAACTGTCAAGTATAGTCATTTGGCTTGTCCAGTTTATTTTGGCTATAGGAGAGGTCAAGAAAACTTCTTCTATTTCCCTGATTCCCATCCTGTAAATGGCAGACACGGTTTTTCCCACATCTTCAAATTGCGCAGGAACTTCCTGCGTAATTGCTAATGATTGACAATCAATCGATTGTATTTGCGCAGTAAGTTCCTGCGTAAATTGCTTGTCATTCAGTTTTAATACTTCATTGGTCACACTCTGTATGGTTGGGACAGACAGGCTTGCATCTGTTTCTATGAAACTTTGCAACGCTCTTAAAGGATATGCTTTTGCAAACTGGCACATATAGGTAAGGTTACGTTCCGAATAGCCTTTCTTTTCAGGGTAATGCAGTCGGATAGCCTTTGCCAACTGCTTGATGATTTTGCTTCCCCATCCGTGCAGCTGCTGGTGATAAAGGATGTAATTGCCTATCTTCCAGTAATGGAACAGCATTTGTGCATTGGCTGCAACAATCAGCCTTACTTGTGCCTGTTCTATTTCCGAACCGACCGCTTGTATGAATGCATCAAAATTCGTTTTCTCTATGTTGGATTCCTTGTTGCTCATATTGTGATGATAATTTCTACAAATATAGTCATTGATAACTATCTATGAAACTGTTTGATACTTTTATAGTTGATTAAACTTGTTCATGGCATTTGCCTTAATATCATCCGCTATGTCAATGTAGGGTTTCATAGCTTTGTAGTCGCTGTGTCCCGTCCATTTCATGACCACCTGTGCCGGGATTCCGAGAGCCAGCGCATTGCAGATGAATGTCCTTCTTCCTGCATGGGTACTGAGCAAAGCGTATTTGGGTGTGACTTCATCAATACGTTCATTTCCCTTGTAGTAGGTTTCCCGTACAGGCTCGTTGATTTCTGCCAGTTCGCCCAGCTCTTTCAGGTAATCGTTCATCTTCTGGTTGCTGATGACGGGCAGAGCCATGTAATTCTCGAAATGGATGTCCTTGTATTTGTCCAGTATGGCTTTGCTGTATTTGTTCAGTTCAATCGTCAGGCTGTCGGCAGTCTTGACTGTGGTTATTTCGATGTGGTCGGACTTCACATCGCTTCTTTTCAGATTGCGAACATCCGAATACCGCAAACTCGTAAAGCAGCAGAACAGGAAAACATCACGCACACGTTCCAGGTATTGCTTATCCTTGGGTATCTGGTAGTCTTTCAGCTTGTTCAGTTCATCCCAAGTCAGGAAGATTACTTTTTTCGAGGTGGTTTTCAGTTTCGGTTTGAATGTATCGTATGCAATGTTCTGATGATGTCCTTTCTTGAAGCTCCAGCGCAGGAACCATTTGAGGAATCCCATTTGCTTGCCGATGGTGCTGTTTCTCATATCCTTGGTATCACGCAGGAAGTTGACGTATTCGTTCAATCCAAACTCGTCGAAATAGTTGAACGTTGCATCCTCCTTGAACTCTTTGAGGTGGTTCCTCACTGCTGCAAATTTTTCATAGGTGGATGCCGTCCAGTTATTCTGGTTACCGCACTCTTTTACAAACTCATCGAATACCTCCCAAAAGCTGACAGGGGCTTCTTCCGGCTGTTCTTCGCTGGTGTCTTTCATTCTCATGTTGAAAGCTTCCTTCAACTGTTGGGTCGTTGGCATGACCTCCTGCACCTCAAATTCCTTGAAAATATTCTGGATTTCGGCATAGTATTTCAGCAAGTCCGTATTGATTTCGGCTGCACTCTGCTTTAGCTTGTTGGTACATCCGTTCTTTACCCGCTGCTTGTCTGCATCCCATTTGGCTACGTCAATCCGGTAGCCCGTTGTAAACTCGATGCGTTGGCTGGCAAAGATGACACGCATACGGATGGGTACGTTCTCTACGATTGGCACACCGTTCTTTTTCCGGCTCTCCAATGCAAAAATGATGTTGCGCTTGATATTCATAATTGGGTGCGTTTGAAATTCTACACCCAAATATACACCCAATTATTGAGATAGCAAAAGACATTTAGAAACATTTAGTTTTACTCTATGTTGTAATTTGCACTTGATTATCAGTTGTTTGCGGTTTTATGAGATTCTGTGAAAGTATAAGTTCGAGAGCCTGTCTCTCCGCTGAAAAGCAGCAAGTTAGCTGCTTTTTATTTTATAGGGAAGCGAATTTTCCCCTTAAGGAGAGGTGCTCGAGTGGTTGAAGAGGCACGCCTGGAAAGCGTGTATACCCCTAAAGGGTATCACGAGTTCGAATCTCGTTCTCTCCGCATTTTCATTATTTTTTTGATTATTTGATGAAAACGGCCGTCTTGATTTGTCAGGAGAGTCGTTTTTTTGTGTTGTATAGAGATACCGGGAAAATAAACCTGCCTTTGACGGGGGCTTTAGGTAAATAAATGTTTATCTTCGTATTTAATAGGTAGCAAACCTAAAAAAGATATTGAAGTATGAGACGAATTTTACTGGGACTATGTTTTTTATCTTTCCTCAATAGTGCGTCCGGACAAGAAATTCCCTTGCCGGAGAGTATGCCGCAGGCTCATCCGAGAGTGCTGACTACACCGGAAGGGAAGCAGGAAACGTGGAACTTGATTAAGACTGAAGAATGGGCAAAGGATGTTTTCGATAAGCTGAGAGAGCGTACGGAGAAATATACCGATCTGACGGCCACCCGGCCGGATTGGTTGTTGTCGCGTCTGGCTATGTATTGGAAATCCCATGCTACTGAGGTGTATATAAAAGGTGAAACTTTCGACCATGCGGGCGGTGAGAAAGCTCCGTATCCTACCGTGCGCTATACGGGAACACGTGGAACTGCCGCTACTCACGGCCGTCCCCGACTGGCAGATATTGTGCCGTACGATGATGATGATAACGGGAATGTGACATTCTGTAATAATGCGCTTCCCGACCGTCCTATGGAGAGTGTGCATCCGTCTAAAACCGGACGTAACATCGAAAGTCTGAATTGTGAGATATTGGGAATCGCCCGTGATGCTGCTTTCCTCTATTGGATGACGGAGGAGGAGAAATTTGCAAAGTTGGCAGCCGGAGTGTTCGATACTTATATGACGGGTATTTATTACAGAAATGTTCCGGTTGATCTGAATCACGGTCATCAGCAGACACTGGTGGGACTGACTTCCTTTGAAGTGATCCATGAAGATGCGTTGCATATCGCTGTCCCTCTATACGACTTCCTGTATGATTATCTGAAAGCAAACTACCCGCAGAAGATGGAAATCTACGCCGGAGCATTCAAGAAATGGGCGGACAATATCATAGCGAACGGAGTGCCGCATAATAACTGGGATTTGTTGCAGGCACGGTTTATCATGAATGTGGGGCTGGTGCTGGAAGACAACAAGGCGTATGCCGACGGGAAAGGACGGGAATATTACATAGACTATGTGATGAACCGTTCCAGCATTCGTCAATGGAGCTTGACGCGTCTTGCCGAATATGGTTTTGACTCTAAAACGGGTATCTGGGCGGAATGTCCGGGATATAGCAGTGTGGTGATTAATGATTATGCCAATTTCGTGAATCAGTTTGACAACAACCTGCGATATGATTTGGTGAAGGCGATGCCTGTATTGTCGAAAGCGGTAGCGACAACCCCTCAATATCTGTTTCCCAACCGTATGATTTGCGGTTTCGGAGATACGCATCCGGGGTATCTGAACACTAATTTCTTTGTCCGTATGATACAGAATGCACAGGCAAACGGGAAGAAGGAACAGGAAGACTATTTCACTGCCTTGTTGAAATGCCTGAATCCCGGTGCCGGAAATGAGAAAGCGGAAAAGAAGAATGTGCGGGTGTCTGTCAATTCTTTTTTTGAAGATAAGCCATTGACGCTGAATCCGGAGGTGCAGGCGGGAAAGATAGAAGAATATGTCTCTCCTTTGTTCCATGCACCTAACGTCTCTTGGCTGGTGCAGCGAAATGGTATGGATCCGCGCAGCAGTCTGATGATTTCGCAGAATGGAAGTGAGGGCAACCATATGCACGCCAACGGCATTTCTATGGAACTTTACGGAAAAGGATATGTGCTGGGACCCGATGCGGGTATCGGTCTTTCCCTGTATAGCGGGTTGGATTATGCGGAATATTATTCTCAGTTTCCGAGTCATAATACGGTTTGCGTAGATGGAATATCGAGTTATCCGGTGATGAAAAGCAATCATTCTTTTGAGTTGCTCTCCTGTTTCCCGGCTTCGGCGGAACCGGGTGGGGAGTTTACCTCTGTCACATACAGCAACCTCTATTTCCGCGAACCGGAAAGCAGGGCGGATCAGACGCGTATGATGGGTATCGTCACCACTGCTCCGGAAACGGGGTATTATGTGGATGTGTTCCGCAGCCGGAAAGAAAAAGGAGGGGACAAGATGCATGATTATTTTTATCATAATCTCGGGCAGACGCTCACATTGACCGCTGCCGACGGAACGGATCTGAATCTGCAGCCTACGGAGGAACTGGCGTTTGCCGGTGCGCATCTTTATGCCTATTCTTATTTATATGATAAGAAAGTGGCGGCTACCGGCAAGGATGTGAAAGCGACCTTTACCATTGATATGAAAGATAAGGGAGGCGATGATATATCCATGAATCTCTGGATGAAGGGAGAGCCGGACCGTGAAGTCTTTACGGCTCTGTCGCCTATGACCGAAGGGTTGAGCCGTACACCCGGTATGCCTTATAATATAAAGGAGCAACCCACATTGACTTTTGTTGCCCGCCAGCATGGAGAGGCTTGGAACCGTCCTTTTGTCGCTGTTTATGAACCGAGTACACGGAAAGAGCCGTCGGCCATTCAGGCTGTGTCCTACTTTGATGCGGAGGAAACCGCTCTGACGGATTTTGCCGGAATCTGCGTGAAAAGCAAGAATGGGCGTACAGATCATATCTTCTCGCTTTCCGACGCTACGCAGACGGCTACTTATCAAGGGATGAAAGTAAAAGCGGATTATGCGGTAATCAGTAACCGGTATGCGGGAGATAACCGTACGCTGTTTATGGGTAACGGAACGCAACTGATAGCACCGGGAGTCAGTATCCGTACTTCTGTTCCCGCCAATGTTCTGCTCGAACAGAAGGAAGGGAAATGGTATATCTTGTCTTCCGCTTCTTGCACGGTGGTGATCGGCGGCAAGAAGATGAAAGTGGAAGCTGCGCAGAAGACAAAAAGATGTATATCCTGTCCATAGATTGATAATATTGTAATGTATTGGCAGACTGCTAAGGAAATATTGCAATAAAAAATAAAAAAAACGTAGGCAAACGTTGTGAATGCCATATTTTTTCTAAATTTGCGGCTTCTTGTCTGATTCGGAAGAAACGGACAGGAAGTCCTTATTTATATAGGGTGGATATTTAGTGGGAAATATTTAGTGGGAAAATAATTATGGTATATGCACTGAGAAATGGTCGCAGAGTGGTCGCTCTGTTGTCATTTCTGTTATTGTGTTGTGGGGTACATGTACACGCACAACGAGTGGCTGTGAAAACGAACACGTTGGGATGGCTGACTGCCAGCCCTAATGTCGAGGCCGAATTTGTTTTGGGTCGTCATATCTCTCTCAATATGGGAGTCGCTGCGAATCCGATCAGTACAGACAATTTTAAAACTACTTTCACACATTTTCAGCCGGAAGTACGTTATTGGTTAAACCGTCCGATGGTGAGCCATTTTCTAGGTGTCACCGCTTTTGCGAACAATTTTAATATGCTGGTTAAAGATGTGCATCACAAAGGCGATGCGCTGGCAGTCGGTTTGACGTACGGTTATGCTTGGGTGCTGAACGATCATTGGAATATTGAGGCGACGGCAGGTATCGGGGTGATGCGCTACCGCCAGTTTAAGTACGACAAGGGTGCTCCGAAACCGGATGCGGCGAATGACAGTAAGACAACGCTGGCACCAGTGAAGCTGGGAGTGTCTTTTGTGTATATAATCCGGTAACGGAACGAACATTTATAGTTAGAAAAGAGAATGAAAATCAATTGTAAACGTGATAGATTAATCGGAATCCTCCTGGCAGCCATGCTGCTACTCGGTGCGGATGCGTACGCCCAACGTATGCGTGTGCAAGGACACGTCACCAACCAACAGGGAAAAAGTATTCCGAACGTGAATATTATAGATCCTGTGACGAATGAACGCATTGAAATCTCCGATGAGGACGGACGCTACAGTGTGCTGGCGGAACGGCACGGATCGTTGAAATATACCTGTGTCGGGTATGAAGACAAGACGGTCAAGGTGGGCGGAAAGCAGATTATCAACGTGGTGCTCAAAGATGCGGTCATTGAACTTGACGAGGTGACTGTGATTTCAAAAGTGAAGGATAAAGTGGTGCCCGAGCCTACGGACATTGAGATAAAAGGTAATTACTTCCATCTGAAAACCCGTGTGCCGGTGCCTAAGGAGATGTTCACTTCCAACCGCCGTTTGGTGTTGCAACCTTCTATCTATGATGTGACACAGAAGAAGCGTTTGCTGTTACGTCCCGTGGTGTTCGACGGAGGTACATATAATACTACCCAGCGGCGTATGTATGATTATAATATCGAACAGGACCCGCTGCACGAATACATACAGGTGAAGACTACTTCCTCGCGGAACGGGGATATTATCGCCTATCATGATTCTATCTATATAGAGTATCTGCAACATGATTATCGTGCGGATGTGCATCTTGCGATGGAGAATTACCGTGCTATTATCTATCGGGATTCTTTCTCTATCGCACGCGGTACTGTCAATCCGTTGCGTTTCCTGGAATATAAATTCTCCGCTTTCAATCTGACGGATGAGAAATATCTCCCCAAACCTGTGATGCAATTGAGGGATACCAAAGGAGAAGTCAACTTGACTTTCGTTGTGGGAAAAGCTGATCTGGATGATAAGAATCCACAGAATCAGGTGGAACTGAATCGTTTGAATCAAGAGTTGCATGCTATCGAGATGAATCCGGAGGCTTCATTGAAAAGTTTCCATATTACGGGTGTCGCTTCACCGGACGGTTCGTATGAATCGAATCTGCGACTGGCTAAGTTGCGTACGGACAAGGCGCTGGACCGTATCTTGTCGCAACTCGACCCGGAGACCCGCAAACTTCTGGAGGTGAAATCGGACGCGTCGGTCGCTTCGTGGAAAGAAGTGGCGGAGTTGCTGCGGAAAGATTCCAGACAGGATACGGCCGACGAGATCACGGAATTGATTAAGCGATACGGAGAAAAGAATTACCAGTTGAATCGCGCGCTGAAATCGAAACCTTTTTATAAGGAGGTTGCTGCTGTGTATCTGCCTAAGTTGAGAAAAGTGCAGTACACTTACGGATATTCTATTTTCCGTTCTTTGACGGATGAGGAAATTATGCAGCTCTATAAGAAAGATCCGAAGGAGCTGACACGTTTTGAATATTACCGGATGATTGCAACGGCTAAAACGCCGGATGAAAAAGAGAGGTATTGTAAAGAAGCTCTTGAATTGTACGATAACTTTACGTATGCGGCGAATGAGCTGGCTGTGTTGAATATTCAGAAAGATACGCCGGACTCCAAGATTCTTGAACCGTTCGTCAGCAAGTCGGCTCCGGTGGAATTGCTTTCCAATCAGGCGATTGCCCTGTTGCATGAAGGTAAATATACGAAGGCTGATTCTGTGTTGACACTGCTTCCGGAGGGAGTTGTTGCCGATGATTTGCAGGCGATCGTTCAGGCGATGGCAGGCTATTACGACGATGCGTTTGAGAAAGTGGCGGCTACCAGTCCTTTCAATGAAGTGATCATGTTGCTGGCGATGAAGAAGAATAAGGAAGCATGGGAGAAGGCTTCGCAGCTGGATACGGGCTCGGCTCGCGAGTATTATGTGAAGGCTATCGCTGCCAACCGTATGGAAAAGGTGGGTGAAGCACTTATGTATATTGAGAAAGCTTTGGAACTGGATCCTTCCTTGCTGGAGACCGCGAGAGTGGACGGTGACATTATTGACCTGTTGCCCGAAGAGCAGAAAATAAAGAATGATAATACAACGAAAGAGTAAATGATGGATATCCTCAGAATCAAAAATAAATATGCGGCAGTGGCATTGTTCTTGATGTTGTCTGTTGCTTTGCAGGCACAGGATTATGGTGCATTGAAATATATGTTGCAGAAAAGACCTGCCAATGAGAGGTTTGAAAGTAATAAATTCAATGAACACCTCTTTTTCTCTGCCGGGCTGGGACCTTACGGTTTGCTGACGAGCGGAGGACAGGATGGCATGGGAATGACAGCCAATGCTTTTATAGGCAAATGGTTCACTCCTGTTCATGGGGCGCGTCTGGGAGCGGCTTTGGGCTATTTGCCGTCGGAAGTATATAACAGTAAGATAAAAATGGTAGGAGGCAGCTTCGACTACCTGCTGAATATATCTTCTCTTACATTCGGATACAACGAACAGCGCAGGTTCGAACTTTTGGGTATAGCGGGAGTTGAAGCCGGCTATTCCAGGGCCAATGACAATTCGGCCGGTGATAATCCGGCTGTGAAGAATGGACATGAGTTCTATTATGGTGTCCGTATGGGATTGCAGGGGAATATCCGTCTTTCACGGACACTCGATTTATTTGTCGAACCCCGAATCGGATGGTATAACGATGGATTGGGGCATACGGAAAGTTGGAGAAACTATAAAATGGGAGGATCGGTCTTGGTGGGCCTGACCTATATGCCTGCTGCGGCGATGGGTAGGAAGATTCATTTTGACAACTTCGATAACAGCTCATTCCTCAATCATATGTTTGTCTCGTTGTCCGGTGGAATCAGTACGCTGAAAATGCCGGGGATAAAGAATACACTCAAAGGATTCGGACCGCAGTTCTCTGCCGGAATCGGTAAATGGTTCAGTCCGTCGTCGGGAGTACGCTTGTCCGGAACCGTTGGCTACAGCGATACGCCTGCCGGTAGTGCGAGCAGCTATTTCAAGCATATAGACCTGCATGCCGATTATTTGCTGAATATCAATAATATACTTTGGGGATATGACGAACAGAGGCTTTTCACTTTGATCGGTATAGCCGGTGTCAATCTGTCCGGGACAAAAGGAGTGGCGCAGACAGCCAAGTATGCACCGGGATTGGGTATCGGGCTTCAAGGAAGTTTCCGGTTGAACCGTTCCGTAGATTTGTTTGTGGAACCCCGCCTTAATGTTTATCAGAAGAGATATGCCGGTGGATGTGGTTTCGGTAGTACAGACCAGCTCGGAGAACTGAACTTCGGTGTGACGTATCACACAATAGACCGTGCAGCCCGTCCTCAGAATGGATTCTCAAGCAATCATATTGCCGACAATCTATTCATGACGTCAGGTATCGGGGCACAGTTATTCCTGAATAAGACTAATCTGAAACATCTCGCTGCATGGGGACCGCAACTTTCCGCTTCTATCGGAAAATGGTTTACTCCGTATTCCGGTCTGCGACTGGTAGGGACGGGAGGTTTCTTCTCCAATTATTTGCTTCCGACAGATATGGAGGCGGAGAGACTCAGACATTTCACCGTAACCGGAGGATTGGATTATTTATGGAATATCACTTCTACCATGAGCGGATATGATCCGGAACGTATTTTTGAACTGATCGGTTCGGTAGGATTTAATCTGGCTTATACGTCGAATTCAGAGCATAAGTTCCAGCCGGGACTCAATGCGGGGGTACAGGGAGTATGGCACATCAATGATTTCTTCGGTTTGTATCTCGAACCGCAAATCCGCCTGTATCGTGATAAGTTTATCGAAGGAAATCTGGATTTCATGCAGAAGGATGTGATGGTGGGGATCAATGCCGGTTTCCATTATCGTTTTGTTCCTTATTCCAAAGCGGTCAATCGCAGTGTGTTTGAGAAAGATGACAAACGGTATTTCATATCGGGAGCATTGGGCGTAAGCAGTCTGCTGGTTGCCAATCGGGATTTGGTAAAGAATATGGGTGTGGAAGCTAAGGGTAGTATCGGAAAATGGTATACTCCGCTTTCTGCATGGCGTGTGAACGGAACAATCATGTATAAGGCGAAAACACCGGATAAGTTGAATCTTCATTATGCTGGGTTAGGAATGGATTATATGATGAGTCTCGCTACTTTGGCGAAGGGATATAGCCGGGATCACGTGATAGATGTTGTTCCTTTTGTCGGAGTGACAGCCGGATTGGTACGTCGTAGAGGTGAATTTAAAGCAGTTCCGGGAATTGACGCCGGTGCGCAAGTCAAACTGAAACTGGGCTCTTCCCTCGATTTCTATGTGGAACCCAAAGTAGGCATTCGCACGGACACGTATGATGGTATGGATCAGGGAAGACCCGACTGCGTTGCTTCTATGGTGGGAGGATTGATTTACAAGTTTAAAATGCCTACCTTTAAATAAAGTTAGCATTCTACTTACAAAAACACAGCTGTATATTCGATAAAAACAAATTCAAGAGTGAAAGTTTTGTCGCTCTTTACTTGATTTTGTCTGCTGACTGTTATCTTTGTTTCAAAATAATAGTGGAGTAGGATAAGGGGATTTCATTTTTCGTTCGTACTAATAATAGTACTACAAAAAAGAAAACTATGAAGATTCGAATATGCATATTGATTATTATATGGGGGATATTATATCCGGAGTATCTGAGCTCGCAGGAATCCCCTTACGTATTCCGGCAAATCGGAGTTGTCGAAGGATTGCCGGATAACTATGTCAAGAGTGTTTTTCCTATTCCCGACGGACGTATCGGGGTGAGAAGCACTGTGTTGCTAAGCCTGTATGACGGTGCGAACTATTCAAATTTCCCTTTCAATATTCATGGTGAATATCCGATAGTATATAACCACATCATTCCCGAACAATATATTGATACCGATAAACGTTTGTGGATGAAAGAACGTAAAAGCCTGCGCGTTTTTGATTTGACTACCGAACAGTATATCTATAATGTAGATTCACTGTTTCTTCAGTTCGGGCTGAAAGATAGGGTGGAGGATCTGATTATTGATTCCGAGAAGCGTTATTGGTTTCTCACGCCGGGATCTTCCGTCTATACGTATGATACGGAAACGAAATCGGCAGAACTGGTTTGCAGGAATGATGAGTTTATGGAATATTATGGCGGACTGTTGGGAATAGAAAGTCACGGCAACTATAGTTGGATGGTGCATCAGAAAGGGGCTATCCGCTGCTATGATTGGGAGAAGAAACGTTTTGTTCAGGAACTCGATTTCTTGAAAGGCCAGCTGAAACCGGATGACCGTGTTGTCTTACGGATACTCGATAACGGTGACTTCTGGCTGATGTGGGATCGGGGGATAGGTTACTATGATGTTTATAATAAAAAATGGAACCCGATTTCAAGTATCCGGTTGGGACATTATTCATGGTTCACCTCAATGGATGTGGATAAAGGTGGAAATGCATGGGTAGGAACCGTTATTGACGGATTTTATGTAATTGATATGCATAATTTCTCCGTAACTCAAATACTGGATATACCTTTGTTGTCAGGCAACAGAGTGAGAAATGCAGTTCAGAGCATTTATTGCGATCATGAGAATAATTCTGTCTGGATGGGGCTTTACAATCAGGGAATGTGCTATTACCATCCCAGCATGAACAAGATAATGCTGTGTAATAAGAAAATGATTCGCGGAGACTGGAAAGGAGAGGAGATCCGTTGTATGTTGGAGACTTCGAAAGGCGAGATTCTTATGGGAACCACTTCGGGACTGTATCGTTACGAACCGGCAACACGGAGCTTGAACAGGCTATATAATGAATTCAATCAAAAGAATTGCCGTGTCCTCTACGAAGACAAAGAAAACCGTATCTGGGTGGGGACCTATCATGACGGATTATATTGTATAGAACATGGGAAAGTAAGATCTTATGACTATCCGGACACGGATTATCAGAATGAGTTGGATTTCAGTAATATACGTGTTATGGTCGAGGATCCTTCCGGACGGTTGTGGGTGAGTATATACGGAGGTGTAGGCTTGTTCAATCCGGAGAATGGGCAGATAAAACTATTATCCGAACAGTTTCCCGAGCTGAAGAAATATAAAGTAGCCAATGCGTTGGCTATTGACGACCGGTCCCGATTGGTAGTGGGTAGCGATAATGGCTTGTATATCTATGATCCTGCAAAAAATACAATCTGGATATCCGAACAGGATGGACAAGCCAATTCAATCTTTAATCAAGGAAGTATGAAGTATAACCAGATATTGAAAGATCATGAAGGTACTTTATGGTTTGCTACCCAATACGGTTTGAATGTCCTTACCCATCATGGGCAAAGTTATACATTGGGGAAAGAAGAAGGGTTGTCACAAGCTATCCTGAATGTGGTGGAAGATAAAAATCATGATATATGGATATCGACAGTCACTTCTATCTATAAGATAAAAGTAGACCGTAAGACAGATAAATACAGTTTTCACGTTGTCAGTTATTTGTCCGAAGATGAGATCCGGCAGGATGATTTATATAGCTTTCCTTCTCTGATAACCCGTGACAATCAACTCTTCTTAGGCTTGATGAATGGATTTATTGTCTTTTCTCCTGAGAATATGGTTGATAACCAATGCCTCAATCGGCCTTTATTCACTTCATTCCGCCTGTTCAATGTTCCGGTAGTGTCGGGAGAGGAATATAATGGGCGCATATTGTTTGACAAAGCATTGAGTTATTCGGATGCAGTGCAATTGGAATATGATGAGAATTATGTAACACTTGAATTTTCGGGACTGAACTTCTCTAATCCTTCTCAGACTTCTTTTCGTTATCAGTTGGAAGGCTTTGATAAAGAATGGATTGAAACATCGTTTGAGAATGGACAGGGACGTGTTGTGTATAATAATCTTCCGTCTGGCGAATATGTTTTCCGTGTGTCCGCAGCCGGAAACGACCGGATATGGGGACCGGAGTCTGAATTCAGAATTGTGATTCATCCTCCGTTTTGGGATACATTGGCTGCCCGCATCCTCTATGCCGTTTTGGGGATTTTGTTGGTCTTCGGTCTTATTTATGTGATTAACCGCCGTAATCGGCAGAAGATGATCCGTATGCAAGAAGAGGAAGCTTTGAGGCAGAAAGAAGAGTTGGACCAGATGAAATTCCGTTTCTTTACCAATATCAGTCATGAGCTTCGTACTCCGCTGACACTGATTATCACTCCGTTGGATATGATGATACGCCGTTTGACGGATGAGACGATGAAAAAGCAACTGAATACAATTTATAAGAATGCTCAAAACCTTTTGTCATTGGTAAATCAATTACTGGATTTTCGTAAACTTGAAATGAAGGGTGAGAGATTGCATTTGATGAATGGCGATATGGAGGAGTTTATTGTTTCTGCCTACAATAATTTTATGCCGATGGCTGTAGAGAAGCATCTTAACTTTGTAAACCAGTCGGAACACAGAGCGCTTTATATGTTTTTCGATCGGGATAAAGTACATAAAATTGTAAATAATCTCTTGTCCAATGCCTTTAAGTACACTCCGGAGGGAGGAACCGTGAACTTATTACTTGCGACGGAGGAAGTGGAAGGGAGAAACTATGTGAGAATATCGGTATCCGACACAGGAATCGGAATATCCGAGTCCGATCTTCCCTACATCTTTGACCGTTTCTATCAGGTTGGCAATGAAGGGGATGAAAAGATAGGCAGTGGTATCGGACTCCATCTGGTCAGGGAATATGTGAATATTCACGGTGGGCGTATAAAGGTTGACAGTCAGATGGATCGCGGGTCGGTCTTCACCGTTTGGTTACCTATGGATTTGACACCTGAACCGGATGAGCTGCCGGATGAAATAACTGATATGGAATCGACGGGTATGAAAGAAAAGGAAACCGTTGTATCTGCGTCAGATGAGAATATAAAGAAATTGTTGTTGGTAGAAGATAATCAGGAATTCCGTACTTTCCTGAAAGAGCAGTTGGAGGATTTTTATCGGATAGTGGAAGCGGCGGATGGTGAAGAAGGGGAAAGAAAGGCGATTGAAGAAAATCCCGATCTCATTATCAGTGATATCATGATGCCGAAAGTGGATGGTATCGAACTTTGCCGCCGAATCAAGACGAACGTGCAGACATCCCATATACCTGTGATATTATTGACAGCCCGTACTGCCGATGATATCAAGATAAACAGCTACGAAGTAGGAGCCGACTCTTATATGTCGAAACCTTTCAACTTTGATATGCTGATGGTACGCATTGAGAAGTTGATAGAACAGCAGGAAAGGAGGAAACAGGAATTCCGTAAGAATATAGAAGTAAATCCGAGTGCTATCACAATTACTTCCGTAGACGAGCAATTGATACAGAAATGCTTGGAATACATAGAAAAGAACATGGACAATCCGGAATATGGTGTAGAGGAGTTGAGTGGCGATTTGGGGATGGTACGCATGAGTCTTTATCGTAAGCTGCAATCCATAACCGGACATACCCCGACGGACTTTATCCGCAGTATCCGTTTGAAACGGGCAGCGCAATTATTGCAAGGAAGCCGATTGCCGATCATCGAAATAGCGAATCGGGTAGGATTCAGCTCTTCCAGTTATTTCTCGAAGTGTTTTAAAGAAATGTTTGGGATGTTGCCTAAGCAATATGCAGAAGAGACTGGAAAAAAAGAATGACATTATAGTTACGTTTATTAGTTTAATTATTACATTTGTGCCAATTTATAATAAATAGTGATATGAAAGTATTAGTTTTAATTTCATTGGTAGGAGGTTTGTTGTTGTCCTCTTGCGGAGGTAGTTCAAAAAATAGTGCGAACAGTCAGGAAGTAAATCCGGCAGATACAATTTATCTGGGTGATTTACGTGAGAAGTTTGCAGGGGATAGTATTTTCTTTAAAGTAGTGGCTCCGGATCTGATGTTGATGGATTATCAATATTTCTGGGCAGTGACGGAATCGGACGCAATAGAAAAAGGTCTGACGAAAGAATATTATAAGCGCGTCAAGAAAGAAATCACCGAAACAAATGAGGCCATTAAAAAAGGTGTCATGAAAGGTGCGGATGTGAAACGTATTCCGGATTTTCAGGCTGCGCAGTAAAGCAAATACCAGAGATAATCTGCATCTGTGGCGAATCATGCCACAGACTTATGCAAAGTACAGAACAGGGGAGTCGCCAAATGTAACGGCCTCCCCTTTTTTTTGTTACTATGAAACCTGCATTTATGCCGATGGAATGGGGATATTTTGCAAAAAAACACGCTTGTTACCATAGTTTTGTTTTCTGTTACTTTTGTGCTATTTGTTTTTAAAACTTGTTTTTACTTTTGTAACATCGTTATACGGATAAATTTAATGCCATGAGTAAACAACAAGCTACATTTGACGACTTCTTTTCAGAGTGCTACCTGAAATATCGGGAGCATATCAAAAACTATATCGCTCTTCGTATTTGCCGTCCGTATGAAGCGGAAGATTTGGCACAGGATGTTTTTGTCCGCTTGTGGGAATACAGAATGTTTGTAAAACCCGACACTGTCTGGTCTTTGCTTTTTACGATTGCCCGTAATATTGTGACTGATCAGATACGCCGTTATTATAAGCAGGAAGATTTTGTTGCTTATATATATAATAAGGTGAACGACTCTGATAGAAACACGACGGAGGATGTAATCTGTTATCGTGAACTGAAAGAAAAGCATGAGGAGGTGGTGAAAAGTCTTCCTGCCAAGCGCCGCCGGATTTACGAGTTGAGTTTTAATCATGAGCTATCTTGCCCTGCTATTGCAGGAAAATTGTCTTTGTCTCCTCGTACGGTAGAGTGTCAGTTATTGTTGGCGCGTAAGACTGTACGTGGTTGTTTGCGGAATGAATTTTCCCAAGTCGGTTAAATACCGTCTCGGAATAAAGCATATTAACTTTAATAATTTAATAGTATTATGGAAATTAAATCCAAATTCTTATGTAGTAGAGGAGTTGCATTGGCTTTTGCCATATTGCTGGGTGGTTCACCCGGTGTATTGCTCTATGCGAATGATTCTGTAGAAGAGAGTTTGACTGTAGCCCAGACAGGACGTACTATCAAAGGACTTGTTACAGATGTGAATGGCGAACCGCTGATTGGTTGTAATGTAGTGGTTGTAGGAAGTAATGCAGGAGTAATTACCGACATCGACGGTCGGTTTGCATTGAACGTGCCTGCGGATGCTAAGCAAATAAAGATTAGCTATATCGGTTATGTAGACCAGATTATTACTCTTCATGACCGTTCGGATTTTAAGGTTGTACTGAAAGAAGATAATAATGCATTGGATGAAGTGGTGGTTGTTGGTTACGGTACACAAAAGAAAGCTACTTTGACGGGTGCGGTAGAACAAGTAAGTAGTAAGGTTTTGGAAAGTCGTGCCATCACCAATGTTGGTGCAGCTTTACAAGGAGCTACTCCGGGTTTGGTTGTTACCCGTTCCAGCTCACGTCCGGGTAATGAAGGATTGAATTTCCAGATTCGTGGTGCGACATCTGTAAATGGTGGGAAAGTCTTGATTATAGTAGATGGAGTCCCTACACTGAATGATGCTTCTTTCCAGAATCTGAATCCGGATGATATAGAAAGTATCAGTGTGTTGAAAGATGGTTCTGCTTCTATTTACGGTGCTAAGGCTGCCAACGGTGTGATTCTGGTAACAACGAAAAAAGGTAAGGGAAAGGTGACAGTAGACTATAATTTCAATATGCGTTTCACGACTAACGGTATCATGGCTTTCTCTCCAAGTATGGAGGAATATGCTACTATGTGGATTGAAGCGAATAAAGAACAGAAAACAAAAGACTGGTGGAACTGGACTTCTGAAGAGAATATGTTGAAAATGCAACAGGGAATCTCCGGTATTTATCATACGAATGCTAAAGACTGGGGATATGATCTCTTCATCGGAGATGCCAATCGTTTGGAGGAGATGTTTGCACGTCGTTTTTCTTATCAGCATAATTTAAGTTTATCAGGTTCTAATGAGAAAACAGATTATCGTATATCTTTAGCATATGCAGATAATCAGGCAAACTTGGCGACAGCGTATGATGGCCAAAAACAGTTGAATCTGCGTTTAAATTATGGAATCAGACTTACTGACTGGTTTAAATTGGAAACATCGGCTAGTATGATTAAGACTGACACTGAGTCACCTTCTGCCGGTATTGATACATCTTTATATGGAAACGAACCTCCGTTTTTCCCTGCTAAAAATCCCTATGGGCAGTGGTATGCCAATTTTGGTAAAGTTGGAGACCGTCAACCTGTAGCTGCAACCTCTGATGGCGGGCGTGACGAACGCATGAACTTGACTACTCGTGTTGATGTGAAAGCCATTGTTGATATTTGGAAAGGAATCAGTTTTGAAGGTATGGCTTCATTCCAAAATGAAGAATATCGTCGTGACCGTTATGTGATTCCTGTACAGACATATGATTGGTTTGGAAATCCTGCCGATAAAGTTGTGAGCAATACAAATCAGTCATTGATTTATCCGACAGATGTATTGAATATTAAGGATATTCATAATCCTGCTTATTTGATGCAGGCCAATAATATGCAATATCAGTATTATTCTGCCTTACTGAAATACAAACGTACTTTTGCGAAAGTGCATAATGTTGAGGCGATGGCTGGTATCAATGCTGAAAAGTGGGTACAGAAAAAGATGGTAACAGCCCGTGAGAAGATGGAAGATACAGGTGTGTATGATTTGAATCTTGCTTCCGGTGCACAAGGAAATGGAGGAGGTAAGACCCACAACGGTTCTTACTCTTACATTATGAAGTTGAATTATAATTATGCTGAAAAGTATTTGATTGAATTGATCGGACGTCGTGACGGAAATTCTAAGTTCGCAAAGGGACATAAATTTAAAAACTTTGTTTCGGTATCCGGAGGTTGGGTCTTTACGGAAGAGAACTTTTTAAAAGCTATTACTCCTGTTGTTAATTTTGGAAAATTACGTCTCAGCTACGGTAACTCCGGAAATGATGCGGGATTGGGAGATTTTGACTATTTAGTTGCTGTAACACAAGGAAGTACTGTCTTTGGCTATTCTCCTGCAGCACAGGTAAGTACTGGTTTGGGGAATAATGGCATTATCAGTCTTGATCGTACGTGGGAACGGGTAGAGCAGAAAAATGTTGGTATTGACTTGCACTTTTTCAATAGTCGCCTGACTACTTCTTTCGACTACTTTATTAAGGATAATATCGGTATGCTGTCGGAAGTCACTTATCCCGGTGTACTGGGAGGTAAATCTCCGAAAACCAATAGTGGACATCTGAATGTAAAAGGTTGGGAATTTACTATCGGATGGCGTGATCAGATTAAAGACTTCTCTTATTATGCTAATTTCAATATCGGAGATACTAAAAGCAAATTGGAAGAACTGACCGGAGCAGACGGATATGGAGCAGGAGTGAATAAGACTGTCAATGGTTATCCTTTGAATGCATTCTTCCTTTATCGTACAGATGGATACTTTAAGGATCAAGCGGAAGTAGACCGTTATTATGCGTTGTATGCCGATCAGGTAGGAGCACTAAATAATGTAGGAAAGGGAACGGTTGCCGAACTTCGTCCCGGTGATACTAAACGTCTTGACTTGAACGGTGATTATAAGATTACTGATCTTGGTAATGCCGATAGCGACCTTCAGTATATTGGAGATGCCAATCCGCATTTTGTATATGGTCTTACAGTTGGCGCATCGTGGAAAGGTATTGATGTCAGCGCAATGTTTCAGGGAGTTGCCAAACAATATATTATGCGTAATGACTGGATGGCTTATCCTTTCCGTACAATCTATACAAACCAGAATCCGACTTTTCTCGGACAAACTTGGACGGAAGATCATAAAGATGCCAGATATCCGCGTCTGACAAATAATACAAACCGCTCTGCCTGGAATTACCAGAATAACGACTTCATGTTGCAGAATAGTCGTTATATCCGTCTGAAGACATTGGTGGTAGGATACACATTGCCACAGATATGGACACGTAAAGTGAAATTGGAGAAAGTCCGTCTTTATTTCTCAGGTAACGACCTTTGGGAGGCTACTAGTATTCGTGACGGTTTTGACCCGGAAATGGGTTCCGCTTCCAATACGAGCGGATATCCTTTTGCCCGTACTTGGTCATTCGGACTTAATGTTACTTTATAATCAACCTAAGATATAGACTATTGTATGAAAAAGATAACTTATATATTGGCTTGTGCTTGCATGATGGGATTAACTTCTTGTGCAGATACATTCCTTGATTTAGAACCGTTGGATTCAAGAACTGATGCGGTCTATTTTAAAAAACCGGAACATTTCCGTGAGTTTGCAAATGGATTTTACGGACAGCTGCTTGGCTGGCGCTCGGGTATAATGGAACACATGGACCTGCAGTCTGATTTAGTAAACAGCCGTAATGGAAACCAAGCTTATTTGGGATATGGTACATTGACCCTCGGTTATGATGATGCCCGTTGGGACCATTATAATAACATACGTACTTGTAACATATTGCTTCAACGTGGGGAAGCGTATAGTGGTAACCAGAGTGAAATTGATCCCTATCTTGGCGAAGCGTATTTCTTTCGTGCTTATAACTATTTTTACCTGTTGAAATATTTTGGAGGCGTGCCTATTATTACAGTTCCTCTCGATACGGATTCACCGGAATTGCAAAAACCGCGTAACAGCCGTTATGAGGTAGCGGACCTGATACTTAGTGACCTTCAAAATGCTATCAGCAGATTGCCAAAAGAGCAGAACATTGCTACCTCGGATAAAGGACATATAAGTGAGCAAGGGGCAAAAGCATTTAAGGCTCGTGTGTTGCTGTATGAAGCTACTTGGCGCAAATACAATAAAACATCTACCGATTATGAAGGCTCTGCAGGTCCGAAAAGTGATCAGGTAAATGAGTTTTTGGAGGAGTCAATATCTCTTTCTAAAGATGTATTGGATGATGAGGTTTTTAGAATTTGGAACCATAACAACGAACTTGATAATTTGAGCAGTCGTTATCTTTTCTGTTTGGAAGATGGAAGTCAGACAGGAGGTTATGGAAAAGATAGCAATAAAGAGTTTATTATTTACTCTGTTTTTGACCGTGTTCTGAATGCAGGTGCATTTTCCTTGAATAATGAAATGAATTATATTTATCCTACCCGTAAGTTTATTGATATGTTTGTGTGCACCAACGGAATGCCGACAACTAATAATGAACAGTTTAAAGGATATCAGAATGTTACAGATGAGTATCAGAATCGTGATTATCGCCTGATGGCATATGTAGGAGGTCCGGCCGAATCTATTGGTAGCACTTCAGGGTATGGTGACCAGAAGTTCCGTAACCCTATTGTGGGTGATAAAAAAGAATCAGCCAATTATCCGGTACTGCGCTTGGCGGAAGTCTGTTTGAATTATGCGGAAGCTATAATGGAACGTTATGGTGAAATAACGGATGCCCAACTAGGGATATCAATCAATAAGTTGCGTGATCGTGCCGGAGTGGCTCATCTTACCAATGCATTGGTAGAGAAGATTAAAAAACAACTTAATTCAGAAAAGGAGCTTTCAGAGATTATGTTGGACGAGATTCGTCGTGAACGTACTGTAGAGCTTTATATGGAAGGTTTCCGGTATGATGATTTGAAACGTTGGGGAATCTTGGAAGAAACGTTGAACCAGTCCCGTTTGGGAAGAGTAGTCGGAGAAGCAGGATATAGCACTCCGTTTAAAGATGCATCTGGAAATCCAACTTCGAAGTACGATGCTAAATCGTATGTTTATGGTGAGGAAACAGTAATAACAGGAGATGGAAAAGAACATGCTTGTGTTGTGATTTCTCCTAAGGCTAATAGTACTGTACGTAAAGCACATTACCTTTGGCCGATACCTCAACACCAGATTAATCTGAATCCGAATTTAAAACAGAATCCGGGATATTAATTAGCCGAGATCTAATAATCTATTAATTAAAAATAGGATATATGAAACATTTATTGAGAAATATGATTGGAATATTTGCGGTAACATTGTTTGTGTTGCTGTTCTATGCTTGCGAACAAGATCCGCAGATAACAAAATATGAATATCCGATGCCGGAAGTATCCGGAATGTCACCGAATATCGGATATGTTTCTTCACAAGTAGTTATTACCGGAACAAATTTCGGTGATCGTACGGAACCTGTGAAAGTTTTTTTCGGAAGTGTACTAGCGACGAAAGTATTGATGTGTAAAAATAATCGCATTGTAGTGGAAGTGCCGGACGGAGCTGCAAGCGGTGACGTAACAATGCAAATCTGGACGAATGATGTGGGTGTAATAGGTCAATACAAAGTGTTGCCTACACCATACGTGCACTCTGTTGTCTCTGATAATCCTTTGGGAACAGGAGTAGCGGAAGAGGATGATGTAGTAACGATTACCGGTGAAAATTTCGGAACGGATGTTAATGACATTGAAGTTAGTTTTAACGGGACATCAGCTAAGGAAATACGATTGGTGGATGAGTCTACCATCGAAGCTGTCACCCCCAGAAATTGGGTTTCCGGTAATGTGGTTATTACAATTCGCGGATATGCTATGACAGGAAATGCATTGTTTAATCCTAATGCAAAAGGTGACGTGACTTCTGTTTATCTGAAAAACTATAAACAGCCGTTTGCTAAAGCGAGTGAAGAAAGTTGGAAGAATGGTGAATGGTGGACACCTGCCGATTGGATACAGAATGCGGTGTCTTTTAACGCAGATGGTAGTACGACTGTTTCCGGAATGCAATATAAGGCGGCGGAAGGATATACGCTGGCCTTCCAACACGGCTGGAATAAGAAGCAATATGCTAACGGTAAGATGTACCAACAAGTTAAATTACGTCCGGGGACGTACAGATTGGAAGTGACGTATGCCTATACGAAAGTACTCGACGGAAATTTTGTGGCAGCATTTATTGTAAAAGGAACGGAAGAAAATGATATCCCGGATACTGATCAGGTTGCAACTTTGGATGGCACGAAAGGTGTGTATGCTTCATATAAGACTTCAACAGTTGATGGTGCTTCAGGGCAACTCGTGACTGCTTCGTTCAATTTGGAGGGAGAGACTGATGTGTTGATCGGCTTCCTTACTACAATGAATAGTGGTGCTAATTCTTATTTCAAAATAACAGAAGTGAAGTTGGTTCTTGAGTAAAAATATAAAAAGCAACAAGTATGAAGAAGATATATAATTATATACTGCCGGTTTTGTTTACGGTATTTGCTGCATCGTGCGACGGGGATGATGAAGAAGTCATCCGTATGCAGAATCAGGATCCTGTCGTGACGGTGACATCCGTTTCGGATGCAGTTGGTTACGTGGGAAATGAATTTACTATTTACGGGACAAATTTTGGTATAATCGCAAATGATGTGGAGGTATTTGTCGGCAATACGAAATTGCAACTCATCTCTTGTGAAGATGAAGAACTGACCGTAAGAGTTCCGGAGGGTACCACTGCCGGGCGTATCTCCGTAGTAGTTTACGGGCAACGTGTAGATACGCAATTGATGTACGACGTACTCGGGGTTCCGGGTATTAGGACGGTGATTCCTTCGTATGGTTTTGTCGGCGATGAGATTAAATTTAATGGTCACGATTTAGGAGTTCCTTCAGCTCATTATAAAGTACTGTTTAGTGGAAAAGAGGAAAGTGCTACATTTATGGCGGAACCGGAAATGGAAAGTTTCTCTGTGAAAGTGCCGGAAGGTGCGCAAAGTGGGGAGATTAAACTTAATATTACAGACAAGCCGGTCAATGTGCCCGTCGCATTTACTGTTCTTAAGCATGCCGCATTGGATGCTGTAAAAGGAGAGGCGGCAGGATATGTCACCGGAATGGCTTCCGTCAGCGGAACAAATCTCAATCAGGCGGTGCTGGATGAAACGGTAGTGTTGCAACCAGTGAAAGCATTCTTCACTCCTAAAGCCGGAGGAGATGCTGTGGAAGCCGAAGTGAAAACACAAGAAGATGAACTGTTGGATATACAGATACCTGCCACACTTGCGCCGGGAGATTATACGATTTCTGTAACTACTCCTTTCGAGAAGATAGAAAAGACTTTAGACTTTGAGATTCTTCCGAATCCGGTGCTGACAAGTATTGAGCCATTGAAAGGATACGTAGGTGCAGTGGTGACCGTTGTTGCCGAAAACCTTGGAACGATTGCCAAAGAAGATATTCAGATGATGTTCGGTGAAACTCCGGCTACTGATATAACAATAGTGGATGAAAGCACCTTTACGGTTAAGGTTCCTTCATTGACAACGTTTGGTGAGATTCCTTTGTCAATGACTATTCATGGAGTTGAAATGAATATGGGAGACTATGCGGCGTTTGAAATATTGGCGTCGCCCGTAATCACTTCCGTTGAGACTGATAATAAGTTCAGTTCAAAAGCTGTTCAAGTAGGTAATACTGTTACTATCAAAGGAACAGGCTTCCGGAATAGTACAATCTCCAGTGCCACGTTCGGAGGACAAGATTTGAACTATACAGTAGTAAGTGATACGGAAATTACTGCTAGCGTCTCTGAGCAATGTGCTGAAGGAGAAGATGTGATAACATTCAAGTTTGATGATGTGGTGGTGGATGTGGTAAGCAGCGATAAGCTGAATATGTTGAAAGCGGGAAGTGATATTTCGGATTATATATTAACCAATGTGAAACAACCATTCGAATCTAAAGAAGGAAAGGCGAGTGGACATTGCACACCCGTAGGTTGGCAATTTAACTATGGTTCTGGCAATGATGGTTTTTGTCATGATGAATCTAAAATTGAAGAGCCTGGTGAAGGGTTGTATATGAATGATCAAGGGGGATTATTGGTAATCCAAAGCGGATGGGATCGTTTGTCCAAAAAAATGAATGGAAAGATGTTCCAGACCTTTAATATACCTCAGGGCGTCTATGATGTAGTGATTGATGTGGCAGAACTTGCCACAAGCGGAAACGGTCGAAAGAAAGCCGGTTTATTTATCTCTAAGGGAGGGGAAGAGCAAACTCCTAATATGGATTCAAGTGGAAATTGGACAGAAAATACAAACCTACTTAAATCGGTTGATTTTTATATGCCAGGAGAAACTTATAGCGAAAATTACAAAGACCAACGTTTCGTTATTGAAAATCTTACTATAAATTATGAGGGTGAAACGACCCTAGGATTTGTTGTTCATTTTGATAGTAATAGAGCACTAAAAATATCGTCTATCAAAGTTCTGTTGAAATAATCAATTACCCAAGTAATGCAGTCTTATAACGATTGCATTACTTGCACCGAATCTTTAAAATGAAAATTATTATGAGAAAAATATATTGTATAGCAGCCGCATTCGTCCTCTTCTCCTTCGCAGGATGCGGTGATGGCGTTGATTTGCCGAGTTTAGGTGTAGAAACCGATTTGAATAAAATTATTTTGCCGGACAATAATATCAATCTTGTTCAAGTTGAACTGAAAGACAACTCAGTACCTATGGAAAAGGTTGGTATACATTCTGAAGAAGATTTTGCCCGTATTCGTGAGAAAAAAGATGTGGAAGAGCCGTGGTTCACGGGTTATCAGATGTTGAAAGAGAGTTCTTTCTCTCAGAAAAATACGGATACATATCCGGTTGAGTATATTGTGCGTGGAGCGGCAGTGACTATAAATGGGGCAACGGTAGGGGAAAACTATATCAATGCAGCACGTGGAGCGTCAATAGCTTACCAGCAGGCATTGCGTTGGAAGATAGAAAATGATGATGAATATGCCGCTAAGGCTGTTGAAAACTTGAATAAATGGGTACAGACCTGTGTTGGAGTTACTGGCAACTCTAATGTTTCTTTGGCTGCAGGGCTTTATGGTTATGAGTTCGCCATTGCCGGTCAATTATTGCGGGAATATAAAGGTTGGGATCCCGAAGATTTTCTGGCTTTTCAACAGTGGTTATTAAAAGTATTCTATCCGGCCAATAAGGATTTCCTGGTGCGTCATCATGATACTAACCACTTGCATTATTGGGCAAACTGGGGATTGTGCAACATTGCTTCTACAATCGCTATTGGCATTGTCACCGATAGGCGTGATATTTATAATGAAGGTATTGAACATTTCCAGTCGGGAGTGACAAACGGACGTTTGCGTCGTGCTATCTATTACGACTATTCACCCGAATACAATTTTGCACAATGGCAGGAAAGTGGACGTGATCAGGGCCATACGTTAATGTGTGTCGGTTTGGTTGGTGTTATTTGCCAGTTAGCATGGAGTCAGGGAGATGATTTCTTTGCGTATGATGATAATCTTTTCTTGCGGGGATGTGAGTATGCTGCATGTTGCAACTATACAGAGGAGACCGTGCCTTTCACTACTTATATATGGCAAAAACACAATCAGTGGAATGGTATTTCTCCGGAAGAACAGACAGTTGTAGGAGGTGGAAAGTGGATGAAACGTGCTATTTGGGCATTGCCGTATTATCATTATAAGAGTATCAAAAATATGTCGGATGAAAAACTGAAATATACTAAAATCGCTACGGAATATGTGGGTGTAGAAGGTGGCGGTGGATATTATGATCCCAATTCCGGCGGTTACGATGTATTAGGATTCGGTACATTGATGTTTGCAAGATAAAAGCAGAATGTGTTTAATGAATTTATTTAATATGAAGATATCATTAAAGTTAATAGTTGTATTTTTATTGTTGTTAGGGTGGAATAGTATTTTACGGGCGGAAATACTCGTATACCCTGTCCCGCAAGGTATTTACTATGCCCGTCACAACGACGACTACACAGTAAAAGTACGGCAAGCAGGTGAAAAAGATTGGGTAGATCTTTTCGAATATAACGTAAAGGTGGATATGGATACAAAATCGGATGCAACTATGGTGCAGTTTGATTTTTCCGGTAAAGTGGAAGTATTAATACGGAAGAACAATGGAGAGATCCGTTCGGCAATAGTACGTCCACTATCTAAAGGCATTCAGCCGAAGATAGACGGAAACTTTCTGCTGTTCACATTGGATAAGCCACAAAAACTATCTGTAGAATTTAACGGTGACCGTTTGAATAATCTGCACGTATTTGCCAATCCGATAATTAAGGATATACCTGATAAGAATGATCCGAACGTGATGTATTTTGAGTCCGGTATCCATGAACCTACCGATGCGGCAGGCAAGTGCTTCCGTATTCCTTCCAACACTACGGTCTATTTGGAAGGTGGGGCAGTGCTGAAAGGCTGTCTTAATTGTGACAGCGTAGAAAATGTGAAGATTCTGGGATATGGTATGTTGCTCGAACCGCAACAGGGCATATCGGTGGCATATTCCAAAAATGTATTGATTGATGGAATTACTGTTGTCAATTCACGTCACTATACCGTTTCCGGCGGACAAAGTCAAGGAATAACCATCAAAAACCTGAAATCATTCAGCTATCAAGGGTGGAGTGACGGACTGGATTTCATGTCTTGCTCCGATATTGTCATTGATGATGTGTTTCTGCGTAATTCCGATGATTGTCTTGCTTTCTATACTCACCGTTGGAATTATTATGGAGATTGCCGGAAAGTACGTGTTCAGAATTCTACTCTTTGGGCTGATATTGCGCACCCCATTAATATCGGTACGCATGGCAATACAAAGACGGAAGATGAAGTGCTCGAAGATATGTTATTCAAAAATATCGATATCTTGGAGCATGATGAAGACGACCGCAATTATCAAGGATGTATGACCATCAACGTTGGAGACCATAACTTGGCACGCAACATAACGTTCGAGGATATTCGGGTCGAAAATATTCAGGAAGGGCAATTGTTCCATCTTCGTGTGATGTATAACCAAAAGTATAATACCGGTCCGGGAAGAGGCGTGAAGGATATTGTGTTCCGTAATATCTCTTGTACAGGCAAGTATATCAATCCTTCCTTGATAGAAGGTTATGATAAGAACCGCAAAGTAGAGAATATTCTGTTCGAGAATATCGTATTGAACGGTAAACGGGTGACTACATTGGAAGAGTTGAACGTGGATAAGAAAGATTTTGTAGGAAAAGTGAGAATAAAGTAACTTTTCAACTAAAAGTTTTATTCAATTTTGCTGTCATACCCTCATAGTCTCTTGAATCCCTTTATTCATCGGTGCTTGAGCTATGAGGGTAAGTATGATGGTAGCATGAGGGTAACTTTTGCTCTCATACCCCGTTGGATATTATGTCGGCCTGTAGTATTGTAATGATGGCTCCTTATATTCTTCTTGCAAGCTGTCTTGTTTCTCAAGAGCTTACAGGTGTGAATAGACAGGCTCACAGCAGTGGGCTTTTGGGCTTACATTTGTGGATAGAAGAGCTCACTGCTGTAAGCTTCTCTGTTTGATTAAAGGTTAATAGATGAAGTATGGCAGTAAACAGTGTGGACAATACCGACAAGCAGATTGGCTCTGTCAATCTGAATCCTTTAGGGCAGGGCGGTGACTTTATCGCTTTTCCGGTGGTAGGAGATGTGGGGTATTCCGGTCAAAATGCACTCGGTGCTTTGCTGTCCGAAGGATGGTGGAGCGGAGGAGCAACCTTTACAGGAGATATTTCAGTATTCTCCCGTACGGCTACGTACCTGGTGGACGTACCTCAATTTTTGAGAAGATACCTTCGTTCTATGCGTGATGTACAGCGGGAAGATGGTCGCTTTCCGGACATTGCTCCTTTGGGTGGAGGATTCGGTGGTTTGCTGTGGGGAAGTGCCGGAATCACAGTTCCTTGGGAGTGTTACCTGCAATACGGAGACAAAGTTCTCTTGGCTGAACACTATGACGCCATGAAACGATATATTTCCTATATCCTCGACAAGACCATCGACCCGAAAACAAATATTCTTTTGTAACAACTTGCTTTGGTTTTGAGAGGGGGCAAGACTAAACAGATATTAATAAAATGATAAATTAAAGGCTTCATGAGATCAAGGCTGTTTTAGCTTTGATTTTCACGAAGCCTTTATTATTGTGAATACTGTAATGATTATAATATTATCTGTCGTTCTTTCTCATCATCCACCACAGCCATCATTCCTTCTACCTGTGCAAGAGCCAGCATACGTCCGTGGAAAGAATATCCCGGGTTGTAGCCTTTATCTTCATCTCCCAGCATCATTCGTCCGTGGTCTACACGCATCGGTAATCCCGGATTCTCATTTTCGAAGATACGGATAAGGTCAATCAGATGTCCTCTTCCCGTAAGATGGGAGCTTTCAATGAAGTTTCCACCTTGCATGGCAGCTGTGCTGCGCAGATGTACGAAATGAGTTCTTTTTGCAAATTTCTTAGCCAACTCACGTGTATCGTTATGCTCGCCTGCACTCAAAGAGCCTGCACAGAAAGTCAATCCATTATGAGGATTATTTACGGCATTCAGAAACCATTCAATATCATTTTCATTGGTAACGATACGTGGTAAACCTAATACCTGGAATGGAGGGTCGTCCGGATGTACGCACATATTAACTCCATATTCTTCGCATACAGGCATGATTGCAGATAAGAAGTAACACATATTTTCACGCAAAGCATCCCGGTCTATATCTTTGTACAAAGCAAGTAACCGCTTGAAGATGGAAACCGGATTTTTATCTCCTTCTTTGATATTGCCATTAACAAAACCTTGAGTCTTGACAATGATCGTATCAATCAAAGCGTCTTTTTCTGCTTCTGTGATAACCTTATCTAGCTCGGCAACTTTCTGAAGTTCTTCTTCAGTATAATCCTTTCCAGCTCCTTCACGTTCCAGGATTCGGATGTCGAAATAAGCGAAGCGGATACGGTCGTAATACAGGGAACTGGTACCGTCCGGCCAAGGGTGTTGCAAGTCTGTACGTATCCAGTCGATAACGGGCATGAAGTTGTAACATACTGTCTTTATACCGCATTTGCCCAAATTGGCAAGGCTTATTTTGTAGTTTTCAATTAACTGTTCACGTTCCGCTCCTGCGTATTTGATTGCTTCGCATACAGGAAGACTTTCCACTACCGACCAACGTAAACCATAAGATTCGATGTATGATTTCAAATCGTTAATAGCTTCTACTGTCCATATTTCACCATTCGGTACATCATGCAGGGCAGTGACAATCCCTTCTACCCCTATTTGTCGGAGCATCGGCAAGGTTATCTTATCCTTTTTGCCGAACCATCTCCAAGTCTTTTCCATCATAGTCTTTCTCTTTATAACAGGCTGTTATTTATTGCTTAAACTCCGCTGAATGCACTGAAACCACCATCAATAGGTAACATTGCTCCGGTTACGAAGCTAGCGGCTTCACTACACAGGAAATGCACTGCACCATTCAACTCTTTGATGTCACCGAAACGTTTCATTGGAGTTTTAGCCAATACTTTCTTGCTTCTATCTGTCAATGAACCATCTGGATTGATGAGTACACGACGGTTTTGGTCGCCGATGAAGAAGCCCGGTGCAATAGCGTTTACACGGATACCATCACCGTATTTAAGTGCCATTTCGCTTGCCAGCCATTGAGTGAAATTGGCTACGGCAGTTTTTGCAGCCGAATATCCCGGTACGCGGGTGATAGCGCTGTATGCTGCCATTGAGGATACATTAATAATACATCCTTTGCCTTGTTTTGCCATTACTTTACCGAATATCATAGACGGATAAACCGTTCCGTTCATATTCAGGTTAGTCACTTTTTCCCAGCAAGAGATGTCCATATCATAGAAGTGCTGATCCGGTTCGAGAGTGGCTCCCGGCATATTGCCACCGGCAATGTTCAATAGAATATCGATCTTTCCCCATTTGGCAACGACTTCTTCGGCTACTTTCTCCAGGCTGGCGATGTCAAGTACATTACCGATGATGCCGATTACATCGTTACCATATTGCTTAAGTTCAGCCACACGGTTGTCCAGTTGCTCCTGACGAATGTCAATAGCTACAACCTTTGCTCCCTGCTGTACAAAGTGTTGGGCAATATTTCCGCCCAATACACCACCTGCTCCGGTAATAACAGCAACTTTACCGGCAATACTAAATAATTCGTTCATGGTTTCTATCAAATGTTTTTATGAATGATGCAAAAATAGCGGGTTTTTATACATGCTATGATGCGTATTTTTGCAAGATATTTACCTATCTTTGCAAAAGCAGTTTAGAAAGGAGATTTATGAAGAAGATAATGAATGAGAAGTTGACTATTACGACTTCCAATCCCGTCCGTGCCCGCTTTTATGAATATCCACGTTTCACGTATCCGTGGCATTTTCATAGTGAGTATGAAATTATTTATGTGGAAAAGGGAGAGGGGGATTGTCTGGTGGGTGACAGCATTATCTCCTATTCAAAAGGTGATTTGATTCTTTTTGGTTCCGAACTGCCTCATAGTATGCAAAGTCCACCGGACGGCGGGGAAGAATCTGATAACGAAGAAAAATCCGAACCGAAAGTAAGAGGAGTCAATATTCAGTTTGAGAAAGATTTTATGCATTATTCTATTTCTCAATACTCCCAGTTTATTCCTATCAGGAATTTATTGGAGGATGCTTGCAGAGGAATTAAATTCACAATTACCCGTTCGGGGAAAATCATTAAGTTATTGGAACAAATTCCTTCTGCCAAAGGAGCAGATCAAATCATCCTGTTGCTTTCACTTCTACAGATGATGGCTACCAGTAATCATAAGAAATATCTGACTACTTCTCATTATACTCCGTCCCCCTCTATTATGCGTAATGAAAGAATGGAAAAGGTGATTGCCTATTTGAATAAACATTATACCGAGTCTATCGGTCTGGATGAAATTGCTTCTTATACAGCGATGAACCCTGCTGCTTTCTGCCGATACTTTAAAGAAAACACAGGAAAGACATTCAAAGAGTATGTACTTGATATGCGTATCGGATATGCTTGTAAACTATTGAATAGTAGTATGATGAATATATCTCAAATCAGTGCTACTTGCGGATTTGAATCACCTGTACATTTTAACCGCATTTTTAAAAGGGTGACAGGAATGACACCTACTTTTTATAGGGAACAGATGGAATAAGCTTTTCAGGCAATAAACATTTGAGTATAATTTCTTCCTCGTTCGTATATAATTAGGAAAGATGAATAAACATGAACGTAAATAGAATGAAGAAAAGAATTTTGCTTTTGTTGTTGGTGATGCCGGCATTGGTAAAAGCGCAAGATGTGATGACAGAAACCCGTCAGGAACTGACGTCTCCTGATGGAGCTTATCGTTTTACCTTTTATCAACGTGCGGTGGGAGAGGATAATGCACAAATGTATTATACCTTGACTTATAAGAATCGTCCGGTGATTGAAGAAAGTAAACTGGGTGTTCTGATTGAAAATCAGTTATTTGAATCGGCATTGGGTATACCGAATGATACTTGTCATTTTTGGTGTGAGAATCTGAAGTTGACAGAGACTGAACATCAAAAGACGGACGAGAGATGGAAGCCTGTATATGGCGAACGTGCGGAAGTACGTGATTGCTACAATGAGATGACTTTGAAACTCAAGAAGGGAGAAGGAAATGGCAATCAGGACGGTGGTTATGATAAGCGTAAGAATTACTTTATGAATATCATAGTTCGCGCCTATAATGAAGGAGTTGCTTTCCGCTATCATTTTCCGGAAATGACAAACGGGCTTTTCTTGCATATCGTCGGTGAGCAGACTAGCTTCACAATGCCTGAAGGAACGATGGCGTATTATGAACGTTGGGCGCAAGGACCTTATGAACTTCGTCCGTTGGAAGGATGGGGCAAAGAGGAGAGTGAGCGTCCTTTGACCTTGAAACTGCCTGATGGATTATCTGTAGCTTTGTTGGAAGCGGAAATGGTGGATTATGTTCGTGGTAAATTCCGTTTATCGGCAGAGAAACCTTCCACTTTGGAGACAAGCCTGTATAGTAGCGTTGATATTATTTCTCCTTACAGCACTCCGTGGCGTGTAATCATGGTTGGCGAACGTCCGGTCGATTTAATTAATAACAATGATATTGTCTTGAATCTGAATCCGGCTTGTAAGCTGGCTGATACTTCTTGGATTAAACCCGGGAAAGTATTCCGTTCGGGCGACTTGAAACAAGATAGAGTAAAAGCAGCCATTGACTTTGCGGCAGAACGTGGTATTCAGTATGTGCACATGGATGCAGGCTGGTACGGACCAGAGATGAAAATGAGTTCGGACGCTACTACTGTTTCTCCTGATAAAGACCTTGATATACCCGCTTTGTGTAAATATGCCGAATCGAAAGGAATCGGACTTATGGTGTATGTCAATCAGCGTGCATTAGTGCAGCAGTTGGATACTCTGTTGCCTTTGTATAAAAAATGGGGATTGAAAGGTATCAAGTTCGGTTTTGTACAGATAGGTAATCAGCGTTGGAGTACTTGGCTGCATGATGCAGTTCGTAAATGTGGAGAATATGGTCTGATGGTAGATATTCATGACGAATATCGTCCGACAGGTTTCAGCCGTACTTATCCTAACTTGATGACACAGGAAGGCATTGGTGGCAATGAAGAGATGCCGGATGCTTTACATAACACGATTCTTCCGTATACACGTTTCCTGGCAGGCGCTGCGGATTATACACTGTGTTATTTTAATGGCAGAGTGAAGAATACGAAAGCGCATCAGTTGGCAATGGCAGCAGTGTATTACAGTCCTTTGCAGTTTATGTTCTGGTATGACCGGCCTGAATTTTATAAAGGAGAAGAAGAACTGGAATTCTGGAAAGCAATTCCAACCGTTTGGGATGATAGCCGTGCACTGGATGGTGAAATCGGAGAATATATCGTTCAAGCACGTCGTTCGGGGAATGACTGGTTTGTAGGAGCAATGACGAATACGGAAGCCCGCACAATTACATTGACTACGGATTTTCTGGAACCGGGTAAGAAGTATATGCTTCATCTGTACGAAGATGATGACAAGCTGAATACACGAACGAAAGTACGCAGTACTCATAAGAAGATAAAAGCCGGAGATAAGCTTGTTTTGAAGCTAAAAGCAAGTGGCGGAGCCGCATTGCATTTTATTCCGCTTAAGTAGGCAAGTTTATGTTTCATTTGCTATAATTAATCAACCACTTCACCATTTCCGGGTCGTAATGAGAGAAGAGGAGAGTTTTCTCATTCATTGAGTGGAAAGGTTATTCAAGGAATTAAAGAACCAATTCCTTGAACAACCTTTCTAAAGTATTATCTAAATCTGTAGAGAATCCCGGATGAGGACGGGACACTTGAATACAGGAGCTTTTTACCGCAGTCAGCCACCGGAAGCGGTCCGGAATATCCATATTGGCAATAACTCCTCCTTCTTTATTTCCCTGACAAATCTTGTCGAAGACTTTCAGACCTTCTATCAGACAGTTGATGTCCAATTCGGAAGAGAACAGTTTCAATTTGTTTTCATCTATTGTATAAAGAGATTTGAGATATTTGCACCGTTTGGAAAACAGTACAATACCTACATTAATAAATTCCTCACGTTCTACTTTAGGAACGAAACGGATAACTGCGTATTCATATAAGTGCCTTTCTTGCATTTTGCGCTTCATTTACAAATATTTCGGAATGCTTGATCCTTTCTTCTAAAAATTGAATATAAACATCTCTCAAGTCTTGCGGAGTTTCCTGTCCTTCCGTCCAGTTCAGCCAGTCGTCAGGGACGGCATTGACTATCTCCCGTATCTTGTCATCGGTAAGTAGTTGTTTGAATGTTGCGTCTACTTCTTCCAGCTGATCGGCAAACGGCAATAGTACATGATCTTTTATTTGTACGAACGGACTAAGTGCGTGTTTCTGCCAATTCGTCCACGAATGATGGAAATAAAGGGAAGCTCCATGATCAATTAACCACAATTCTTTATGCCACATCAGCATATTCGTATTCTTGATTGTACGGTCTACATTGGTCAATAATGCATCCAGCCATACAATTTGCGAAGCAGTTTTACCGTCCACCTTATGCACAACAGGGTCGAACGTCAATGAACCGGACAGGAAATGCAGACCCATGTTCAACCCACGGCTCCATTGCAGTAAATCCTGTATTTCTTCATCCGCTTCTGTCCGTCCGAAAGCCTCATCCAGATTCAAAAATATAATCTCCGGAACTCTGAATCCCAGTGTACGGGCTATTTCTCCCCCTATCAATTCGGCAATAAGGGCTTTAGTCCCATGTCCTGCTCCTCTGAATTTTACGACATATTTAAATTCATCATCCGCTTCAGCCAAAGCCGGCAATGACCCTCCTTCCCGCAAGGGAAGAATGTATCTTGTTACGTTTGCTGTACGTAAATCCATATCACTCCTTTCTTAAATTGAGAATAAAGATACAACGTTTTTATGGAATAGTCAGTGAAAGGCTTCCTATAATAATAGTTTTTTTGTATTTTTCGGTTGAGTATACTTTCTTCCTGCTGCGTATTATATAAAACAATGATAAATAAATTAAACATGAAACTACTTCGATTTTTGGTGTTTGGAATAATGTCCGTTATTCTGTTACCCAGCAATATGGCAGCCGAATGGCAGTGGTCTGTACAGCTGCCAGATATTATTTCCAACGAAACGAACGATCATCCGCAAGCATTCTTGTGGATACCTTCCGATTGTACTCAAGTGAAAGCTGTGATAATAGGCAATCATAATATGACAGAGGAGACTTTGTTTGAAAATTTTCTATTTCGTGAAAGATTATCAGAAACGGGTATAGCACTGATATGGATTACTCCCGGATGGGATCAAAGATGGGATATAAGTACCGGATGTCAGGAAGCTTTTGAAAAGATGATGGAGGATTTTGCGAATGTCAGTGGCTATAGTGAATTGAAATATGCTCCGATTGTTCCGTTCGGACATTCGGCAATGGCTACCTATCCGTGGAACTTTGCAGCCTGGAATCCCGACCGCACATTAGCCATTATCTCTTTGCATGGAGATGCGCCACGCACTAACCTTACCGGATATGGTCGTGACAATATGGAGTGGGGGAAACGTACGATTGACGGCATCCCTGGATTGATGATTGAAGGCGAATACGAATGGTGGGAAGACCGTGTAAATCCGGCTTTGGCATTCCGTATGATGTATCCTAAAAGTTGTGTCTCTTTCCTTTGTGACACAGGACGCGGGCATTTCGATATAGCCGACCGTACCGCTGGTTATATTGCGTTGTTCTTAAAGAAAGCACTGGAATATCGTATGCCCGCAACGTATGATTTGGATAAGCCTGTGGAATTGAAGAAGCTGAATCCGCAGAATGGCTGGCTTGCCGAAAGGTGGCATCCGAATCAGAAGAAACGTGCAAAAGCTGCTCCTTATAAAGAGTATAAAGGAGACTCGCACGATGCATTCTGGTATTTCGATAAGGAAATGGCTGAAATGACGGAAGAACGCTATCGCCGGGAGAGAGGGAAGAAACCACAATATTTAGGTTTTGTACAAAAGGGGCAATTACTCACATATAATCCCAAATCCCATGTGAAAGTTGCCGCCCGCTTCCTGCCGGAAAAAGACGGATTGACTTTTCATCTGAAAGCTGTATATACGGATAGCTTACATACTGCAATTTCTGACGAACATTCGCTCACTTCTCCTGAAATAACCCGTATCTGTGGCCCGGTTCAGAAAGTGAACGACACTACTTTTACTGTCCGTTTTTACCGTATGGGAATGTACAATCAGCGCCGTACGGGAGATATTTGCCTTCTAGCCAGCAATGATGGTGACAAGCACTATAAAAGCACAGTTCAGGAACTTAGTTTCCGGATTCCTTATCGCAATACGGAAGGTAAACGCCAGCATATTCTTTTTCCGGGTCTTGACGATGTGAAGAAAGGCACGGAAACTATCTCTTTACATGCAACTTCCGATTGCGGGCTACCCGTATATTACTACGTGAAAGAAGGGCCGGCAGAAATAGAGGGAAACAAGTTGGTATTTACTCGAATTCCCCCACGCAGTAAGTTCCCGTTGAAAGTGACTGTGGTGGCATGGCAATATGGATTGGCAGGGGAAGTACAGACTGCCGAACCGGTAGAACGGAGTTTTTTCATTTATCCATGAAATATTAAATTCGTATTTTTGCATTGAGTAATAGGCGGAGTCTATTCGTATCCAATAATAAATAAGGATATTAAAAATGATTATGAATAAGAAATCTTTAGTTGCAATCGCATTATTGGCAGTATCGGCTATATCGTCGGCTCAATCTGTGTACCCCGGACAGCACCAGGGGAAAATGAAAAAAGAGACAGTGGCTCCTGTTCGGGTAGAAAGTTTTGATTTGAAAGACGTCCGTTTATTACCGAGTCGCTTTCGTGGCAATATGTTGCGGGATTCCGCATGGATGACCTCTATTGACGTAAGTCGTCTGTTGCATAGTTTCCGGACAAATGCCGGAGTCTTTGCCGGTCGTGAAGGCGGTTATATGACAGTGAAAAAACTCGGTGGTTGGGAATCCTTGGACTGTGAACTTCGCGGACATACTACCGGACATCTGCTTTCGGCTTACGCTTTGATGTATGCCGCTACCGGAAGTGAGATTTTCAAGCTGAAAGGGGATAGCCTTGTCAACGGGCTGACCGAAGTTCAGAACGCTTTGAAAGGCGGATATTTAAGTGCTTTTCCCGAAGAACTGATAAACCGAAATATCCGTGGAAAGAGTGTTTGGGCACCTTGGTACACTTTGCATAAGCTTTATTCCGGTCTGATAGACCAATATCTGTATGCGGATAATCAGCAGGCTTTGAAAACAGTGACCAAAATGGGCGACTGGGCTTATAACAAACTGAAACCACTTAGTGAAGAAACCCGCAAACTCATGATACGCAATGAGTTTGGAGGTGTCAATGAATCATTCTACAATTTGTATGCTATCACAGGAGATGAACGTTACCGTTGGTTGGCTGAATATTTCTACCATAATGATGTAATTGACCCGTTGAAAGAACTTCGGGACGATTTGGGAACCAAACATACGAATACGTTTATCCCGAAAGTCATAGCCGAAGCGCGTAACTATGAACTGACAGAGAATGAGACCAGCAAAAAGCTCTCGGAATTCTTCTGGCATACCATGATTGACCACCATACTTTTGCTCCGGGATGCAGTAGTGATAAGGAGCATTTTTTCGACCCGAAGAAATTTTCTAAACACTTGACCGGCTATACCGGAGAAACCTGCTGTACTTATAATATGTTGAAACTTAGTCGTCATCTTTTCTGTTGGACGGGCGATTCATCTATTGCCGATTATTATGAAAGGGCACTATATAATCATATCCTGGGACAGCAAGATCCGGAAACAGGAATGGTTACTTATTTCTTACCCTTACTTTCGGGCTCACATAAACTGTATAGTACCAAAGAGAACTCTTTCTGGTGTTGTGTCGGCAGCGGATTCGAAAATCATGCTAAATATGGAGAAGCTATCTACTACCACAACAACCAGGGAATCTACGTAAATCTGTTTATTCCTTCCCAAGTCACCTGGAAAGAAAAAGGATTAACCCTTCTCCAGGAAACGGAATTTCCGAAAGAGGAAACGACCCGGTTTATTATTCGTGCCGAGAAACCGGTTCGTACTACTGTTTATCTAAGATATCCTTCATGGAGTAAAAAAGCGGAAGTTCTTGTGAACGGTAAAAAAGTAGCAGTAAAACAAAAGTCGGGTTCTTACATCGCTATCACCCGTGACTGGAAAGATAATGACCGTATCTCGGCTACTTACCCGATGCAGATTGAATTGGAAGCCACTCCCGATAATCCGAATAAAGTGGCTTTATTGTATGGCCCGTTAGTGCTTGCCGGAGAACGGGGTACGGAAGGTATGCAGGCTCCCGCACCTTTCTCTAATCCTGCTCTTTATAATGATTATTATACTTATAATTTCCATGTACCTGCCGATTTGCGTACCTCATTGAAAGTAGATATGAAACATCCGGAACGTACTTTGCAGCGTACAGGAAAAGAACTGGAATTTACAACAGAACAAGGAGATGTGATTCGTCCGCTTTATGATTTGCATCATCAGCGTTATGTGGTATATTGGGATTTGCAGTCGAAATAGAAAAATTTAAGAACGAATTACACGAATTACGCGGTTTTATAATTATAATTGCATCAAATATAATTGCATCAAACAACAGCGTAGTTCGTGTAATTTGTGTTTAATACGAAGTTAATAGATAACGAAAATGAAGGGAAGATTATTAATCATAATTTTTATAAGTATCTGTTTTATTGCAGGTTCCTGCAATGTATCATCCGTACAAGGGAGTCGTTATAACTTCTCTTTATTAGATTCTGTTATTCAAGGATGGGTGAGTAAAGAGTACTATCCCGGTGCTTCTATCTGTGTAGTAAAGAATGATTCTGTCATTTTTCAGAAGAACTATGGTAGCTATACTCCTGATACAAAAGTATACGTAGCCTCTGCCGGAAAATGGGTGGCGGCTGCTGTTATCGGAGCGGTTGTGGATAGTACCAGTTTGGACTGGGATGACCCTGTGGAAAAGTGGTTGCCGGAATTTAAGGGAGATGCCAAAGGAAAAATCCTTTTGCGACAATTGTTATCTCATACTTCCGGAGTGCGTCCCTATCTTCCTGAACCGCGTGTAGATAATTACAATCATCTGGATTCCGCCATTATTGAGATATTGCCGTTAGATACGGTTTTTACTCCGGGAAGCCGGTTTCAGTATGGAGGGCTTGCCATGCAGATTGCCGGAAGAATGGCGGAAGTGGCAATGGGGAAAGAGTTTGAAACTCTTTTTCAGGAATTATTAGCACAGCCATTAGAAATGAAAAATTCTCATTTTACTCCGATAAATACAGATGGCGGACATGCCCCGATGTTAGGTGGTGGTCTGTGTACTACCTTGAACGATTATATTCATTTCCTATCTATGATTTATCATGATGGAATGTATAACGATAAGCGGATTATATCAGCAAAAACTGTAAAGGAAATGCAGGCCGACCAAGTGAAAGACGCAATAATCCCTTCGAATAACTCGGATAATTATGTAGCGAAAGGGCTAGGACAATCCCACAATGGAATCTACGGATTAGGAGAATGGCGTGAATTAATCGATAAAAAGACAGGTGAAGCCTATCAGATTAGTTCACCAGGATGGGCTGGTGCTTACCCATGGATCAATAAACGGGAGAACGTTTATGGCTTCTTTATTGCTCATGTAGTTGGTGCTTCCAGTAAAGAAGATGGTTTCTCGTCTTTTTATGGTAGTCCTGTAATTTCGAGAACTGTTTCAGAGATTGTAAAGGGACATCCGTTGGTTGTGAAACAAGGCCGCGTTGAAGTGGGCAACGGTTCTCTTTACTATGAGGAAGCCGGCACAGGTGCTCCCGTCATTCTTGTTCATGGTCATTCTTTGGATCATCGTATGTGGGATGAACAATTTTCCGTACTGGCAAAAAAATATCGTGTGATCCGCTATGATTTGAGAGGATATGGCATTTCGTCTTCACAAACGGAAGACTATCAATTCACACACGCTGAAGATTTAGTTACTTTGATGGATTCTTTGTACATCAAGAAAGCGCATATCGTTGGACTTTCTTTGGGTGGGTTTATTACTGCTGATATGTTGGCGTATTTCCCTGACCGGATGTTATCTGCTTTTTTAGCCAGTGGAAACATTCGGAAATCGAAAGGCCCAAGTGAACCGATGACTCCGGAAGAAGCAAGAGTACGTGATAAGGAGATTGCTGCTTTGAAAGAGAAAGGGGTAGATGTGATGAAGAAAGAGTGGTTTGAAGGATTGATGAAGTCAGGAGGAAGTCAGCGGGAACGAATGCGTGAGTCTCTATGGCAAATGATCGATGAGTGGGATGCGTGGCAACCTTTACACAAAGAAGTACGGGTAGTAGCTGGTTTGGATGCCATCGAAAAATTGAAAAAGAATCATCCCGATGTACCTGCTTTAATTGTTGAAGGTCATTCTTCCGGTAACCGATTCTCAAAAGAACCTCCCATCTTACAATATCTTCCCAATGGAAAACTGAAAGTAATTGACGATTGCGGACACATGCTGAATATGGAACGCCCGGAAGAATTTAATGCAGCATTGGAAGAATTTTTGAAAAGCGTTCAATAAAGAATAATATTGTAACTGATTAATATATTATAGAACAAGGCCTGCATTGTTTTTTCCATGCAACGTTCAGAAGTGAGAAGAAACCGACAACTGTTATTGTGAATGGTAATAACTTCCCTGTTGTTTACAAAAACGCTCATGTGAAAGTGAAATATCAATAAATCTTCAATAGCATTGAGTAAATAATTTCTCCCCTTCGTATTTGTTTATCACATATAACAGATACGAAGGGGAGACTTTTTTTATAAGAAGGAATGTGCTCTTTTGGAGATTTTTATGTATGTTTGTCACATGTTTAATATGAAAGGAAGCGGTTGTAAGTGAAGAACACGATTAAATATCTGATTCTTTTAATAATGTGTTTGGCTTGCGGTGTAAATCTGCAAGCCCAGAATTATACATTTCGTAATGTAGTCATGTCCGATGGACTGTCCGGGTTATTGGTGAATGCCATTTATAAAGACTCGGAAGGTTTTGTATGGCTAGGAACAGATAATTGTCTTGATCGTTTTGATGGTGTGAAAGTTCGCCATTATGAATTTCGAGGCGTGGATTCCGGAAGGAAGAAACGGGTGAACTGCATCACGGAAACAGCCGACAATCAGCTTTGGGTGGGAAACGGTATCGGACTTTGGCGTCTGAATCGTGTAAACGGCCAGCTGGAGAGAATTGTTCCCGAAAAGATAGATTTTGCTGTAAATACCTTACTTCCGGATGGAGATATTCTCTATATCGGTACGGAGAAAGGGCTGTTCATCCAAAAGGACGGGCAATTGCTCCAAGTATTGACCGACCGGAATATGCTGGCTGCCTGTAATCGAATTATGGATCTCTGTCTGAATGAAGATAAAAGTGCGTTATGGCTGGCTACAGTGCAAGGTTTATTCTCTTATTCATTGAAAGATGGTAAGATTGATTCCTGGCATTTCCAGGAGAATGTTCCCGAGGCCGATTACTTCCGCTGCCTGACTCGTATTGGAGAAACCCTTTATCTAGGTACAATGAGCCAGGGAGTAGTTCGTTTCGATATAAACAAAAAGAGCTTTTCGCATACAGTATCTTTAGGCTGTGATGTCATTTCCGACATATCCAGTGATGGAAAGGAGACTGTATATATAGCAACAGATGGCAATGGCGTTCATTTCCTTTCGCATAAAGCCCAACAAGTGGCACGTCGTTTTTGTCACGATGTAAGTGATAAAGAAGGTATTCGCAGTAATTCCATTTATTCACTATTGGTGGATGACAGAGGTGCTGTTTGGGTGGGGCACTTTCAGGCAGGTTTAGATTACTCACTTTATCAGAATGGTCTTTTCCAAACTTATGCTTATCCTCCTCTGTTTAACTCTGCCAATCTTTCCATTCGTTCTTATGTCAACAGAGGACACGAAAAGGTCATCGGTTCACGTGATGGTTTGTATTATATAAATGAAACTACCGGAGTCGTAAAGAGTTTTGTGAAACCTGTTTTGACTTCGGATTTGATATTGACAATCTGCTTTTATGAAGGCGAATATTATATTGGTACGTATGGCGGAGGCATGATGGTGTTGAATCCGGAGACGTTATCTCTAAAATATTTTGCCCAGGGAGGAGATGGAGATGCAGAGCTGTTTCAGAAAGGACATATCTTTTGTGTGCGACCGGATGAGAAAGGAAATCTCTGGATAGGCACTTCACAGGGATTGTTCTGTTATAATAAACAGGCAAAACAGATCAAACACTTTACCAGCGCCAATTCCCAATTGCCAGAAGGTAACGTTTATGAAGTTAGTTTTGACTCTACCGGCAAAGGATGGATTGCCACGGAAACCGGTATGTGTATATATGATCCTGCTTCTCAAAGTTTACGATCGAATGTGTTCCCTGAAGGATTTGTGCATAGGGATAAGGTGCGCACCATTTATGAAGATGCCGGACACAACCTTTATTTTATTCGTGAAAAGGGGAGTCTGTTTACCTCTACTTTAACGATGGATCGTTTTCGGAATCGTTCCGTCTTTTCTACGCTTCCTGACAATTCGCTGATGTCTGTTATAGAAGATAACCAGGGTTGGCTGTGGGTAGCCTGTAATGACGGGTTGTTGCGTATCAAAGAAGAAGGGGAAGAGTACGATGCCTTCACTTTCAATGATGGAGTGCCGGGACCAACTTTTACGAATGGAGCCGCTTATAAAGATGAAAAAGGACTATTGTGGTTTGGTAACACCAAAGGACTAATTTATGTTGATCCGAAACGTGTGGACGAAGTGCGTGGCAAGGTTCGTCCGATTGTATTTACCGATATACTGGCTAATGGCGTACCTTTTACCAGTTCCTCTTTGAAATACAACCAGAATAATTTGACTTTCTGTTTCACAGATTTCGCCTATGGTCTGCCATCTGCCTTACTATATGAATATCGATTGGAGGGAGTGGACAAGGACTGGAAACTATTGGCTGCACAGAACGAAGTTTCTTATTACGGACTTTCTTCCGGAACTTATACTTTCCGTGTACGTCTTCCGGGAAATGAGCAATCCGAAGCTAGCTGTCAAGTAACAGTACGCCCTATGATACCTTGGTGGGGATGGGCACTTTCCGTTTTATTAATCGTAGGAATTATAGCCTTTATACGGTATTATGTTTGGAAACGTATGCGTCGTTTGCTTGCTTCTTCTGCTTTGTCGATTTCGACATCAACGGAGGAGGAAATACAACAGAGAGAACAAACTGTAGAACAGCCAGAAGTAATTTCAGAGCAACAATCTTCCGTTGTTGAAGAGAAATATAAGACCAATAGACTGACCGAAGAGGAGTGTAAAGAACTTCATAAGAAACTGGTGGCTTATGTAGAGAAAGAAAAGCCATATATCAATCCCGACTTAAAAATGGGTGACTTGGCTTCTGCATTGGATACTTCTTCACATTCATTATCGTATCTTTTGAACCAGTATCTTAATCAGTCTTACTATGACTTCATCAATGAATACCGTGTTACCCAATTCAAAAAGATGGTAGCGGATAGCCAATATTCCCGCTATACTTTGACTGCACTGGCAGAACTTTGTGGTTTTAGTTCGCGTGCTTCTTTCTTCCGTTCATTTAAAAAGAGTACGGGAGTTACTCCGAATGAATACATCCGTAGTATAGGCGGAACAGCCAAAGAAGAGTAACTTTTCGACTTATTATCTCTGAAATCTATTTTGCACCCATATTCCCTTCACCCTTCACTTCTCTCTGTTCATCGGGGATAGAGGGTGAAGGTTCTCGATTCACTGAGTGACTTTCTTCTTTTCACTTGTTTCTTTCCATTATCTATTAATAGATAAGTTCTTCTTCTCCCTATATAAACTTCTTTTGGTCCTATTGCAAAGTTGTTTTTTATAGGACGTAATCTATAATTGCAAGCTTTCATTTATAGTTTACCAATCGGTAAGATCGTGAAATGGTGAGATTGAAAAGGAGAGAAAGGTAAGGGCAAACAGGTGTAAGTGGAGCGAAAATGCGTAGATTTTAGTGTATGGAGTCTCATTTTATAAAGTGATACTCTATTTGGTGTGAATGTAAATTATTGATAATGAGAAGTATATGCTTGAATAAGTCTAACTAGATTCGTTGAGATTGATCCGCTTTATTTTACGACCGTTATATCCGAAATCCCTTCTATATTTGCATCGTGATTAAAACCGAAAAAGATAGTATTATGGAAACAATAGCTAAAACTTACGACGACATTATCACCCATTCTTATGAAGAATATTATCAGGTGATTCTTACCTATATTACTTATCGTATCACTCATCGCTACGAAGCGGAGGATCTAACCCAAGATGTATTTGTACGTCTGCTGGACTACAAACAAATGCTCCGTCCCGACACAGTGAAATATTTTCTGTTCACTATTGCCCACAATATTGTAATCGATTATATCCGTCGTTATTATAAGAAGCAGGAGATAGACAGCTACATCTATGATACTATGTCTACTTCTACCAATGAAACCGAAGAAAAAATTATCGGTGATGATTTAATGACAATGGAACGGACTCGTCTGGCTGCCATGCCCGAACAACGTCGGTTAATTTATACATTAAGCCGTTTCGAAAATAAAACTTCTCCGGAAATCGCTAATGAACTGAATCTAAGTTGTAGGACGGTAGAAAACCACCTGTTTCTTGGACGTCGTGAAATGCGAGAATTCTTCCGAAATTGTATATAATCTTATTCATTAATAAATAACCCTTTGTGCTTATGGAAAAGGAGTCAGAATTTACAAAGAGGCACTTGTATGCCTTACCTTATTTTAGAGAACAAAAATTTAATACTATTTTTAAACCTCAAATTTAATTTTATGAAACGAAGAGGATTAATATTTAATTCGCGACCTAACAAGACAGCTGTCTTTGCGTTAGGATTAATGTTGGGACTTTGTCCTGTTTCAAAGGCATGGGCTGATGCGGATTTAAGTGACAATCAGGTAGTAATGCAGACGCAAAAGAAAGTGAAAGGTCAAGTGATTGATGCGACTGGCGAACCATTGATTGGTGTGAATATTAGCGTTATTGGTGGAACTGAAGGCACGATTACTGATATTGACGGGAATTACACGGTCAGTGTGCCGACAGGTGCAAAATTGAAGTTTAGCTATATAGGCTATAAAGACCAGCTAGTGGAGGTGGGTACGCAAACTATTGTCAATGTGAAAATGCAGGAAGATAGTGAAGTTCTGGATGAAGTAGTTGTTGTGGGATATGGTTCACAGAAGAAAGAGACATTAACTGGTGCGGTGACAGTCGTTTCCGATAAAATGCTGGAAAATAAAGGTGCTATGTCGAGTCCTGTACAGGCATTGCAAGGGCAAGTACCGGGAGTTATTATTACCCGTTCCTCCGGTGCTCCGGGTGATGAAAGCTGGGGAATGAAACTGCGTGGTGCTGTATCGGCCAATTCCACAGACCCGTTAATCATTATTGATGGAGTAGAATACGAAAGTGTGAATGAACTTCGTTTGCTTAACTCTGCCGATATTGAATCCATCAACTTTTTAAAAGATGCTTCGGCGGCTATCTACGGATCGAAGGCAGCAGGTGGTGTTATTTTGGTGACTACCAAACAGGCTAAAGAAGGAAAGGCTAAAATAGAATATAGTGGTTCTTATACGCATAAATTTGTCGGTTTACAGCCTAAAATGATGAGTATTGACCAATGGAGTGAAGCTATTATTACTACTCGTCACAACGATGGTTTAGGTGATGATGACCAATGGATAAAATATGCACAGCTTGCTCAAGCTTATAAAGGTGGATATATTGATTTATCTAAAAATCCGAATCCGATACCCGCTTTCGGTGATGTGGACGATTATGTCTTTATGGATACTAACTGGCAGGATGTATTGTTTGGCAATGCAGGTTCTACGCAGCACAATTTGAGCGTATCCGGTGGAAACGAAAAGTCGTTGTATCGTCTTTCTGTAGGTTATATGTATGATGATAGTACCTTGAAATGGGGAAATAATAATAATAAACGTTTCAATGTTCGTTTGACGAATACGGTAAAGTTGACGGATAGGTTTACTATCGAATCCGTGATGGCTTATAACCGCCAGGATCAGGTGTCTCCAACGATGATTGACAGGGTTCTGACTTCCAGTTATCCCCAGCCGGGATTGCCTTCCTCTACTATGGATGGCAAACCTTATCATTGGGGTGGAAATTATACTCCCAACTGGTATGCAGAACTGGGAGGTGATAATAAATTGAAAGTATCCGGTATTAATATTAGTGAGAATTTGAAGTATCAATTTACTTCTTACTTGGATGCAGTAGTCAATTTAGGCTACAATACATCTACTGCGACACGTGATGGAGTAAAGAACAGCATTACTTGGTACACCTATGACGGAACGTTGAGTACGGCAAAGACAAATGCTATCAATAATCCTAATCAGGCCTCTACGGAATATTCGAAATCTTTTGCCCGTACTGATTACTACTCTGTTTCAGGCTATTTGAATTATCACCAGACATTGGGAGAAAAACATAATGTTACAGCTATGCTTGGTGCACAATATAATTTGAAAGAGTATGATTATACAGTGGTGACAGCGAAGGATGTGCAGAGTTCATTGGAAATATTGAATGGATCGGGTGAAATAACATTGAAAAACTCGGCAAAAACCTCCGGTCCAAGTAAATGGCATGAAGCTATGATGTCATATTTCGGACGTTTCAATTACAATTATATGTCTAAGTATCTGTTGGAAATGAATCTCCGTTATGATGGTTCTTCTAAGTTCCGTCCTGAGAACCGATGGGATTTCTTTTATGGATTCTCGGGTGGATGGCGTCTTTCCGAAGAGGAATTTATGAAAAACGTGAAATTTGTCAATGAACTAAAATTGCGTCTTTCTTATGGAGTTGTTGGTAATCAGTCAGGTATTTCACGTTATGATGGTATGCAGTTATACAACTTTAATTCAGTCAATGGGGCTTACATTGGTGATGGAAGAATCTCCTATATTAAGACTAGCGGTGAAATTGCTACTATGGGACGTAGTTGGGAACGTATTCATAATTATAACTTAGGATTGGACTTTCATTTGTTTGACAGCCGCCTGCAGGGTACGGTAGAATTGTTTATGAAGAAGAATAACAATATGCTGATAGCAGTTGCTTATCCGGGAATTCTGGGAGATAAAGCTCCTGCTTCCAATAGTGGAAAATTTGAAGCAAAAGGATATGAAGGAACTGTGACATGGTCGGATAAAATTGGAAAAGTGAACTATCATGTGGGAGGTACATTTACCTATGCTGATAATAAACTGGTAGACTATGGTGGAGTGACGGTATTTAAATCCGGCTTTGTAGACAAACAACAGGGGTACTCGTTGAACTCGGTATTCGGTCTGAAATATTGTGGAAAGATTCAGACAGAAGAACAATTGCGCAAGTACATTTATAAATATTATAATAGTAACGGTATAGGTATGCCGAAGGATCTCCGTTTGGGTGATAATATGTATGAAGATGTAAACGGTGATGGTAAGTTGGATGAAAAGGATTATGTTTATTTGGGTTCGGATGATCCGAAAATTTCCTATTCGTTCAATGTCGGAATAGAATGGAATAATTTTGATTTGTCTGCTGTATTCCAAGGTGCGGCCAAACGAACCATTTTCCGTGACGAAAGTAATGATAATTATCGCATACCGATGCGAGCCGCTCACTTGAATTCAACGACACAATCTGTGGGAAATGTGTGGAGTCCTGATAATAGAGACGGACGCTATCCGACATATACTAATATTAGTACGATTAATAATTATAATTATCAGTGTTCTTCTTGGTCGGTAGAAAATGGTAATTATCTGCGTCTGAAGAGTTTGACGTTAGGCTATAACTTCCCGGCTTCATTGCTTAGCAAGACGAAAGCGATCAGCAGACTTCGTATATATGTATCTGGAGCCGATTTGTGGGAAGTGAGTAAGATTAACGATGGATGGGACCCCGAAGCTTCACGCAAGGTATCCGGTAATGGACGTTTCCCGTTCAATCGTACTTGTACTGTCGGATTAGATGTAACCTTTTAATACTTAGAATATGAAAATAGTAAATACAATAAAAACTATATTGCTGCTTTCGGTAGTGGTGATTTTACCGTCTTGCCTTGATCTTGATCCGCAAGATCAAATGTCGGATGCAAATTTGTGGCAGACTCCAAATGATTATAAACTGTATGCTAATCAGTTTTATGAATGGACTCGTGATTTTTCGAGTGCCGTATATGATGGTCCTCATAGTGATACCCGTTCGGACTTGATGACTTCAAGTAGCTACAATGAATATAGTAAGGGAATTAATAATATTCCGGTGTCGGATGGAAATTATACGGGAGCTTATACAAAGATTCGTTATGCTAATATTTTGTTACAAAAAGCAGAAAGTTATCCTAACCCGACAGACATAGCACGCTATGTTGCTGAAGCTAAGTTCTTTCGTGCATACGAATATTTTGATTTACTTCAGTTATTTGGAGATGTAATTGTGGTGACTGAACCTATTGATATCACTGATCCGAAAATGAATGCCCCTCGTGATGACCGTTCGAAAGTGGTAGACCTGATCATTGAAGATTTGAAGCAAGCCATTCCTAATTTACCGAAAGAGAATGCTATTGCAACAGCTGATAAGGGACGTGTTTCACAGGGAGCTGCCCAGGCTTTTCTTTCTCGTGTGGCGTTGTATGAAGGTACATGGCAGAAATTTAGGACAGGGGATGTAACTCGAATCAATGATTTGCTTGATATTGCTGCTGAGTCTGCTTGGGAAGTAATTGATAGTAAGCAGTATGAAATATTTAAACCGGCGGAATTAGGTACAGATGCTTATAAATATCTATTTATTTTAGAAGATGTTCAGTCCAATCCGGCTAATATTAAGAAAGATAAAAATAAGGAATATATTTTCTCACGTCGTCATGATGAAGTGATTGCTCCAATCGGTAAGAATATTACTAAGAATTGTTTTGCCAATGTACAATGGGTAACTCGTAAATTGGCGGAAATGTATTTGGGAGCGGATGGACTTCCAATTGACAATGCGCAGTCGACTGCCGGTGTTGACTATTCTACTCCAGACAACGAGTATGCAAAACGTGATAACCGCATGACGAATACTTTAATGGCACCGGGACGGAAATATTGGAATAACAATGCTTCTCATACCACTTGGACAGATGCGGATAAAGCTGCTTTTGATAATAAAGATTTCTATCCGACTAGTGGTAGTGGATATAACAATCAAAAATGGGCAACGGAACGTAATGTGAAAGATGAATATGAAGGATATGACTTTCCGATTATTCGTTATGCTGAAGTGTTACTGAATTATGCCGAAGCGGTATTTGAGAGAAATGCGGATGCAGAAGGTAACATCATGGATGCTTCTAAAGTGGATGCAGCATTGGTATATTTGAATGAGGTTCGTCAACGTGTGAATCCGAATATGCCGGAACTCACTACTTCTTTTGCTACTACTCATAATCTGAAAATGCGTGAAGAGATTCGCCGGGAGCGTACAGTGGAACTTTTCAATGAGGGCTTCCGTATTGATGATTTGAAACGTTGGAAAACTGCTGAAACGGAAATGCCGGAGAATATGTTAGGCGTAAAATGGAACACGTCCGGTGATTGGGCAACGTGGGCCGGAAAATGGTCTCCTTCTTATTCGTTGGAAGATGGCTGTTTGCTTATCGAAACCAATCGTGTGTGGAGTAATAAAAATTATCTTTATCCACTGCCGTCAGACCAACGTCAGTTGAATCCTAATATCGGTCAGAATCCGGGATGGTAATGTCGGGAAAAACTGATTTTATATGTTGAACATTAAAAGAATAGAATTATGAAATATACATTATTGAGTCTAGGCTTAGTGGCTGTTTTCTCATTGTCGGCATGTGATGACGGTAAGGTATTTGGTGATGGGCTGGATGAAAAGACACTAATCTCCGAGATTGAATTGACCAATGTGGAGAATGGAAAATTAACATTGGCTGCAACTGTAGATTATACAGACTCTTTGATTACTTATAAATATTCTCCGGAACAACCGAGTAACCCTAAGGTTAAATGGACATCATCGAATGAAAAAGTAGCTACTGTGTCACAGGATGGACTTGTGCATGCTGTAAGTGCAGGTAAGGCAAATATTATGATTACTCCGGAAGTAGGCTTTGGTGCAACAGCTCTTTTTGAATTGACTGTTGTGCCTGAATTTAAGCCGATTACAGATTTTGAATTTACGGAAGCCGATAAGGCTGAGCTATTTGCTTCAGAAGAAAGGACATTGAAACCAACCATTCTTCCGGCAGACCGTACTTATTCTACGATAACATGGAAAAGTAGTGATACGTCTATTGCGACTGTAACGAAGGATGGTGTAGTGAGAGGTGTTGATGGTGGAGAAGAGGGAAGAACTGTTACCATTACTGCTGTTTCTTTGGATAGAGGAGGGTATGAGGAATCTTTTGAATTAAAGATAATGCCGATAATCTATATTGATGAAATCACATTCGGGACACAAGAAGATTTGTTGCCGGGTGAAAGTGTGAAACTGAATTTCACTACCTATCCGGAAAATGCAACCGTAGCTTCTTTGACGTGGACTAGTAGTGATCCGAATGTTGTAGAAGTAAGTGACCAGGGAGTTGTAACTGCCAAGAAATATGGTGAAGTTACTATAATGGCTGCTACAACTATGGGACAGGAGTTTTCCACAACTGTAAAAGTTCCTAAGGGCTTGATAAAGGAAGACTTTGATGGAGAGACTACTTCTTGGTTTACAAACTTCAAGGGAGCATCAGGAGAAATCAAAGATGGTAAATTTGTAGTGACAATGGGATCACAAAATAATGAAAAATGGCGTGGAGATATCGCTTTGAGTCTAGATGGCAAGAAGACTGAGAATACATTTGTAGATCCGGATAACTATCCGTATGTTGCGATTAAAATTAGTGGCATAGGTTTTGAAGGTGGCACTGGTAATCTTACTTTTGATACGTCTTTGGGAACATATAAGAAGAATGGTGCTAATGGACATGAAATTATGTACGGTACGGATCAAATACCTGTTTATTATTATGATCTTACAATAGAAAATACGTTTGTAAATAAGTCAGGAGCTACTACATTAGATGGAGTAACAGAATTCAAAACGTTCCAGTTTAAGGTTGCTGATGTCTTGAAGTCTAAATATCCGGCTGGTAAATATGAGGTATATTGGATTAGAACATTTAAAACTAAAGAGGCTTTGACAGAATATGTAAATGCTAATAACTAATTGAATCATGGGAACAAAAATATATATATTATCAACGATGCTTGCACTCAATTTGAGTGCATGCACCGATATCCAAGATGGCACTACTGATATTGATTCATGGCCAGCTATAAATGAATATACATTGAATCATCCTTGTATGCTTCATACGGATGCTGATTTTACTTATGTGAAGTCTAAATTAACTCGGACTCCTTGGAGCGAAGGATTGGATAAATTGAAAAATTCGGGATATTCTTATTCTAATTATACTCCTGAAGCACAAGAAATCTTAGGGCGTATGGATGAAAAGAATTGGTCTGCTACATTTCCCGATTGGTGGAATAATTATACTTATTTCTATGAAGATGCAGCAGCGGCTTATCAATTAGCCCTTCGCTGGAAACTAGAAGGTGACATAGCTTGCGGACAAGCTGCAGTTAGAATCTTGAATGAATGGGCTACTACTTGCAAAGGACTTGTTCGTGTCAAGAGTCTTGCCAACGATAGAACGTATGATCCGAATGGAGAAATTGCCGACCCGAATGAATATTTGATTTCTATTAATGTTCATCAGATGGTAAATGCTGCAGAAATCATGCGTACAGACGAAACTCTTTTCAAGAAGGATGAATTGGCTGCATTTCAAACAATGGTAAAGAATGTTTTTTATCCGGCTGCTTCTGATTTTCTGGCTCATAGAGAAAGTTGCAAACAGCACAGTTGGTTAAATTGGGATCTGGCACAGATGACTTCTATTTTGTCTATTGGTATTCTTTGTGATGATCAGGATATGATTAATGAGGCTATTCTTTATTTTAAATATGGAGTAGGAAATGGTTGTATTGACAATGCAGTACCTTTTCTTCATCAAGATCCGGATGGTCATGGAATGTTAGGGCAAGGACAGGAGTCCGGTCGTGATCAGGGTCATGCAACGCTTTGTGTTTCTTTGATGGGAGCATTCTGCCAAATGGCATATAATATCGGTGAGGATTTGTTTGCTTATGATGGAAACAAGGTGCTTGCTATGGCTGAATATACGGCTAAATATAATTTGTGGAAAGACTTTGATGATACTTCTTCCACATCAGATGAGAAATTTGTGTATCGTAAAAAAGATTTCCCCTATACCTATTATGAGAATTGTAGCTGGCAGTGCCCTGAACTTTCTTCTCAGGAAGAGAATGATAAATCGAGAGGTGAAATACGTCCTTGTTGGGCTTTGATTTATAATCATTATAAAACCAAAGGCTTGGATGCATATTATACCAAACAGTTTATGGATGGCATGGGTGTCGAAGGTGGTGGAGGACATTACGGAAGCACAAGTGGTGGATTTGACCAATTAGGGTTTGGTACACTAATGTACACAAGAGAATAAAATATTATTTTCTAAAAATAATTATGAGGGGATTAGGTATTTACCTAATCCCCTTCGTATATATAAGCAAATAGGTCAGTAAATAGATTGTTTGAAAAGGAAATTAGATTCAGTTTTCTGAGAGATTAGTTTTATCTATGAGGTAGAAAGAATCTGTTTTTAGGAATAACATTTGAATTTAGAAAAGAATTATTAGTTAGGTACTATGCGTAAAAAGATTCTGTTTTTAGCAGGAATGATGGCTTGCTGTTCATTGGCAGGCGCACAAGAAATTTCTAAGACCTGGGTGGCTGATAAGGGAAATGGAACTTATCAGAACCCGGTTCTTCATGCAGACTATTCGGATCCGGATGTATGTGCAGCCGGAGATGATTTCTATATGACAGCGTCCAGTTTTAATTGTATTCCCGGAATTCCTATTCTTCATTCCAATGATTTGGTTAATTGGTCGTTAGTAAACTATGCATTACCGGTTCAGGAGCCGGAACCTTTCTTCGATAAGGCACAGCATGGCAAAGGCGTATGGGCACCGGCCATTCGTTTTCATAACGGAGAATTTTATATTTACTGGGGGGATCCGGATTATGGAATCTATATGATTAAAACTAAAGATCCGAAAGGAAAATGGAGCAAGCCTGTATTGGTGAAAGCTGGGAAAGGTATGATTGATGCCACTCCTTTGTGGGACGAAGACGGAAAAGTATATCTGATACATGCTTATGCCGGAAGCCGTAGCGGAGTGAATAGTATTCTCGTTATTTGCGAACTGAATGCAGAGGGAACAGAAGTAATTTCCGATCCGGTGATGGTCTTTGACGGAAATGATGGAAAGAACCATACGGTAGAAGGACCGAAACTTTACAAACGCAACGGATACTACTATATTTTTGCTCCGGCAGGTGGAGTAGCAACTGGTTGGCAATTGGTACTTCGCTCGAAGAACATTTACGGCCCTTACGAATCGAAGATCGTAATGGCACAAGGAAAGACGAGTATCAACGGGCCTCATCAAGGTGGCTGGGTAGACACCAACACTGGAGAATCGTGGTTCGTCCATTTTCAAGATAAAGGTGCTTACGGACGTGTGATTCATCTGAATCCGATGATGTGGGTAAATGACTGGCCTGTAATCGGAGTGGACAAGGATAAAGACGGTTGCGGTGAACCTGTAACGACTTATAAGAAACCGAATGTAGGAAAGACATATCCGATAGCCACTCCGCCGGAGAGTGATGAATTCAATACCCGCCATTTGGGATTACAATGGCAATGGCATGCCAATAAAAAAGATACTTACGGGTTTACTACCGATTTGGGATTTATCCGTCTTTATGCAGGCAGCCTTTCGAAAGAGTTTGTGAACTTCTGGGAAGTTCCTAACCTGCTGATGCAAAAGTTCCCGGCTGAAGAATTTACAGCTACGACCAAGCTGACATTTACTGCCAAGCAGGATGGAGAACAAGCCGGAATCATTGTGATGGGATGGGATTATAGTTATCTTTCTATTCGCAAAGCGGGAGATCAGTTTATTCTGCAACAGGCAGTTTGTAAGGATGCGGAACAGCAAAATCCCGAACAGATAAAAGAATTGGCAAACATTCCGGTGGAACATCTGAAGATGCCGGGAGTAGCAGATAATGAGTGGCAAACAGTTTACTTGCAAGTAAAGGTTCGTAAAGGAGCCGTTTGTACATTCGCTTATAGTCTGGACGGAAAGAAATACACGACAATGGGAGAGCCTTTCACAGCCCGACAAGGCAAATGGATCGGAGCCAAAGTTGGAGTATTTTGTGTAACTCCGAATGAGGGCAATCGTGGATGGGCGGATGTAGACTGGTTCAGAGTCAATTAAAAATTAAGAATTAGAAATTAAAGTAGATATATCAGATTAAGATGAAAAAGATTGTAGTAGGTCTGGCTGTGGTGTTAGGTTTCTGTACGTGTGCTCATCAGCCTTCCGGTACATTGGATGTGAATAAGGCATTGGACTACTGCGCAAAGCAGACACAACGTACACTTACGGAACTGAAAACAGATTCCGGAATTGACTATACGATGATGCCGCGCAATATCATGGCTGACGAACAACATTGGAATTGTCGTAAGGCGACGAAGGAGGAGTGGTGTGCTGGTTTTTGGCCAGGAGTACTTTGGTATGATTACGAATATACAAAAGATAAGCAAGTGTTGGAAGAAGCGGAGAATTTCACTCACTCATTGAAGTTTCTTTCTCATATTCCAGCTTACGATCACGATTTGGGATTTCTTGTATTTTGTAGCTACGGAAATGGTTACCGTCTGACTAAGAATCCGGCATATAAACAGGTGATATTGGACACTGCCGATACATTGGCTACCTTGTTCAATCCAATTGTAGGAACAATTCTTTCATGGCCTCGTGAGGTAGAACCGCGTAATTGGCCTCACAATACAATCATGGACAATATGATTAATCTGGAAATGCTTTTCTGGGCAGCTAAGAATGGCGGTAATCCTTATTTGTATGACATTGCCGTGTCTCATGCGGACAAAACGATGAAAAGCCAGTTCCGTCCTGATTATACTTCTTATCATGTGGCTGTATATGATACAATCACAGGCAATCTGATTAAAGGTGTTACTCACCAGGGATATGCAGATAGTACAATGTGGGCGCGTGGACAAGCATGGGCTATTTATGGATATACTGTGGTCTATCGTGAGACAAAAGATCCTAAATACTTGGATTTTGCTCAGAAGGTAACGGATGTTTATTTGGATAGACTCCCTGAGGATAAAGTTCCTTATTGGGATTTTGATGATCCGAGTATACCGAATGCTCCCCGTGATGCTTCGGCAGGAGCGGTGGTTGCTTCTGCTTTGCTCGAATTGTCTACCTATCTTCCTAATGGAACAGGAAAACGTTATAAGGATGCGGCAATCGAGATGTTGACGAGTCTCAGCTCCGACAGTTACCAGAGTGGTGAAAGTAAACCTTCTTTCTTGCTTCATAGTGTAGGACACTGGCCGAATCACTCGGAAATAGACGCTTCTATCATTTATGCTGATTACTATTATATCGAAGCGTTGTTGAGGTTGAAACGTCTGCAAGAAGGATACGGAGTGCTTGGATAATAAGGCTCTTTTGAATACTGGTAAGAATAATAAATGCTCTGCAAGAAAGATTCATTCGTTGCAGAGCATTTTTACTGGTTAGGTTTAGGGCTATTTATTGTTTTACCTTAATGATGTCATAATTCAAATCACTAACGGCTTCCTGTAGGCTGTCATTTACCAATCGAAGAGTTGTATCATTCACAATTACGAAATACATGGGAGCTTCACCACTTTTCGGGGTTAATTTGACTGCAGTAACAGGTTTTTTGTTTACCACCTTATGTATTGTCTGTTGCTTTCCATTGGAAGTGAAAGTCTTGTTCTGACCTTGGCCTTGAGCGTCCAGGTAAGTCATATCCAGTGTGTAAGTAGTATCAACACCATCAGTTGCAGCATTCAGGGTTAACACATAATCGATACCCGGACCGTCGGCAGCAGGAAGAGTACCGGCATAGACTTCTGTCATTTCGGTAATCGGAGTCATAGCGAGGGCAAGACTGTCTGCTTGTGCCTCTGCGGCTTTGTTGGCTTTTGATTGGCAAGATGCCAAAGCAGCTACGACGGCTGCTAACATAATTACTTTTTTCATTGCTAAGTGCTTTAAGTTAATATAAATATAGTGAGCTATCGCTCGGTTTTACTTTATTCCTCTTCCCGTTTGATGACAAGTAGTTTGTCTACTCGTCCCCGATCCATATCCACTACTTCGAATTGCAGATTCTTGTATGTGAAGATGTCTCCGGCTTTCGGGATACGACCAATCAGGAACATTGCCAGTCCGCCTAAAGTTGTGAAGTCTTCGGATTTCAGGTTTTCGTATGATAAAATTCCCATCTCTTCCATAAAATCGTCAATGTTCATTGAAGCTTCTACCAACATCGAACCATCCTGCCTTGTGACGATTTCTTCTTCTTCCGTTTCGTCCTCTTCAAGGATGTCTCCGAAGATACTTTCCGTCAGGTCGTGCAGTGTGATAATACCTTCCGTACTACCATACTCGTTAACAACAACTCCGAACTTGTTTTTGTTCTTCTTAAATAGCTCTAAAACTTTATTTGCATACAAACTTTCCGGAATAAAGAGAGGGGGACGGGCTATTTCACATAAGTTAAACTTCTGCTGGTTACCGACCATCAGGATAATATCTTTCACGGACACTACACCGATAATCTCATCTTTCCGTTCGTCTACCAATAGATATTTGCTGTAATGTTCCTCTTCGATCACTTTCATTACCTTTTCCCGCGTATCATCCGGATGAAGGATAATGAGATCCCTGCGGTGTGTCATCAACTCATTGGCTCGCTTGTCCGAGAAGCGGAACACATCACGTATCATTTCCGTTTCCTCTTTGTCAATCACACCCTGTTCCGAGCTTTGGTGAAGAATCATCTTAATCTCCTCCTGTGTCATAGGGCGTTCTTCACTTTTCAGACCGATGAGCTTATTCAACAAACGGGTGGATATACTGAGTAACCAGACAAAGGGGTAGGAGACTTTTGTCAGCAGAATCATAATCGGACTGAATAAGATGGCATATTTCTCCGGATTACTAAGAGCAATGGATTTAGGGACCAATTCTCCGATAATGAGAGAAAGATAGGTAATGACTGCTACCGTAGTAATCATGGCAAGATTACGCGCATAAGCTTCAGCTCCCGGAATAAGGGAGAATAGAGGAACGAGATCATCGGCAATGGCTACTCCACCATACGCACCGGATACGATACCGATCAGGGTAATACCTATCTGGATGGTGGATAAGAACTTTTCCGGTTCTTCCAACTGTTTCAGAACTCCGCGTGCGGATTTGTTACCTTTAGCGACAAGTGTTTCAAGACGTGCTTTGCTGGATGATACCAGCGCAATTTCATACATGGCAAAAATGCCATTCAGTATGAGTAAGAAAAGAATTATAAGAAATTCCATAAATGGATTAAAATGGTTATTGCTTCGAAATTACATGAAATCAAGACACTATGCAAATCTGTGTAATAGATTAATGATTTTTTAATACTAGTGGATTCTTTTTATCGGAAAAAGAAAAGGAGATACAAAGGTTGTAAAACCAACGTATCTCCTTTTTCCGTCCAATTCAGGAAGGATGTCTGTTATTTTTTAGCATAAGTATCCGCCTTTGCTTTGGCTCGCTCGATTCGCTTCATTGTATCGGGATGTGAAGAGAACATCTTTTGGAGATAAGAAGGCTTTTCTGCACCTTCTGAGAGTTTTGCCAGCTTGGTCAGCGAATTAGCCATGGCATAAGGGTCGATACCATTCTTTACACAGAACTCTACACCATAATCGTCGGCTTCGCCTTCTTGTTTTTGTGAATATTGCGCACCTGCCAATGCTTCGGCCATAGCTCCGAGTTCAGAGTCGGTCAGTTTGGCAACCTTGTCGCTGGTAGCACCAGCTGCATTCTTTACAGCCGAACGAAGGTAGGCGTTCTTCATGGCGTCTTTTGAATCGGTATGAACTACATGACCGATTTCGTGACCTACTACGGCCATGACTTCTTCGTCAGTCATTACATCCATTAGTCCGGCACAGATACGTACACTACCGTCACCACAGGCAAATGCATTGATATCTACTACTTCATATACGCCGAAGTTCAGTTTTAGCCCGTCTACTTCTTTAATATGACCGGTCAGTTTTTCCAGGCGTTTGCCGTATTCCGTATCCGGTTTGGTCAATGGATTGTGAGTGTCCATCCATTCCATGTATTCCTTACTCATGTTGGCAATATCGGCATCAGATAATGTTACGGCTGATACTACGTCTTTGCCGGCTTGTAATGCTTTCCCTAAATTAAACTTTTTACCGAACTGTGCAGATGCTGTCATGCCCATTCCTAAGAGGATAAAGGCGATCATAGTAATTTGTCTTTTCATACTTTTAAAGGTTTTTATATTAATATTCAAATGTAATTCCTAAGGTAGGGAGTAAGGTCCCACTTGACTGCTTGATACGTTTCATTCTATAATGCTGACTATCGGCTGGAGCTTCCGGGTTATCGATAACACCGGTACTCATCAGTACGTCCTGTTGTTTTAGTTTGCTTACGGTGATATTCTGCAAATCCAGATAGAATCCCAGCATACAGTGTTTCAGGTAAAAAGTCTTATCCACACGGATATCTACTTGGGCAAAGGCGGGAAGGCGTTCCTTATTATACTTCGAATAGTCATAATATGCCTTTCCTTGTGCATCCCAGGCAGATACCAGAGAGGATTTCTCTTCATCGTAGGGGGTATAGGGAGCACCGCCGATACAACTGACTTTCATTCCGACACTCCATAGATGCGGGAGATTGTAAGTTCCCCGTAGATTGAAGATATATCGGTTATCCCATGCGGATGCGATGTATTCACTTTCTTTATTGTTACGGTATTCACTTTTGAACAGGGTGAAAGAAGAAGCCAGGTTCAACTTTTTGGCAATTAACCATTTTACTAAGATTTCTGCTCCATAAGAACGCCCTTGTGCGGTGGAAGTTAGCAGTTCATTGCCAATCACTCCGTAATCATTTCCTTTGCAGGCCAGTGGAATGCCGTCTACAACGGAGAGCGGAATCTTATCATAATCTTTGTAGAATCCTTCAATGGAAACTTCAAAAGTATCTCCTTTCCGCCAACTGACTCCCAAACTTTCCTGACTGACTTTCATATAGCGGAGGTTGTATTTGTTGGCGTATGCTCCATGATTGTTTTTAAATCCAAGCGCTGTATATGGAGGAAGCTGATAATAAAGTCCGGCATTGCCGCTTACAAACCAGTGATCGGTTAACTGGTAAGAAAGTGATATACGGGGTGATAATTGGTCGGAGAGGGATTTCATTGCCGATGAATAGTTATTGGCATCGGCCCGTAACCCTAAAGAAGCAGTGAAACGTTCATCCATTGAAGAATAATTGACAGTACCGAAAATTCCCCATCGTAAAATATCCAGATAGGTGTGATAGTCGAATATTTGTGCCTGATTCGTATATATCTTTTGAAAAGTTGTATTAGAGTATTGGCTATAATCTAAGTTCACTCCAAGATTGATTTTCCAGTTTCGGATAGAGGATTTGTTCTCGAAACGGAACTTCGTTTCTTGTTCGGTAGAACGGAGGCGAAGCATTAGATTGTCCGGAACACTTTCGTCATTCTGGCGGTATTTCGTGTTACGGTTGTTCAGATAACTGTGGCTGACGACTATTGATTGTACATGTGCTCCTGCGTAGTGTCGGTAAACAGAGCCCAATGTAAACGTCTCCTGCTTGATCTTAGGCAGGTAGCTGAGAATGTATTCGTTGTCTTCACTATCCGCTTTTGTGTTCAAGCGCATATTGTCGATTCCTCCCAATCCTAAAATAGTCAGTTCATTTTGTTTGTCGAACCTGGTTTTCAATTTGAACTGTACGTCTGTGAAGGTCGGCAAGAAAGGGAGGTCAAGCATATCAAAAAGGAATTGCAGATAGGATTGGCGTACGGATACCAGATAAGAAGTTTTTTCCCCGATATGCCCGTTGGAAGCAAGGGAGACTTCAGAAGCTCCAAGAGTTGCTTTCAGCGAGTTGCGTTCCATATCTCCGTCACGTAATTTGAAATCTAGGACAGAACTGAGTGCATTCCCTTTATCTGTAGGAAAAGCACCGGTATAAAAATTGACTTCACGTATCAAGTCGGCATTGAGGATACCTACGGGACCACCGGAAGCTCCTTGCGTGCTGAAATGGTTGATGTTGGGAATTTCTATTCCGTCCAGATAAAAACGGTTTTCAGAAGGGGAACCGCCACGTACAATCAAGTCGTTGCGGTAGCCTATTGGTGAAAAGGCAACTCCGGGATAAGACTGTACGATTCGTGAGATGTCCCGGTTGGCTCCCGGACTCTTTTCTATTTCTTGTAGTCCTATGATACGCAGGCTGACAGGGCTTTCCAAATCACGCCGAAAAGGGGAAGCAGTGACAGTAATGCCTTCGAGCTCCGTCAGGTTCTCTTCCATCTCTATCGAGATATTTAAATTCCTGGTGGACAAGATATATTCAGGCGTAGTGACACTTTTGTAGCCGATAGCTGTTGCTTGTAAACGATAGATACCGGGAGGTACCTGCTCTATTGTAAAGTGTCCTTCTGCATTGGTTACGCCACCTTTATTCAGTCCGATGACCGTTACATTGATAAACTCTAATGGTTGACGGCTGTTTTTGTCTATTACTGTTCCTTTTATCTGATGCACAGGTTGAGCTTGAATCAGGAGAAGCAGAAAACTGCAAAAAAAGAAAAAGGTAAGAAGTCGCTTCATACAATTAGAGTTTAGTGGTGCAAAAATAATTAAATTGTTTTATTTCTCGTTTATAAGTTCTATTTTTGTGAGACCTATTAGACAGATTCTTTGATGAAAATGTAAATTTGATTACTGGCAATGATGCGATGAAGGCACACATTGTTCAGAAGACACGGAAGAATTATATATTAAAATAAAATAATACACAATGAAAAAACTTCTGTTAATTACTCTTTTTCTTGGTTGGGCAGCTCTCTCTTTTGCTGCCAAAGTAGATACCTTATTGATTAAAAGTCCTTCCATGAATAAGGATGTGAAGGTGGTGGTAGTAACTCCAGATGTAGCATTGGGGAAAAAAGCGCTAGCTTGCCCCGTTCTTTATCTGCTACACGGCTACGGAGGAAATGCCAAAACATGGATTGGAATAAAACCGAATCTTCCACAAATAGCGGATGAAAAGGGAATGATTTTTGTTTGTCCTGATGGGAAAAATAGCTGGTACTGGGATAGTCCGCTCAATCCGTCATATCGTTACGAGACGTTCATTTCATCGGAGTTGGTTAAGTATATTGACGAGCATTATAAAACGATTGCTGATCGGAAAGGACGTGCCATTACCGGATTGAGTATGGGTGGACATGGAGCAATGTGGAATGCGATCCGTCATAAAGATATATTTGGCGGTGCTGGAACGACAAGTGGTGGAATGGATATCCGTCCTTTCCCGAAGAACTGGGAAATGTCCAAGCAGTTAGGAGATTATGATTCAAATAAAGAAGTGTGGGATAATCATACTGTTATCAATCTGATCGATGGTCTTGAAAATGGAGATTTAGCCATTATAATCGATTGTGGTGAGAGCGATTTCTTCCTGAAGGTGAATCAGAATTTACACCATCGTTTGTTGGAGAAAAAGATTGACCATGATTTTATTACCCGTCCGGGAGCGCATAACGGACAGTATTGGAATAACTCTATTGACTATCAGATACTTTTCTTCGATAAGTTTTTCAAGAAATAAATTGTATTGATATGATTGGCGCATTATATTAGTGCCATGATTGTGCCGCTTCTTTGTCACAGTTATCTTTTTAGGAGCCCAATGGGGCTCCTTATTCAATGGCAATTGATATGTTCTGAGTATTGATCTTATTGGAATAATGTGTGCGGCTATAAATGCTCGTAGGTTTTCCTTCGTTGTCGAATGTATAAGAATAAGTAGTATATTCATTATTATTGTTTTCAGGAGTGGAGCGGGCTACCAGATGTTGTGTCGGCTTGCCTAAGATTCCGGCAAATAGGGCGCATTGGTGGAATGAAAGCGGATAAGTTTCTAATAAATCCAAACAGGGCAGGCGATAGTAATTGATTGTTTCTCCGGCTTCATACATTATTTTATTTTCTCCGTAATCAGTGAAAGATTCATTTGTCAGTGACGGGGAAGTAACACTGATCAGCTCTCCGTATTGATAAACAAGCGACAGGGTATGGGAAGCGTTTTCGGGCTGTAGTGTACCATTTATAGATGTAATATTTTCATGCAGTTGAGTTAAGTATCCGTCTGTATATGTAAAATTATATTGGCGTATTTGGGAAATGGTCGTGTATGTACATTGAGTTGCATAACCTTGTTCATTCAATGTATATATCCATTTGTTATCTTCACTATCTATCATGGTGACAAGGTTGTTCTCATATTGTAAAGTTACCTGATGAGAAAGTTCCTGTACAATTTCCTCACCAATGCTGATTGACTGTGTATTGGTATAGGATGTGAGCTTATTATCCGTATATGCATACTCATTCTTTATAGTGTTGATAGCAGTGGAGGTGGTCATATATGTCTCTTCAACTTCGGTCATTACCATTTTAGACATTGTCGGAACAGGTATATTAATCTCATTCCACGTCTTCTCTTTCTCATCATCGTCGGAACAACTGAAAAGTAGAATAGTGGTGATAAATAGTAGAACTACTTTTTTCATTTTAAATGTTATTAAAGCCTTAGCCCTTTACTGCTAAAACGTCGGCTGGCTGGACTGCTTACACTCTTTTCGACCTTGAAGCGAGTCTGTGGTGTACTTTCTTCTGGAGTTTCGTCATCTTTAGGCGGATATGTACCGTCCAATACTCCTATGGCGATCTTCAGCAATCTTTCACTTTTACCATCCTTGTCGAATGTACCGAATGGTAGGAATTCACTGTAATTTGTACTCCCATCTATTGTGGTTTCACTGACTTTTAAATCGGTAGCTGGAGAAATGGCACCATAAGTATCGTGTTGGGAATTGTAAACTGTACATACTACCGGGTTGACCGACCATAGAAATTCTTCATTAATAAACTGTTCTGTTGCTACATTTTGTCCCTTCGTCGAACTGCCTACAGTAGCAATGGGATATGTATCCTCTAAAAAAAGACTTCTAATGAGCATTTCCGGTGCTCCCATTGTCGTTCCGCTGGTAATGGCGATTAAACTGTGTAAGTTTAAATTGATCTCCCTATCTGTACCGAACAGAATAGTGGCGTCTTTATCCGTATTTTTATCATTATATTCAAGATAAGCCATTGGCTCTCCTAAACGGTCGGCTGAGGTCAGAATAGTACCTAACAACTGAACACAATCCATTGAACCTCCCTCATTGTAACGAAGGTCAAGAATAACAGCTTGTACGCCTGCTTCCTTAAACTTTTGCGAGACACTGCGTAATTCATTGTTGTATTTTTCCGGTTCGGCTTTTGTACCGGCTGTGAAGCTATTGTACATGAGATAGCCTACCCTTATCTTTTTGACCGGCGACTCAATAATCTCATATTTATGTACGGGATTGTCTTCTACTATCTGTGCTGCAGGCATTTCAACGGGGTCATCTATTGGAACAACTCTATATTCCATCGTCGGTCCTTCATCTTCTCCGTCACCTCCCTCATTTCCGTCTTCTTCATCTTCTATTTCCACCTCTTTCCACTCGCCCAAAGTCAGTTTTACGGCTTTAGTTCCTTGCAATAAATATGTCTCATATTTCTTACTAATGTAGGAAGTGTCTACTTTCATGATCCAATCACCGCGTTCTAAACCCGCCTGTGCGGCAGGGGAACCTGGAATAACGTAAGTAATCAAAGCGTTGTAGGCAGTGTCAATATCCGGATTTCTAACTAATGAATAATCAAATCCATATGTGGGCAATGGGGTTGCCATAACAGAGTCTACAAATGAATAACTATCCTGCTTCGATTTCACTTTAGACAGGAAAGAGGCAGGTTCTACAAATAAATTTACATCATCATAGGAAGGTAGCTCCTGATACCATAGATAGTTCTGTTGCATGATGTCTAATATCCATGTATCCAATGCTGTTTGGTGGGCATACTCCGGCCAGCGGTCAACACCACAGGAGAAGAAGCCACTGAGAGATACGATGGTCAGGGCGGGTATAAGGATTATCTTTCTTAATTTCGTCATCATAAAAAGCTTTTCACGTTGCAAATGTAGGAAATACTTTGCTTATCTACCACATTTATGGTATAAAAATGCCTTTAATGTGTGATTGGCTGTTAGAGAATCCTGCGTTATCTTTGTGCTTCCAAAATTATCAATAGGCATTAGTAAAATAGAATAAGTGATTAATAAACGGTAATTTCATGAATATAGCTGCATTGTTATCGGGAGGTGTTGATAGTTCGGTGGTTGTTCACTTGCTTTGTGAGCAGGGCTACAAACCGACTCTTTTTTATATAAAGATCGGTATGGAAGGAGCGGAGTATATGGATTGTTCGGCAGAGGAAGATATTGAATTATCGGCTGCTACTGCCCGAAAGTACGGTTTATCTCTTGAAATAGTTGATTTTCATAAGGAATACTGGGAAAATGTAGCGACTTACGCCATTGGTAAGATCCGGCAGGGATTGACACCGAATCCGGATGTGATGTGCAATAAACTGATAAAGTTTGGTTGCTTTGAACAACGCATCGGGAAAGAGTTTGATTTTACGGCTACCGGTCATTATGCTACTACGATACAGCGTGATGGAAAAGTGTGGCTGGGTACGGCAAAAGATCCCGTAAAAGACCAGACGGATTTTCTTGCACAGATTGATTATCTGCAAATTTCCAAACTAATGTTTCCCATTGGAGGATTGACGAAACATGAGGTGCGTGAAATTGCAGATGCGGCTGGATTACCCAGTGCCAAAAGAAAAGACAGTCAAGGCATTTGCTTTTTGGGAAAGATAAACTATAATAATTTTGTCCGTCGTTTTCTTGGCGAGCGGGAAGGAGTGATTGTAGAATTGGAAACCGGAAAGAAACTAGGTACACATCATGGTTATTGGTTTCATACTATCGGGCAACGGAAGGGGCTTGGTTTGAGTGGAGGTCCTTGGTTTGTTGTTAAAAAGGATATTCAGGAAAATATCATTTATGTATCTCGCGGCTACGGTGTAGAGACCCAATATGGGAATGAATTCCAAATGCGTGATTTTCATTTTATAACGGATAATATTTGGAAGGGTCAGGATAAGGAAGTGGATATAACCTTTAAAATTCGTCATACTCCTGAATTTACTAAAGGGAAGCTCATTATGAAGGGAGATAATCAGTTTCATATCCTATCTTCTGAAAAGTTACAAGGCATTGCTCCGGGACAGTTTGGAGTGATTTATGATAAAGAAGCGCGGATTTGTGTGGGAAGTGGAGAGATTATCTGTTAAATATTTTTTTTGAGTGGCGAAGATTGAATAAACAAGATTATTTTCATTACTTTTGTTTCGTAGAATTATAAATAAAGGAGGTTTGATTATGACAACGATGGAATTCCCAACAAGATGCGGTGTTAAACCTTCTTTATATCTATGATAAGGCGGATAAGGCTCTTGAAAACACATCAGATATAGTATTCCGCTAAATCAACAATTCCCGCCCGCATGGCATATTTGGTGGCTTCATGCACATTATTTACGCCTAACTTGCGGAAGATATTTTTACGGTGGCTGTTAATCGTATGAAAACTAAGGTTTTTCTTTGCTGCAATCTCTTTTGTCGTTTTGCCCAGTGCGATTTCTTTTAGAATATTCTTTTCTGTTTGCGTTAGCAAATGATTGTCTGTGGATGAGGTAACAGACGGAGAGCCAGTTCCCGAAAGCAATAGGTTGCTGACATGATTGCAGATATATCTTTGTTTGCGGATAGCGCATTGAATAGCAGTGATAATTTCTTCTTTGGAATTATCTTTCATTACTACTCCAAAAGCCATGCTGCTAAATAATATTTGTCGAAGGAAGTTGAGACTTAGCTCATCGGAGAATAGAATCCAATCGGCCTTTTTAAACCTTTCCTGCAGAACGATCAGTTCATCTGCCCCGGCAAAATTGAATAGTGTGTAATCAAGAATAACCACTGCTTGCGGATACAATCGCAGCAACTGAATCAGCTCTGCTTTATTATCAGCTTCTAAAAGCGCGGATACATCTTTTTGCTTGGTCAGTAGGAACATCATTCCCGCTTTGCTGATATCTTGATTGTCTGCAATGATAAATTCTCTCATAATAGGAATAGCTAAATAAAAACTCCGCTACAAATGTACATATTTTGTGCGATTTGTAGCGGAGTTTTAATTAGATTCTTGAATTCCGATTACCAGGAACGTCCTTTGAAGATGTTGGATTGGTCAAGCGGAACGATATTTCCGTTCAATGTCAGATTGTTGTTATTGAAGTTCGGGCTGATTGTAACCGAAGCTGTATTATTTCCACTGCTCATGTTGATAAAGACCTGAGCGGAAATACCAATACCTTGAACGCTGAATGAACAGTTCACATTTCCTTTCTTGTCAATGTTCATTTTCATATCAGAAGAATTACCATCTACAGTGACACCACCGATCCCGTTAGGACCTGGATAAGCTGTATTGAAAGCAGTCTGCACAGTGGCTCTGTTGCCATTCATCAAAACGAAGTTGGTGTTTGAAGTCACGAAAGCACTCATTCCATTGCGGAAGATTACTTGATTGGCTTCCAATACAAATTGCTTGTTCTTTAAAGCCTGTACAGCTTGTTGATAGGCTGCCATGTCCTGTACTTGTTCTTCGGCGCGGAGTTTCGCTCTTTCTGCGTCTCTTTGAACTTTTCGTTCTGCGCGGCGGGTTGCTGCGTTACTTTCCTGTGCATACATCATCGTGCTTGCACTTACTAATACTAATGCTAATAATGCAATAAACTTTTTCATAACTTTTTTTTTGTTTAGGTTTAATACGTTGTCCGTTTATTGCAAAAACAAAGAGTATGCCGGATTGTTCACGAACGTCGTGCAATTTTGTATCCGATAGCTGCGACGGCAATACTCATTAAAGGGCTGATAATGTTGAAAAAGCAATAGGGAAGATATACAAGTGTGGGCACACTTAAAATGGTGGCCTGAGTCATCCCGCAACTGTTCCATGGGATCAGTACGGATGTAACGGTTACTGCATCTTCCGTCGTGCGGCTTAGTAAGCAACTTTCATATCCTTTCTTGGCATATATGTCACGAAACATATTCCCCGTCAGAATGATACTGATATATTGGTCGGCTGTTGCCAGATTAAGAAACAAGCCTGAGCAAACCGTACCTCCTACCACACTGACCGTCTTTTTCATAAATCGAACAAAGATTGAAGTGATACTACCCAACATACCGCTGGCCGTCATTGCTCCACCAAAACACATGGCACACAGAATGAGCCAAATCGTATTCAGCATTCCGGACATGCCGCGTGTGGCAATCAAATCTGACAGAACGGCATTGTCTGTGTGCAGACTTGTACTTCCATATATCGTTATCATTAATCCTTTGAACAATGAATCGAAGCCGGAAGTTGCCATTCCGGAAACTTCCTGTAATAACTCCGGCTGGAAAATCAAAGCGAAGACTCCTGCCAGCAGTGTCGATAAGAACAGGGTAATGATGGAAGGAATCTTACGGGCGATTAATATGCCTGTTGCAATAGGTACAATCAAGAGCCAGGGAGTAATGTGGAACTTTTCATTCAAAGCAGTTGCCACTTCGGTGATATGTTGTGTATTGCTGGCATCGTGTGAGAATCCTGCCACAGTAAAAATAATCAAAGTGATTATGAGGGAAGGAACTGTCGTTATCATCATGTATCGGATATGCCGGAATAGTGGAGTATCAGTTACGGAAGCTGCCAATATGGTTGTTTCCGATAGAGGCGAGACCTTATCTCCAAAATAAGCTCCGGAAATAATGGCTCCTGCAATCCATCCCTCTTCAAATCCTTGTGCCCTGCCGATACCCATCAGTGCGATTCCAATGGTAGCGATGGTAGTCCACGAACTACCGGTCATAACGGAAATAAGTACACAAATGATACAGGTGGATGCTAAGAAGAAACTGGGATGTATGATTTGCATTCCATAATAAATCAAAGTAGGTACTACTCCGCTGATCATCCACATTCCACTTAATGCACCGATAATCAATAGAATGATAATAGCCGTTGCCACTCCGGCCACATTGTTTGTGATGGCAATCTCATAATCTTTCCAAGGAATTTTGTAGAATGCCATACCGATAAGAATACAAATAGCGGTAGTGGTGAGTAATGATACTTGACTTCCTCCACTTAAAGCATCACTACCGAAAGTATGGATAGTACCGAATAATAATAGTATAAGTACGATAATTGGTATCAGGGATACAAAAGGGGAGGGGGCTTTTTTCATATTAAGTTCTTTAATGCTCTATATTATTTTGGTTTGCAAAGATATAACAAAATGATCGAAATTCTTAGCGTTATGGAACGAAGCAATAAAAATTAGTATAAGTTTATATATTCTTGGTACATAGAATCAGCCCCAATTTACCTTACGTTTTAGCCACCAATATCGTATGAAAAGTATTCCGGTCAGAATCAGAGCGATAGATAGTCCGGTGTAGAAAACGGAAATAAAACTGTCGGGTAATAGATGGAAACTCCGGATGGTAATGCTTAGAGAGATCATGAATATCATAATGATCCAACTCTTTACATCAAAAAAAGAAAAAGGGCAGTTACGGGTTTTCTTTTTCTCGTCAATTCGCCGGGTGTGTTTATAATAAAGTCTTTTAAAGATGAGTATGAAGAATAACAGGAAAACTACAGTTGCTTCTCCGATTTTGAACATCCAGTCTTGGGAGTTGTTTAACCATGTAATGATTCCTATTCGTAATATATTGATACCGGCTGTAATCCATACTGCGCCGGCTGTAATGAGTAAGATTTGTTTGTTGACTCCGTATTTCATTCGCTTTACTTTTTTGCTATAAACGGTTTTACTGCTTATTTTGTTGAGTCATTTCTTATGATTTATAACTCATTTTATAAAAAAAGTGGTGGAAACCGTATTCCCTTCCCCATCAACGGCTGTCAGAGAGTGTTTTCCCGGTTCAGGTTGCAAGGATATTTTATGAAAATCCTGTGTTTGCATCAGATATATATCATCGAGATGCCAGAAAACGATTGCTTCGGGATTGTTGTGAGCCAGTTCGACAGTGATGAATCCTTTGTTACCATCCAATTGTTTCGGTAGCTTGATTCGTGCATTCATCGGAGGATAAATGAATTGCATGGGTTGGAAACTATCTTCTCCGCAACCTGATTTGAACGGAGGAAGAGGCTTGTATTCCGGATGATGCTGTTTATAATACCATTCCCACACAGGAGGCAGTGCGAACCATGACCTTTGGAAAGTAGGCTCCGTATTGGCACAATTCTCATAAATACGATATTTCTCGTCGGCAGATAAAGTAATGAAGTGATGATATGGGCAGGATTCCGTTCGCAGTCCGGAGGGAAGTATAAGCACTGTGTCCGTCTCCTCGCAGAAGCGTCCTTTCAAATGACCGGATTGACGGCATACCTCTGCATCAATAAAAACACCGGTCGGACGTTCAAACCACGATGAAGAGGGAAGATAGTTGAATACATCGAATAATACGGGACCTGCCGTTTGTGCGCCCACTAATCCCGGTTTTCCTTCACCGGTTGCGTTTCCTACCCATACGCCGACTGCGTAACGAGGAGTGACGCCTACCGCCCAAGCATCCCGGAATCCATAACTCGTTCCTGTTTTCCAGGCGATGGTCTGCATGGAAGGGATGGACTTCCAATCGATCTCTTCGGGGCGGTTGACTTCTTTTAGCGCGTCGAAAGTTTGCCACACTGCACCCTTGTCCCAAGTGAATTTTTGTTGTATCGCTTCGTTTTTGTTCTCTTCTCCCATTAAGATGTCGGCTTCTTTTTGAGGGACTGCATCACTATGCTGATTCGGAATCAGGCTTCGTCCCATTTGTGCGTACGCATTTGTTACATCCCATAAAGTGGCTTCTGCTCCTCCCAGAATCAGGGATAAACCGTAGTGGGACGATGGACGGGTGATTGTTTTGAATCCAGTCTGTTGCAGGAAATTATGAAATTTGGGAACACCATATTTTTGTAACATTGTCACAGCTGGAATATTCAGTGAACGGGAAAGTGCTTCCGAAGCGGGCACAGCCCCCTCATACTGCCTGCTGAAATTCTGCGGACTGAATCCGTTTATGTTAATGGGGATGTCAGGAAGTAGTGTATGTGGCAATAATGCCCCCTCCTGCAACATCGCATAATATAAAAAAGGTTTCAAAATACTTCCTGTGCTTCTGGGAGCTTGAATTACATCCACCTGATTACCTCCTTGCCGATGGTCGAAATGTACATTCCCGCAATAGGCTATCACTTGATTGGCAGGGAGGTCGATTACTAAAATGGCCAGATTGCGGATATCGCTTCGGTTAAATTCATTGCTCCAACGTTCAGCGATGTTTTCTATATGCATTTGAATCCCCCGGTCAATGGTGGAATGTGAGTACTGTCCATTTCTTTCTTTGTAGAAACGGCTGACTAAGTGGGGAGCTGTTTGCGGAAGAAGATGTGGCTCTTCGGGAAGAGGCTCGCTGACAGCCAACTCATAAGTAGACGAATCTATGATTTCTTTCTCATGGAGCAGTTTAAGGACCCGGTTACGTTTGGCAAGTAATGTCTCCCGTCCTTTGGATAGGTGAATCATGGCTGGAGCATTGGGTAATACGGCAAGCATGGCCGATTCCGCCCATGACAACTCTTCGGCTGAATGACCAAAATAACGCCAGGCGGCCGCATCCAGTCCTACCACATTTCCTCCGAAAGGGGCATGAGATATGTACATGGATAGGATTTCTTCTTTAGAAGCCCTGAATTCCAAACGTGTAGCCCAGATCATTTCGATTATTTTCTCTCCGAAAGTTCTGGGCTTGTTTCGTGCAAGCCGGATAGTTTGCATGGTCAGTGTGCTTCCTCCGCTTACAATACGTTTGTTCTTGATGTTTTGATAAACGGCTCTTCCGATGGCAAGTGGATTAACACCCCAATGATGATAGAAATGTTTGTCCTCAAAAGTGATAAGGCAGTGTTTTATTTTCTCCGGTGTCGTATTCCTCGGAGGGAAACGCCACTGCCCGTCGGAAGCGATACGTGCTCCCAACAGTTCTTCGTTCCTAGCAGTGACGACAGTCGAGTAGGGGACATGAAAGAGTTGTCGGGGAAGACAAAACATATATCCCATCACCAAGAGAGTAATACTGCCAAGTATTACTCTCTTGGTGACGGATAAATTTCTGAATACCTCGGATATCTTAACTTTCATGAATTGCGTTTGTTCTTACCAACAGAATTCGTATTAGCGACTCACCGTTGTTCTTCCTGCTTTGCTTCGTGCCTGCACGGTTGTATCATACATGGCTTCGCACTGAACAGCCGGAAGAATGAAGTTACCGGTGTATGCCGCTTGCAATCTGATAGTAAATACCTTTGTCTCACCACGGTACAAATTGAAATAGGTCAATACACGATCGTCGCGGATATCCTGATAGGAGTAATTGATAGCTGTACCGGCAGTCGCCATTCGTTCATTATATATTTCCCACCCGGATGGTATAATATGTGTCAATGCCAGATTGGTATAATCCGATGTTCCGCTAATATTGGATATGGAAACGACAGCGGTAAAGTCAGTTCCTTGTTTAATTTCTTCTGCGGATATGGGCGTGCCGTTCAGAGTTGCATATCTTATATCCATCCGAAGATTATCTGAGATGGCGGGCAACGTATCGTTCAGCAATTGTGTGCGCGTGATAATGTCTACTCCCAATGCTCCCTTGCCTTGATTCTTTACAGAGACTGTTCCGGATTTCGGTGAAGTAGGAATCTCTTTGTCAAATACCGCTTTGGCAGATTTCACGGCAGGTTGTTGCTTGCCGTTCCATGTCCATGTGAAATCAAGTGTGCCTGATAACTTTTCTGCCAAGCGTCCCATTGCCATGAGGGCAAATGCGGTAGACTGAGTACTGAAATAGTCCTCTAGTGACAGATTCTGCGAGACTTTCTTTGCTTGTTGAAGTGCATCCCGTTCCCGGTTCATCAAGATTAATGTTTCCAGAATCATTGCTTCATCCCGGTCGGACGAACCGTAAATAAAGTTCATTGAAGAATAGGGAGTGACACTGGTTGCTGTCTTATATGCCAATTCTTCGGCTGGTTTCATTTTTCCTGTCAATGCGTAGGCGGCTGCCAATCTCCATTTGGCTTGAATAGATAATCCTTGCTGTTCCTTCATTCTGTTCATAGCTCCGTACTCCGGTATACCGGCCAATGCCAGCGTGTATAGGCGGAAGGCTTGCATCAGCTCCGACTGCCATAGTTGCCAGCTGTTTGCATCCTGTGGCATACGCCAGTTCTGGGCTGCTGCACGTTGGAAGTGTTTCCACTTATTCAATACGTTTGAATGGACGGCATATCCCTTTTCTTGTGCCAATGTCAGGAACATTCCGGTATATGAACTGATCCATTCGTCTGCGACGGCATTCCCCGGCCAATAGACAAAACCGCCATTGGGAAGTTGCCGGGCATAAATCTGACGGATAGCCTCCTGTACATTTGTTTTTATTTTCTCTGCTTCCTGTTCGTTTACCGTTTTAAATTGAGAGATAAACAAAAGCGGCAATGCTTTGGAAGTCAACTGCTCTGTACACTGATGTTGGTAATCGTATAAGAAGTCGAATCGACGTGTGATATCTACGGATGGGATGCGGGATACTTCCAACTGAATATGATTGTTGTCGGAAAAACCGCTTAGGCTATACGATACCTCTCCACTTTGTCCGGCTTCCACCCATTGGCTGTTGCGCAATGTCACGACCGGATTCGGGTTGCGTACGTCTATTTCGATGGTTTCTTTAGTCTGCTGTCCACCCCCGTTTGCCGTCAGATGGATAGTTGCTTTACCTGTTTTGTTTCCGGTCTTCAATGTAAAGAATGTAAGCTGGTCGCCCGGTTGATTGAAGGTTAGCGACTGTTGCGAAGGTCCGGCAATTTGTACTCCTCCACCGGAAACCTGAATAGATACGGTGACATTCTTTACCTGATTTTCCATTGCAAAGATATTTACCGGAACAGTGATTTCCTCTTGAATACTAAGCACGCGCGGCAAGGTGGAAAGCAGCATTAACGGTGTCCGTACATAGGCCGTCTTTTCTGCATTTCCATAAACACCGTCCTGTCCTGCCACTACCATAGCGCGTACAGAACCTACGTACATCGGAAGTTTCAATGTATGTGTCTGATGTTTGCTTTTTCCCAGATAGAAAGGGCCTATGAATTTAACGACCGGTTTGAACCGGTTTGCTTTTGCATCTGCCGGTTTCAAAACTGCGTCCCCGCCTGTACTGAAAAGAGAACCGTAACTTCCGGCGGAAGCTCCCAATACGTTGTCGTACATATCCCATGTCCGGATACCGAGCGCTTCGCGTGAATAGAAGTCATTCCAAGGATCGGGTGTCTTGAAGTTCGTAAGGTCCAGCAGACCGTCGTCTACGATAGCCAATGTGTAAGTCATCGGTTTCCCGCTCTTTTCGCTGACGGTCACATTGAAGTTCGTTTCCGGTCGTAGCACTTCCGGCATTTGTATTTGCGGTCTTAATATTGTTTGACTGTTAGTTACGAATACCGGGACAACACCATACATACGGATAGGCAAGTCATTCACTGTCTGCGCATGAGGCTGCAACAAGCTGATGTGCAGATATACGTTCGGAGCCATTTCTTCTGTGACCTTGAACGTATATTTTGTATCTCCTTTGCTGGAAACTTCGATCCATTCCTGTTTGAGTACCGTCGATCCGTTTTCGATGGATACCAATGCACGTCCGTTGGCTGCTGCGGGGATAATAGCCATAGCTGTTTCTCCTATCTCATAGGAATCTTTGTTCAATGAGAAAGCAAGCATTTTAATACCACTGGGGTCCGATTTACTTGAACGTCCTCTCCATTCGGGCCAGTCTACGTAGACAGTACCTCCGGTGGCATGTCCGCTTTCTTTGTCTTTCACATAGACCAGATAACGTCCCCAATTGGGATAATCGACGCGGAATTTGAAAGAAGCCTTTCCATTGTTGGTTTGCAGACTCCCGCTGGCTACCGGAGTGATGGAAGTTCCGTTTATATAGGAACTGAAAGATTCTTCATTGTTTTCCCACCACCAGCTCCAACTGATACGGTAGATTTTATATTCCAGATTTGAACGGCTCACCGCCTGTCCTTCCGGATTCACTGTCACAATGTCAAATACATGATCTTTGTCCGTTTCTATGTATTTGCCTTTTGGCTGATTCAAGTTAATGCCCACATACGATGTGAACGGAGAGAAAGGAACGCTTTGGGTATAGATACTGGCATCTCCTCCCGGTTCGAATACACGGGTGGTGAAAGATGCGTTTAGCATACCCGGCGCATTGGTTGCTGCAGGGAGTTTTAAAGTGACTCCCGCTCTTCCTTCCGCGCTGAGCATTCCGTCAAACATATTTGTCTTGATGGTAGTGAAATCTGTAGCCGGATTATTGAAAATATACTGTCCGTAGTTTTTAAATTGTGTATTTACTTTAGACAGTGACATCTCTACTTTGGTTTTCAGATGTGAAGCCTTAGCCCCTGTCAGCCAGGCAGAAGTGAGTGGAGCATAGACTTCTTTGTCTGTTGCTTGAAGAATTCTAGGCAATGCCAACGTTATTTTAAGTCGGTTGGGTTTTATTGTTTCGATGCGTATCCCTTTATGGAAAGTCGAACCGCCTACTTTTACGTATGCGTTCCACAGACCGGTAGGGGCATCTGCCTGAGTAGGGACAGTAAATGTGTAAAAGCCATTCATCCCTTGTGTTGAGATCATTTTGGTATAGAATTGGCCTTTCGGATTGTAGATTTCCAGCGCTACCGGATGTTTGTCCGGTATTCTTTTTTCCCGGTCTTCCAGAATGAAAGATATATGTAAGGTGTCTCCCGGTCTCCATACTCCTCTTTCACCATACATAAATCCTTTTAAGCCTTTTTGAATATCCTTTCCACCCACATCGAAGCGGCTGACCGATTGCTCTTCACCGTCTGCAACACGTACGTAAGCTTTTTGTCCGTCTGCCTCTGCTACGATAATGAAGGGAACTCCTTTCGGAGCGATTTCCGCCAAGCCTTCTCCGTTTGTTTCTCCCTTACCGATGGTTTGTAACTGGAAATTGTAAACAGTTACTTGCGCCTTTCCGACAGGTTTTGTGTCCAAAATGTTGTTTACTGCAATCCACAGATTGTTCAAGGAGTTCTTCTTTACGAGCATTCCCAGATTAGAGGCAAAGACATTGCAGGTAGCTGTCCGGTCTGCTCCCATATAATAGGACGGGTGGCACGGATTATCCCGTTCTTTCCACCGATACAAACTCCAGTCCATAGTTTCGCCGTTGTAATAATAATAAGCCTCAGGAGTGTCCCATACAGCTTCGTCTGCCTCTGACAAAATACTACCGCTAACTTTTGTCAGACCGTCGGAAGTCGTGTCGGAAAACTTCATTTCTTTGTTTTCTTCACTTCCACCGCAAGGATAAGCGGAATATTCTTGGCGGAAAGACAGGATAACCCGGTAGATGGCGCCCGGTTCTTGATGAATCAGTCCGGCAAGGTCGATAGAGTAATCTTCCCATTGATGAATATCTTTTGATGAATCCTTGCTTAGCCACAATGTTTTCTTATAAACCAGGCGTCCCGAACGGCGCAACTCATTGGCAGAGGCCAGAGAGTTGTTTTGCATAAACATCAAGATGTTACTCTCAAAGATGCGGATAACCTTTAAATCTACTGCATACAGATTGACAGCACGGAATGGAATAATCAGGCTTTTCGAATCGGGAAGAATAGCGGCTGAGGTAGCCATCTCTACTTGCGGTTTCAGATTCAATTCGCTGAATGAGATAGAGTGGGAAGTCCCCAGACTACGGTCTTGACTGCTTTTTATTCCTTCATGGATATTCAAAGTCAGTTTATTTATTTTATTGGTTTCAAAATAGATAAGAACCTGATTATCCTTAATTTGGGTGATGCAAGAAGATACTTCCGGTATCTCGATCAGTCCTTTCAGATCTTGCATATTGGATATGGGAGCAGAGAATACGACTTCGATCCCGTTTTCCGGTTGGTCAATGCGTTTGGCGGTCAGAAAGCGGAAACTATCTTTTGCCGGAATCATGATTTCTTCGATTTGCGTATGGTCAATTCCGGCGGGATTGCCGTTTGCTGTCAGTTGGATTTGGTAATCTTCCGCTTCCCGCAAGATCCGGGTGATACTGAATTCATAACGAGTCGGATTGTTGGTGGAGGTAATATCGACCGGATAATTTTTACTTTTGCCATTGCCGACTATCAGCATTTTCTCAACTTCTTCTTTCTTTACAACGTCACTAAAGCGTATTTCTCCTTTTATGTTCACTTCGTCGGGTTGAGTAGCTGTAATCGTTATAGGTTCTGTATGAATTGTGAAGTTACGTTCCTGCACCCGGAATGAGAAGTTAAATTCCTTTAGCTTTTTATCTACCTCGATAAAATCTCCAAGCTGGAAAGTTCCTTCGTAGAATGCTCCCGGTTTTAAAGTACCTTCTTCCGGAACAAATTCGATGGTGTTATTGCTAATCCAATATGCTTTTCCTTTCAAAGACGGTGAAAAGCTGAACGGATTATCTTTTAACTCATTATTTACGTCAACCATAGGTTGATCGTGTGTCAACTCGATGCGTATAGTCGAACTTTGGGAGATGACTCCTCCTGTGTAGGCATTTACATAGGGGGCATATTTTGCAGAGGGGATGATGTCTTTCGGACTGTGCATACATGCGGAAAAGGTCACAATCCACATTATGAAAAAGAATAGTTTGGTAGCGAGGCTGCTACGTCCAGTTTTTATTTGTCCCATAGCAAAGAGTTTTTATTGGTTCAGTGGACAAATATACTGTTTTTATAATAGATTCTTTTATAGACAGGGGTATTTTTCCTTCAACTTTTTCATGAAGGACTTGCTTACTTGTAGGAGCTCGGCGTCATTAAAAGGGGGGAGTAATACACAATTATTGTCTTCAATTGATGCCAGATAGCTGATATTAATAATGTAGGATTGACTGATCTGAAGCAAATAAGGGTGTAAACTCAATATCTTTTGCGAGTTCGTGTTTCTTTTTAATATCAGAGTGTGTTTGTTGGATAACATGACTTCCCACAATTTGCTTTTTGAGTTATAGCGGAAATAACCGATTTCTTCCAAGTGAATCAGTTGCAAATTTCCGGTAATAGTGGTATATAAAAATATGCTTTCTTGATGTTGCGTAATTTGTGTCTGGTCGCAATGTTCAATGTTTATGTGTTGATGGTTCATGATATTAATTTATTAATTTCCCGTGTCGTAATTTTTATTTTCTGTCAAAAGTAGCAGATTACTCTTAATTATAAAAATGAAAAGTGTCTCATTTCTATAATGAGACACTTTTATTATTAAGATTTGTACGTTACAAAATAGAAGAATTCTATTTACTTTGTTGATATTCAATGAACTTACTGGGAGAAATACCATATCTTTCGGAAAAGTTCCGGTAGAAGGTTGCCCGTGAGCTAAATCCGCATGCAAACATCAACTCTTTCACATTCTTTTCCGGATTTTGGGCGATTAGTTGTTTGAAATGCTCTAGTCGGATATAATTAATATATTCACGGAAACCTGTAAATCCCTGACTTTTGATTGCATCCGAAATATTGCGTTCTTTGTCATTTAAGGCTTCTGCCAAATCTTTTATACTGTATTTCTGATCTGTGTAAGGATGTTCTTTCTTTAAATAACTCTCGATTGTGGTGAAGAGTGTGAGTGGCTGAAATGAGTTTCTCATTTCTTCAGGATTTTCTTCTTCTGTATTATACACCATACTGATATGGTCTGAAAACGGATTCTCATATCGTAAATATAGCATTGAAAATAAAACAGTAAAAACGATTGCTGTAATACCGAATAAATTGAAGATAAACTCATTAATGCTTAATGTGAATAGGATGTATATACCAAGAAATAGGAATAAGAATCCCATGAATAGATACATGTTTCTATTCATCTTACGATGTGTCTTAACACGGCTGGTGACATAAATGAGAATAAAGAGAGGAGTGATGACAGAAAGCAGGAATATACTGATTCTGAGTTTGACATCCATATTACCGATATTGGGCATTATCTCATTTAGTGAATGGATAGCCGTTATGTTGCCATTGAAGTACAGATAGCAGATTCCTACCGTTATGGTAATGATAGGAGGCAATAAGAAGGTGAATATTCTGAAATGGTTGAAATATCCCGGAGATAAGGATGCGATGGGAAATAGTGCTACGATATTGGCCAAAGCGTACCATTTAAGCATTTTATCAATATTGAGCAATTCTGTGAAGTCATATTCCGGGGTGTCCGTGACAATCGTCAGCCATCCGATGTTTTCCCATGAAAACATGAACCCTATACCGACTGCTATGATTCCCCAATATAATTGAGGATAATTGTCTTTGGCACGAATGATAAGAATAATCCCCGATATAAGGGCAATCAAATCAAGTGCTAGTTCAACTGATAAATGTAGTATTCCCATGTTTATAAGTCTTCACCTGCATATTTAAGGCTATTAAGTTTAATAACGTGATTATGAGTTTATGCAAATGTAGTTGTTTTGTTTCTATCCAACAAAATTCGGTTGATAAATTGCATTTATTTGCGTACTTACAAAATATAATTAGTTAATTCTAAAACTGATCTTCGTAGCGTTTCCAATATATTAGGATGATATGCCAAAATTTGTGACCGTTTGTCAGAATTGAAATAGAAGTAAGCATTATAGGTATATAAACAATAAATCCCCATAACCTTATTAGTTACAGGGATTTAGTATATAGCAATTTATTAAATTACTTGCTCAAAGCCTGAGCTACGTCAACCGCACAAGCTACAGTACAACCTACCATCGGGTTGTTACCAATTCCCAGGAATCCCATCATTTCTACGTGAGCAGGAACTGATGAAGAACCAGCGAACTGAGCGTCAGAGTGCATACGGCCCATTGTGTCTGTCATGCCGTATGAAGCTGGTCCGGCAGCCATGTTATCCGGGTGAAGAGTACGGCCTGTACCACCACCGGAAGCAACTGAGAAATAAGGTTTGCCTGCAAGAACACGTTCTTTCTTGTAAGTACCAGCAACTGGGTGTTGGAAGCGAGTCGGGTTAGTAGAGTTACCTGTGATAGATACGTCTACACCTTCTTTCCACATGATAGCTACACCTTCGCGAACATCGTCAGCACCATAGCATTTTACTTTTGCACGAGGACCGTCAGAGTAAGCGATTTCGCGAACAACTTTCAGTTCACCTGTAAAGTAATCGAATTGAGTTTGAACATAAGTAAAGCCGTTGATACGAGAGATGATCTGAGCAGCGTCTTTTCCAAGACCGTTCAGGATGCAACGCAACGGTTCTTTACGTACTTTGTCTGCTTTTGCAGCAATCTTGATAGCACCTTCAGCAGCAGCGAAAGATTCGTGACCTGCCAGGAAAGCGAAACATTTAGTTTCTTCGCGCAGCAACATGGCAGCCAGATTACCATGACCGATACCAACCTTACGGTCGTCAGCTACAGAACCCGGAATACAGAATGCTTGCAGACCGATACCGATAGCTTCAGCAGCTTCAGCAGCATTTGTGCAGTTCTTCTTAAGAGCGATAGCAGTACCTACTACATAAGCCCATTTTGCATTTTCAAAACAGATAGGCTGAGTTTCTTCACACGTTTTATAAGGATCAAGTCCGGCAGCTTCGCAGATTGCGTTAGCTTCTTCGATATCTTTGATGCCGTTAGCGTTCAAGGCTTCGATAATGCCTTTCATACGACGGTCTTGGCTTTCGAATTTTACTTCTCTAATCATAGTTTCTTTCCTCCTTATATTATTCGTGACGTGGATCAATAGATTTAACTGCTCCCTGTTCTGCTGTTACGCGTCCATAAGTTCCTGTAACTTTTTTCAAAGCTTCGTTCGCATCGGTACCTTTCTTGATTTCGTCCATGAACTTACCCATGTGTACGAATTCGTATCCGCAGATTTCGTCGTTCTTGTCCAAGAAGATTTGTTTGATATAACCTTCTGCCATTTCGAGGTAACGAGGACCTTTAGCCAAAGTACCATAAAGAGTACCTACCTGGCTACGCAGACCTTTACCCAGGTCTTCCAGACCTGCACCGATGATCAAACCACCTTCAGAGAAAGCTGATTGGGTACGTCCGTAAACGATTTGCAGGAACAGTTCGCGCATAGCTGTGTTGATAGCATCGCAAACAAGGTCGGTGTTCAATGCTTCAAGGATTGTTTTTCCCGGAAGGATTTCAGCAGCCATAGCAGCGGAGTGAGTCATACCGGAACATCCGATAGTCTCAACCAAAGCTTCCTGGATAATACCTTCTTTAACGTTCAGTGTCAGTTTACAAGCACCTTGTTGAGGAGCGCACCAACCGATACCGTGTGTCAAACCTGAAATATCAACGATTTCTTTAGATTTTACCCATTTGCCTTCTTCGGGTATGGGAGCCGGTCCGTGATTAGGACCCTTCTTTACAACACACATGTGTTCCACTTCGTGTGAATAAGTCATAATTAGCTCTTTTTTAAGTGATATAATTAAAAATACGTAGTCACGATTCTCTAAATCGCCCACAAAGGTAGTCGATTTATTTGTTTCTGCAAACCGCCTTTTATTACTTTTTTGTGAAAAGAGATAAATCCCTTTATGTTTTTCTCAGTTTGTAAAGTCGGGATTGCATTTGCCGAACTACTGCTATTATTGACATTGTCTATTGAGGGTAAACTTGTTTTCTTCTTATCGTAAAGTTCTTTTTACCTAATCTCTAAGTTGCTTTAGACTACTGCTAAACTATAAACGAAGGCTTCGTTTTTATAAACGCAATCTTCATTTGTATAATCAAAGCCTTTGTTTTTATAAACGGAACTTTCATTTATAGTTTGTATGCAATCGAAGTAAATTAATTATCAGTTGAAAGCAACTTTGTCTATGCTGGAGTGAGACTTATCTGGTAATAAATAAAGGTGATGAACGTGTCGATTTTCGGAAGAGAATAGCAGGATATATTTGTTAAATGGTCTAAGTATGATCATTTGTGAGCCGAAATTGAAGTTTTGGTGGAGAAAAGTGCAATTCTTAGAATAAACGGATAAAAGATGACTTTTTACTGAATTGATTGATTTTCAATATGATAGTTTGATGTGGTGAACGTTGAAAGTGATAATATAGTTCGTTTGTCACTTTATTGTCATCCTATTGTCAGTGTCTATTGTCATTTTTATCTTTCTTATTATCAGTTGATTAACTCGTGAAAATGACAAATGACAATAAAACTGGCGTTTTAAAACCTTATGTAGATATTAGCTTATAATTCGTAGGGCTGCAAATTTATTTATGTTTTTCGTACTTGGATATAGGATGAAATTCGTAGCTTTGCACATCATTTATTTGGAAAGAACTATGATAGAAGTAATGGAGTCCGCTTTGCAAAAAGCTGCGGGTGAGGGAATGGATGAATTCATCCAAGTGTTTACCGATAAATATAAGGAGGTGATTGGTGGTGAACTGACTGCCGAAACTATGCCTTTGTTAACGGGGGAACAACATTCTTTACTCGCTTATCAGATTTTTCGTGACGAGATAATGGTTGGCGGATTTTGTCAGTTGATTCAGAATGGCTATGGCGGATATATTTTTGATAATCCGTTTGCTAAAGTAATGCGTTCATGGGGAGCGGATGAGTTGTCGAAATTGGTCTATAAAGCAAAAAAAATATATGATGTCAACCGAAAAGACCTGGAGAAGGAACGGACAGATGATGAATTTATGGCTATGTACGAGCAGTATGAGGCTTTTGATGAGTTGGAAGAGGCTTATTTGGAGATGGAGGAACAGGTTACGGCATTGGTCGCAAGTTATGTGGATGACCATTTAGACCTTTTTGCAAAAATAATAAAATGATGAATGCAGTATTTTTTAAGTATTTGCATTTAGTAAGTGTGAATCAGAATTTATATCTTTGCAAAATCTAAAAAATATGTTTATGAAACAGATGAAATTTTTATTGGTAGCTTTGATGGCTGTGGTGATGAGTGTGTCGGTGACTTCTTGTATGAATGGAGAAAATAATCCAGTTTATACAGGATTGGCTGTAGCTGAATGTGTTAGTACATATCCTGCTACTTTCGCAGTCTCAAACAATCAGAAATTAGTTGTAAAAGATGCGACCTTGCTTGACTTAAAGTATGGGAAAACGTATATGTTTTATTATCAATTTAATACAGAGGAACAATCTGTTTCTGCAGCTTCAATAACTGTGACACTCTATCAAGGAAGTGCTCCGGTAGCAATTGATGCTGATGATGACGAGGGACCGGTGGCAAACTCTGCGGATTACGAGGCTGATGCAGCATTGTATTCTTTGGGTACATCTTTATTTCCATCTTCTTTTTTACTTTATAATAAAAAATTGCTGGTTCCCTTTGGCTATTGGGTAAAAGTAGAAGAAAATACTGATAAGCAAAAAGAAGAATTTAATAAGCACTCTTTTGTTTTAACGTATGATGTTACTAACATAGCAAGTGGTGCGAAAACATTTGAATTGACACTTAATCATAAAATTAGTGACGCAGAAGGTGAGAAAGTTACTCGTGACAGGTGGGCGGAAGGCTATAAAGTGTACGATTTGACTGCAGCTATAACAGCTTTTAGTGAAAAATCGGGAACAGTACCTACTACTATAAAAATAAAGACGAAACTTAATACATCTACTGGCGGCTCTTTGGAAGGGGCGATAGATGGTACGAACGAGGTAACTTATACTACTGAATAACATTGAACTACAAAGAACTATTTAACATAGCAATGAAATTGATTTCCTCTCCGGCTAAGGCTTGGGAGGAAATTTCTATGGAAGAGGATAGGCGAAAAGTATATATGGCTTTTGTTTATCCTATGATTGGTTTATGCGGTCTGTCCGTATTCATTGGTTCGTTACTGACCAATGGATGGGGAGGTCCGCAAAGTTTCCAGATAGCTATGACCAATTGTTGTGCCGTAGCGGTAGCCCTGTTCGGAGGCTATTTTCTGGCAGCATACGCCATAAATGAGATGGGGACGCGAATGTTTGGTATGCATAGTGATATACCATTGGCGCAACAGTTTGCAGGATATGCGCTTGTTGTACCATTCCTGCTCCAGATTGTAACCGGACTATTACCTGATTTTAGAATTATTGCTTGGCTGCTGCAATTCTACATCGTATATGTGGTATGGGAAGGAGTTCCCGCATTGATGGGCGTAGAAGAAAAATTGCGATTGAGATACACCCTTTTCTCATCTGCGTTGTTAATACTATGTCCGACGGTGATTCAGATTGTTTTCAATAAACTGACAGCCATACTTAATTAAATGTGTGAAGATGAAACAACCCTCTGTAAATATAAAAAATAAACGGGCTACGTTTGATTACGAACTGATAGATACCTATACGGCAGGTATTGTGTTGACAGGTACGGAAATCAAATCCATTCGTTTGGGAAAGGCAAGCCTGGTAGATACGTTTTGTTATTTTGCGAAAGGCGAATTATGGGTGAAGAATATGCATATCGCCGAGTACTTCTACGGTTCGTATAATAATCATACGGCACGTAGAGAGAGGAAGTTGTTGCTTAACAAAAAAGAATTGGAAAAACTCCAAAGGGAAATGAAGAATCCCGGCTTTACGATTGTTCCCGTGCGTTTGTTTATCAATGAGAAAGGGTTGGCGAAACTCGTAGTTGCCTTGGCGAAGGGTAAGAAAGAATACGATAAACGAGAATCGATCAAAGAGAAAGACGACCGCAGGGATATGGCAAGAATGTTCAAACGATGACATGATAGGATAAATGAAAAAGACAATTTCTCAGATTGTATCCGAACGCATCCTTATCCTAGATGGAGCAATGGGTACAATGATTCAACAATATAACCTCAAGGAAGAAGATTTTCGTGGTGAGCGGTTTGCTCATATTCCCGGACAATTGAAAGGAAACAATGACCTGTTGTGTCTGACACGCCCGGATGTGATTCAGGATATTCACCGTAAATATCTTGAAGCCGGTGCGGATATCATCGAAACGAATACATTCAGTTCGACCACTGTTTCTATGGCTGATTATCACGTGGAAGAATACGTGCGTGAAATGAACCTTGCCGCAGTAAAACTTGCCCGCGAACTAGCCGACGAGTATACAGCGAAGAATCCCGAAAAACCGCGTTTTGTAGCGGGCTCTGTCGGACCTACGAATAAAACCTGTTCCATGAGTCCGGATGTCAACAATCCGGCTTATCGCGCTTTAAGCTATGACGAATTGGCTGCATCCTATCAGCAACAGATGGAGGCTATGCTTGAGGGGGGAGTAGACGCTATCCTGATTGAAACCATATTTGATACGTTGAATGCTAAAGCGGCTATTTTTGCTGCCGGACAAGCAATGAAAACAACAGGTGTCAAAGTACCCGTTATGTTGTCGGTGACCGTATCCGATATCGGTGGAAGAACCTTATCCGGACAGACGTTAGATGCGTTTCTTGCTTCCGTTCAACATGCCGACATCTTTTCCGTCGGTTTGAACTGTTCGTTCGGTGCCCGCCAGCTGAAACCTTTTCTGGAACAATTGGCGGCACGTGCACCTTACTATATAAGTGTTTATCCGAATGCCGGTCTGCCGAATAGTCTGGGCAAATATGATCAGACTCCTGCGGACATGGCCCATGAGGTGAAAGAATATATTCACGAAGGATTGGTCAATATTATCGGGGGCTGTTGTGGAACAACCGATGCTTACATAGCCGAGTATCCGGCTTTGGTGGAAGGTGCGAAACCCCATATTCCTGTTGCCAAGCCGGAATGTATGTGGCTCTCCGGACTTGAACTGCTGGAAGTGAAACCGGAAATCAATTTTGTGAACGTCGGCGAGCGTTGTAACGTGGCAGGCTCACGCAAATTCCTCCGGCTCATTAATGAGAAGAAATATGATGAGGCCCTTTCCATAGCCCGCCAACAAGTGGAGGACGGAGCTTTGGTGATTGATGTGAATATGGACGACGGATTGTTGGACGCAAAGTCGGAAATGACAACTTTCCTGAATCTCATCATGTCTGAACCGGAAATAGCTCGTGTTCCGGTGATGATCGACTCTTCTAAGTGGGAGGTAATAGAAGCCGGATTGAAATGCCTTCAAGGTAAATCGGTTGTCAACTCTATTTCTTTGAAAGAAGGGGAAGAAGTCTTTCTTGAACATGCCCGGATTGTCAAACAGTATGGCGCTGCTGCCGTAGTAATGGCTTTCGATGAGAAAGGACAGGCGGATACTGCCGCCCGTAAGATAGAGGTTTGCCAACGTGCTTACCACCTTTTAGTAGATAAGGTGGGGTTCAATCCGCATGATATTATCTTTGACCCCAACGTGCTTGCCGTAGCTACAGGGATTGAAGAGCACAATAATTACGCGGTAGATTTTATCGAAGCTACCGGATGGATTAAACGGAATCTTCCCGGTGCCCATATCAGTGGGGGAGTCAGTAATCTTTCTTTCTCGTTTCGCGGCAATAATTATATTCGTGAAGCGATGCACGCCGTATTCCTTTATCATGCTATTCAGCAGGGAGTGGATATGGGCATTGTGAATCCGGGAACCTCTGTTCTGTATAGCGATATCCCGACGGACGTACTGGAGAAGATTGAGGATGTCGTGTTGAACCGTCGTCCGGATGCAGCCGAACGTCTTATTGAGTTGGCGGAGTCTTTGAAAGCGACCATGAACGGAACAACCGGACAGACAGCTGTCAAGCAGGATGCATGGAGGGAGGACTCTGTTCAAGAACGTTTGAAGTATGCTTTGATGAAAGGTATCGGTGATTATCTCGAACAGGATTTGGCGGAGGCTTTGCCACTCTATAATAAAGCGGTCGATGTGATTGAAGGTCCGTTGATGGATGGAATGAATTATGTCGGTGAACTTTTCGGGGCGGGTAAAATGTTTCTTCCTCAGGTTGTAAAGACTGCGCGTACCATGAAAAAAGCCGTTGCCATCTTGCAACCCATCATCGAATCGGAAAAGACGGAGGGAACGACCTCTGCCGGAAAGATATTATTGGCAACCGTGAAAGGCGACGTGCATGATATTGGAAAGAATATCGTTGCCGTAGTAATGGCTTGCAACGGTTACGATATTGTTGATTTAGGAGTGATGGTCCCAGCCGAAACCATTGTGCAGCGGGCTATTGAAGAGAAAGTGGATATGATCGGATTGAGTGGGCTGATTACGCCGTCTCTCGAAGAAATGGCTCATGTGGCAGGTGAACTTGAGAAAGCGGGATTGGATATTCCTCTTTTGATTGGTGGAGCCACCACGTCGAAGATGCATACGGCATTAAAAATAGCTCCTGTCTATCATGCTCCGGTAGTGCATTTGAAAGACGCTTCCCAGAATGCGGGCGTTGCCGCCAGATTGTTGAATCCACAGGCGAAAGCCGAACTGGTAAATGAGTTGGAAACGGAATATAGAGCGCTTCGTGAAAAGAGTGGTTTGCTGCGTCGTGAAACCGTCTCATTGGAAGAGGCCCAGAAGAACCGGCTGAATCTGTTTTAGCATTCTGTATAAGAAAAAAGATACGTTATAATCAGTATTAGTAAGCAAAAGTTTTGTCTTTTCGATAAATTCCTTACATTTGCGTTCTGATTAATTCATATCTAATACGTAAATGTTTGGAATAGACGACCCTTTTATCATTTTGCCATACCTGCTTTCAGTGGTATGCGTGGTGTTTGCGGTCTGGTTCGGGCTGGAATATTGGAATAAGGACGACGAAAAAGACGAAACACGATGAATACATTTACACTTGGACTGATTGTGGTAGCCTATCTGCTGTCACTCGCTTATTTAGGCTTTCTGGGATATAAGAAAACGACGTCCGCCAGCGATTATCTGGTAGGTGGCCGTCAGATGAATCCTATCGTTATGGTACTTTCCTATGGGGCTACTTTCATTTCGGCGTCCGCTATCGTTGGTTTCGGGGGAGTGGCTGCTGCTTTCGGAATGGGAATCCAATGGCTGTGTTTCCTCAATATGTTTATCGGAGTTGTCATTGCCTTTATCTTTTTCGGTTTGCGTACCCGACGTATGGGGGTAAAACTGAATGTGAGTACTTTACCGAAGCCAATAAGGAATTGACGGCAATTGCTCCGTTAGTTCCGGAAAAGTTCAGGGTATTGGGACATCAAGGGTGGACGGCAATGCCAGTGACCGGTTCTCCGCAATGGTATTCATTGGTTACTTCCCTTATTCGGGGAGTGGGAATCGGTTGTCTTGCACAACCTCAGCTGGTGGTTCGTTTTATGACTGTGGAGAGCAGCAAGCAGTTGAATCGCGGGGTGTTCATCGGTTGTTTTTTCTTGATAATAACCGTAGGAGCTATCTATCATGCCGACGCATTGAGCAATCTATTCTTTTTGAAGACGGAGGGTGCGGTAGCAACGGAGTATGTCTACGTTCAGTTCGCAATTCCATACGATGGGGGCTTCCGTCGGTTCCGATATTTATGGGACGTACAAACCCCGTTCGCGTGACAAGTTGACTAACGTTATTCGTCTTGGGGTACTGTTTTCTATCTTGGTCAGTTATATTATTTGTTATATGCTTCCGCATGACATCATAGCACGTGGCACTTCTATCTTCATGGGAATCTGTGCCGCTGCTTTCCTGCCCGCCTATTTCTGTATTGGGTATCTGTAAGGCGCTGTTTGGCAGGGATGTGCTGATCTCCACCTATCCTTTTTCGGTCATAGATCCGATATTGTTTGCGTTGCCTCTGTCTGTGTTGGCTATTATCGGAGTCAGCATGATGACCTATAAGAAATAAGTATTACGCTTTGATTTTCTTTTTGTAGGATTCATAGCGCGACAGGATGTCACGGACAAAATTATAAGTTTCTATGCCACGAAAATATCCGTTTTTACAGATCGGGTCGGTGAAGTACTCTTCATTGCTCTTGAGCAAGATGAAGTTTTCTACATTGTCTTTCCATACCAGTTTGTTCTTACCGTATTTCTCGGCCAGTGCCATCGCATCATAAATATGTCCTAATCCGGCATTGTAGGAAGCCAGGATAAAACTGAGACGTTCCTGCTTATCGGGAATCATGCTGAGACTACGGTCGGTAGCTGCGATATATTTGACTGCCGCTTTGACACTTTCTTCCGGATTCTGTTCCTTTCCGGGCGGAACTCCCATAGCCCGTGCGGTAGCGGGCATTAATTGCATCAGCCCTTTTGCTCCGGCCCAAGACACGGCTGTGGTATCGAAATTGGATTCCGTGTAAGCCAATGAAGCAAGCATACGCCAATCCCAACCGATATCTTTGGAGTACTTCTTGAATAAATCATCATAGTGCGATATCTTCCCCTCTCTTAGTGAAAGGATAGGAGAATGGGGCATCATTTTGCTATTCTCGAAGTAGCGTTTCATACTGGCTGTATAGGCAGGAGAGGTCATATTTTCCTCATGCCATTTGGTGGCTGCTGCCGCCAGCTCGGGACAGTCTTTTCTCACAGCCCATGATGAACGTTGGTCAAAACTGATAGACAAGCCAATATTTAAGTTGGGATAATACGTTTTATTAAGCTTGGCCAAATCGTTGTCGGCTACCGTGTATGGAATCTTGCCTTGTGCTACTTGTGTGATCAGGTCTTCGGTAGTGATACTGTCATTGGTTACCTTATGGATTTGAATGCCGCTTCCCAATTCGTTGTTCAGGTTGACAAGACGGTCGTAATACTTTCCGGGCTTTACATAGATATCTTTCCCTATCAGTTCCGTTACATCTTTCAAGGGTTTTTGTTTTCCTTTTCCCTGTTGCACAATAACCTGATGGGTGATGATATCCTCACCGCAATAGATAAGGCTGTCTTTCCATTCCTTTGTTACGGGTAGATTGTAGGCAATCATGTCTCCTTCGCCTGCCAGTAATTTCCGGATCAGTTCATCGACACTGTTAGCTACTTCGATCCTAAGTTTTAATCCCAGACTTTTGGCAAACTGACCGCTAAGTTCGTATTGAAATCCCATTTCCTGTCCCCGATAAATGAAGTAGGAAGTAGAACTGTATAGTGTCAATACAACCAGTTCGCCGCTGTCTTTTATCTGCGGAAGGTCGTATGCGTTCTCGCTTACAGGATTGGGTCGCGTGTTCTTACATCCGAACACGCAACAGAATAATACAAGGAATAAAGGAATAATCAGTGTCCTAACGCCCATTCTTTAATTTTCAATTTTTAATTCTTGAGGTGCTTCTTGATATACATTGTCAGAATATCAATAGCTACCTTATTGTTTCCACCTTCCGGTACAATAAGATCGGCATAACGCTTGCAAGGTTCGATGAATTGTAGATGCATTGGTTTCAGAACCCGCGTATAACGTTCCATGACCGCTTCGGCAGTACGTCCGCGTTCAATCACGTCTCTTTGGATAACACGTATCAGTCGTTCGTCAGGATCAGCGTCTACAAATATTTTAAGGTCCATCATGTTGCGCAATTTTTTATCACATAAAGCAAGGATTCCCTCAATGATAACCACTTCGCGAGGTTCGATGTGAATCGTTTCGGGCTGCCGTGTACATGTAAGATAAGAATAGGTAGGCTGTTCAATGCTTTTTCCTTCTTTCAACAGCATGATATGCTTAGATAGCAAACTCCATTCGAAAGCGTCCGGATGGTCGAAATTGATATTCTGACGTTCTTCCACCGGGACGTGGCTGCTGTCTTTGTAGTATGAGTCCTGAGGTAGTAACACCACTTCTCCTGTGGGGAGACTTTCTATGATTTTCCGTACAACGGTGGTCTTTCCGGAACCTGTTCCGCCTGCTATGCCTATTATTAACATCTCTTTAAGTATATATTTAAACTAAATGGAGTAAATTTGCATTGTTTATACAGTATATAGAAGACAAATATAGAAACAATTCATTAAAATAGCAACGGTAATGGTAAAACACATTGTATTATTTAAGTTAAAAGACGATGTTCCCGCTGAAGAGAAGCTGGCAGTCATGACTAAATTTAAGGAAGCGATAGAAGCACTTCCCGCTAAAATCTCTGTAATCCGTAAGGTAGAGGTCGGATTGAATATAAATCCGGGTGAGACTTGGAACATCGCGCTTTACAGTGAGTTTGATACTTTAGAAGATGTGAGATACTATGCAACGCATCCGGAACATGTTGCGGCCGGTAAGATTCTGGCTGAAACAAAGGAAAGCCGTGCGTGCGTGGATTATGAGTTATAACCCCCAATAATAAAAGAATGAAAAAACTATTTTCTTTTCTGCTTTTAAACTTTGTGGTCTATGTGTTGCAAGCGCAGATACAGGATCCTGTGAAATTTAAAACGGAGTTGAAATCTCTTTCCGATACGGAAGCGGAGATTGTATTTACTGCAACCATTGACAAGGGGTGGCATGTATATTCTACTGAGCTTGGGGACGGAGGACCTATTTCCGCCACATTCAACGTCGATAGCAAATCGGGGATTGAACCGGTAGGAAAGTTGAAACCGGTAGGTAAGGAGATAGCTGCTTTCGACAAGTTGTTCGAGATGAAAGTACGCTATTTCGAGAACACGGCTAAGTTTATCCAAAAGGTGAAGTTCACAGGAGGGGCTTATGCGATAGATGGGTATCTGGAATATGGAGCTTGTAATGATGAAAGTTGCCTGCCTCCGACACAGGTTCCGTTCAAGTTTGCCGGAGAAGCTAAGGGTAATACGGTGGCGGCTAAAGAGGACAAATCGGTTAAAGAGGATAAAGCAGACAAGACAGAGACAGATTTAGCTGTTTCAAAAGATACGGTTGCCATGACCGAACTGCTTCCCGCTACTCCGGTGGATGCGTCTACAGGTATCCAGCCTGCTGTTGCATCCAGTGAGCTTTGGAAGCCGGTCATTAGTGAACTGCAAGCGCTGGGAGAGGAGCATGGACAGAAAGATATGTCTTGGATATATATATTCATAACAGGTTTTCTAGGTGGATTATTGGCATTGTTTACTCCTTGTGTATGGCCGATTATTCCGATGACCGTCAGTTTCTTTCTGAAACGTAGCAAGGATAAGAAGAAAGGTATTCGTGACGCATGGACGTACGGTGCGTCTATCGTAGTGATTTATGTTGCGTTGGGGTTGGCTATTACACTGATTTTCGGTGCCAGTGCGCTGAATGCTTTGTCTACCAATGCTATCTTTAATATTCTTTTCTTCTTGATGTTGGTGGTTTTTGCAGCTTCATTCTTTGGAGCTTTCGAGATCAGGCTCCCGTCGAAGTGGGGAAATGCGGTAGATAGTAAGGCTGAATCAACGACCGGTCTGTTGAGTATCTTCCTGATGGCTTTCACTCTATCTTTGGTGTCTTTCTCTTGCACAGGTCCGATTATCGGATTTTTGCTCGTACAGGTGTCTACAACGGGAAGTGTGGTTGCTCCGGCAATTGGTATGTTAGGATTTGCCATTGCATTGGCTCTGCCGTTTACTCTGTTCGCTCTGTTCCCGTCATGGCTGAAATCTATGCCGAAGTCTGGTGGATGGATGAATGTGATAAAGGTGACGTTGGGCTTTCTTGAATTGGCATTCGCACTTAAGTTCTTGTCGGTAGCCGATTTGGCATACGGATGGAGACTGCTCGACCGTGAAACGTTCCTTGCTTTGTGGATCGTGATTTTTGCTTTGCTTGGATTCTATTTGTTGGGTAAGGTTAAATTCCCGCACGACGATGATGATAATAAGGTAGGAGTTACCCGTTTTTTTATGGCGCTTATTTCTTTGGCGTTTGCGGTATATATGGTTCCCGGTTTGTGGGGAGCACCGTTGAAGGCGGTAAGTGCATTCGCTCCGCCTATGCATACGCAGGATTTTAACTTGTATGAGAATGAGGTGCATCCAAAATTCAAGGATTACGAGCTGGGAATGGAGTATGCCCGCCAGCAAGGTAAGCCGGTTATGATTGACTTTACCGGACATGGTTGTGTGAATTGCCGTAAGATGGAAGCTGCCGTATGGACAGATTCAAAGGTGAGTGATATTATTAATAAGGATTATGTGCTCATCTCTTTATATGTAGATGATAAAACTCCGCTTTCGGAACCGGTGAAAGTAGTAGAAAATGGTACAGAACGTACATTGCGTACTGTAGGCGACAAATGGAGTTATCTGCAACGTGTGAAATTCGGTGCCAACGCCCAGCCTTTCTATGTATTGCTGGATGGTCAGGGAAAACCGTTGAACAAGTCGTATGCTTATGATGAAGATATAACTAAATATATTGACTTCCTGCAAGTAGGACTGGAAAATTATAGGAAGGAGAAGTAATGACTTCTCTGGCGATGGATTAATAAAAGGCGACTTCATTCTTGGATGAAGCCGCCTTTTATTTTTTTTATTTCGTCTCTACCAGCCAACGATTGATATTGTGTAAATTCCACACCTATCTTCATACTTTCCGATAGCCTTTCTGATAAGGAATCAGATATTTCCGATATAAAATCCTTGATCGCACGTTCTTTTCTAAAGATACAATATGCAAATGAGAATTTAGGCAGAAGACGAATATAATCTTTTTCAGAATGTTTTCAGTATCATGTTTTTTCTTTGCGTAGAATAAATATATATATTTTCGGCAATTTGGCGCAGAACTATTCGGTTATTTGACTTTTTACATAACCCTCACTCTTTCTTGCAACTCTCTCATTTTCTGCATAAGTGCATCGAACTCTAATGATTCACCATAAATGAAGAAACGCCTCATATCGGCATAATCATCTTGCCATGCATCCATAACCGATTTTGGTATTGTAAAGCTAATGGATGATGGAGCATGCAAATCATAATTTACATACTTCAAAGCATAATAAGTTTTACGATGCTCAACTATGGCATCATAAAGTTTGCGATTCGACAATGCTTCTAAACCATATTCTGTGTCCATCAGTTTTTCTAAATCATACAGATGGCGTGACATTCGGACACTTCTTGGCTTTTCTTTTTGGAATTCTTCCGCCAAAAGAAATAACTTCTCAAGGAATGTACGAGTTGGCACTACAGTTCTGACAAGGCTTTCTGCACCTCTATCTTCGCCATCAAAACTTTCACCTATTAGAGAACGAATCTGCCGCAACTCCGTAGGTTCATCCATTGAAAGACAACTAATCTCTATCTTTACACGTGGAGGAATATAATTGATCGTATCTTCAAGAATCGACGGATAGTGTAATAAGATTACAGTAGGATCCTTGTCTGAGTCTATCGGTCGCCATTCTCCATTTTTATCCTGTACTTGAGATACATTCTCTATATTGTACCCAGAAACTCCCATTTCTTTCAAGCGAGCATCTAATTGAGCAGAAAGAATCTCATGAATATATGCTCGTGACATTTTGCGTAATTTCTCACGCTGACTTTTACCAGTCTTCTCAATATCAAAGAATGAATGACTGATTGCCAAGTCAATGTCTTCAGAGAAACGCTCTATGATATTAAACCCTTTTGATAACGATGTTCCGCCTTTGAATATTAAAGAATCACGGCAATCTGTTTGGAATAATGCCTTCAATGTAACGGTTACCCACCAGTCCTTTTCAATAGCAACTTGATTAACACCATGATGTCCAGCTTCTGTTTGCTGTAACATTGCCAATCGGTCTACTATTTCATTATTTAACCACAGTTTTCCCATAATCTATTTCTATTTTAAGCGGTTAGCATTGGCTTTATAATTCTTTTCATCCATGCAGGCATCATGTCTACATCTTTACTTAAAGCCTCCTTGTCGGTTTCTTTTGACACCAATTGTCGGATTATATTCAATTCACTTTCTCCTATATTCTCTTTTTTCAGAGCTTTAAGTGCCTGAACAAGTAAAGAAATGAGTAGAGTACCATAACAGAAATTCTTGGGTACACCTCGCTTTAATACTACTTTCCTATTAGATAAGTTTATAGTTCTTTCGCTACCGGTAGTCAAGAAAGTGTAATTCATCGGCACTTGAGTTGATAGCCCTAATGCGTTCAATGCTGTCATGCCAGATGGTAACACCTCTGCGTTATCTCGGACAGTAATTGCCTGTACCACCTTATCAACTGAAGGAAGCACTACACCAAATTTGCTTTTTCTCGGTTTGGTATATATGCCATGTGCTATTTTAACAAGCATACCTTCTGTCGTTAACTCAGACAAAATGCTTCCCACAAATTCTGTGTGGTATTCAGGGAAATCAGACCGAAACAGAATGCAATCTTCTGGCATCGCTTCTATGCGTTGCTTAAGAGTTATACCATCTATAGAATATTCATTAGTCATTTTACCTTTGAAATTTTGATGATTTTTCAAATGCAAAGATACAAAATGATTTTAATAAATGAGAAATCGTCAAGTAATTTATTCGTTTGACTCGAAATAATATAAGGATGAAATCCTTATCGAATCTCATCCTTATTCTTGATTTATGGAATATACAGTAACTCGAACTCCTTTTTCCGCCGTCGCTCGATGCTCGGTATCACTTTCCCTTTATAGCATCGGAACGAGATATACTCCTCGTAAATATCCACGAGCAAATGAATGGCATGAAAAATGTAGCGAAACGAAGAATAAGGCCCCTCGGCTTGCAGGCAAAGCCTGTATTTTTTCCTGATACGGAAAAATTTGAGTAACTTTACCCCACAAAACAGAAAGGAACAGCGTTCTCAACGGTGGTGGACAGGATATTCGAACGGGATACGGAAACAAATTCCAGACCTCTTTTCCAATCCTGAAAAGGCAACGGATAAGTAGCGATTTGTTTTCCTAACTCCCTAAAAGCCGGTCAAAAACCATAAGCGGAAGAATTTGGTACAAAACTGCATATCCCTTTCGGTTTCAAACACTTTACATTATTCTTCCGAAATCCATCCGTATGTGAGCGAGTTTTACTATCTTTGCCACTTTAACCCGATAATCAATGAGTAGAATATTATTAAATACAAAGATTTGGCTATTAATGCTATTGTTGAGTGTCGTTTCTTCTGTTTATGCACAAGATGATGATTTCACAACATGGACAAAATTTAAAATAAGTCATAAAATTGATTCCCGGTTTTCTGTCTCCGGTGATGTGGAGCTGCGTACAAAGGATGATATGAACAAGTGGGATCGTTGGGGACTTACTGTCGGAGGCGACTATCGGGCATATTCCTTTTTGAAATTGGGAGTTGCTTATGAAACTCATCTTCGTGATTTAGGGAATTCGGGCTGGAAATTCAGGCATCGCTATCATTTAAGTGCTACGGCAAGTTTTCGCTATCAGTGGTTGAAAGTTTCTTTACGGGAAAGATTTCAACAAACTTTCGATAGTGGTGATGCAGAAACTCGTTTACGCTCTCGTTTGAAGTTATCTTATGCACCTACAAAAGGAATTGTTTCCCCTTACTTTTCTGTTGAACTTTACCAAAGTTTGGATGATGCACCTTTTTGGAGAGCGGCTCGCATGCGTTATCGTCCGGGAGTAGAACTAAATTTGGCTAAACGCTGGTCGTTGGATGCTTTTTATTGTTATCAGTATGAACCTTCAAAAGGGAAACATATTACCGGAATAGAAGTTGGTTATTCTTTCTAAAAATTGTTAGCTCTACTATTATCGTAAACTAGTGAGTTTCTAATATAATAATGTGGGAATGAATTTCTATGATTTTAATGGCTGATTTATAACAGCTTGATTATTGGTGTATTATATGTAAATGTAAAAAAATACTAGTAAAACAATACTTCACGTCCTTTTTATTATATACATTTGCCGCCAATACATCAAAATGGTGTGTTGAAATTGATGATTCCTCAGTGCAACAGACGTGTTGTTCGGTATCCCATAACTGAAAGCGAATACTTCCTCTTATGCTATTCTTCTGTCCAATCAAAGATTTCTATTTGGAAATAAATAAAGATATTAAGATGAAAGTATTTTATAACCTGCAGAGATGTGTAGGTTTTCTCGTTCTTTTCTCTATTTTGCTTGCAGCTTGTGTAAATCACATTTCGGAGGAGGAAGAAGCAGGTGTGGTAGTTAATGATGGAAATATTCCATTGAAAATTATAGCTGATATTCATGAAGTTGCCAGTACGCGTGTGGCAAATAACACCTTTGAGAAAGGAGATGAAGTGGGACTGTTCGCATTAGCCGGTTCTACTACCATACAGGAAGAACGTTATGCGGACAATCTTCATTTTGTTCGTTCGGCCGATGGAGAGTTTATAGCTGATGAATCGGTGTATTATCCGGATGATGGTGTGACATTGAATTTCATCAGTTATTATCCATATCGGGAAGAAGGAGTAGCTATGGGAGAAAGCAAGATGCCGGTATCTATTGAAACAGAGCAAAATATTCCGGTGAACTATTCTCATTCTGATTTTCTGGTTGCTACTAAAGAAGATGTACTGGCGAGTCAAGAAGCTGTATCCTTGACTTACAATCATAAATTTTTCCGCTTAAAGATAGCTTTAGTACCTGGAGAGGGAGAAGACGTGGAAAGTATGTTGACGGTCAATCCTAAACTTTCTGTTTCCGGCTTTTACACAAAAAGCATTTATGACTTTCAGAAGAAATCTTATTCCTCCTTTACAGATGAGAAAGATATCATTCCTACCGGTGAGTGGGAGATAGTCGATGAAAGGCTAGTAGGTAAAGACCTGATTTTGATACCTCAGGAAGCGACAGTAGGATACCAATATATAACATTGGAGGCTAACGGAAAACCTTACACTTGCTTGTTGCCCTCTACTTTGAAACTTCAGGAAGGCAAACAAAGAGAACTGGAAATAACTTTTGTAGCAGCAGAAGATATCCTCATGAGCAAGCTCAATGGAGAAATCAATGATTGGGAGGGAACTGAAGTAGACCATGCAGGATCGGAAACTCTTCACAAATATATAGACGTGTCAAAATTGACTTTCGGGAATTCAAATGTTTGTAAAGTATTGAATAAAGGAAAACAAGTAGCTGAGATTTGTAAGGAGTACCTGCTGACTCCGGATTTTTCTTCGCAAGCAATCGTGATCTATCCGATGAAACAAGATGGAAAGGCTGATTTATCTCAAGGACTTGTAGCGCAACTGTTGGGAAAGACCGGCAAAGTGCATGGTGGAAGTGTCGTATGGGATATGGAAAAAAAATCCTTGAAATATATACCGGGAACTTTACCGGCCCGAAATAATGTTTATGTGATGGCGAACGGAGAGGTCTCTTTGTCAGTGACTATGGAAGATGATGTATTGCAGGTTTTGGCATTGGAGGATGTCGTTCGTGATGTGCGTGGAGGAATGATTTATAATTATCCGTTGGTGAAGATCGGAACCCAATATTGGATGCGGGATAATTTGAAGGTCTCCCTTTATGCGGATGGCAATGAAATCCCCAAATTGGATGCGGTAACAGATGGTGCAGTCGGATATCTGCAATCCAAAGCAAATACAACATATTATTTCTATACTGCCAGTGTTGCATTATCCGGTAATATCCTGCCGAATCATTGGAGTATTCCGGATTGGGAGGATTGGAATATACTGCAAGCTTACCTGAAAGAGGATGCCTCCTTGCTGAAATCCGGTACATGGCTGCCTTTGAACACCGGAGATACGGTTGAGCCTGCGACCAATTGGTCCGGTTTTAATGCGGTTCCTGTGGGAATGTATGTAGGAACCTTTCAGTCGAACTATGAAGGCAAATATTTGGCATATTGGACTCTGGATGAAACAGGTGCAGAGATAGCCGAAACTGTGTTTTACCTGAAAAGCGATACAAACCAGACAGAATCTTCCAAAGCAGGTACTGATAAAAAAGCACTGGCTATCCGTTGTATCCGCAAGTAAATGGATAAAACTTATTCTTCTATTTCATATTTTCGCTATATTTGGGAAGTGAAACTAATAAAGGAAAAAAACATGAAGAAGATAATAAATCCCTGGAAAGGAATGGAAGGGTACAATTGTTTCGGTTGTGCTCCCAATAATGAAGCCGGAGTAAGAATGGAATTTTACGAGGACGGCGAGGAAATCGTAAGTATCTGGAAGCCCCGTCCGGAGTATCAAGGTTGGATTGATACATTGCATGGTGGTATTCAGGCCGTTTTGCTGGATGAGATTTGTGCTTGGGTCGTACTCCGTAAATTGCAGACAACAGGAGTAACCTCGAAAATGGAAACCCGCTACCGGAAACCAATCGATACGAAAGACTCCCATGTCGTGTTGCGTGCATCCATCAAAGAAATAAAGCGGAACATTGTCATCATTGAAGCGAAGCTGTATAATAAGGATGGCGAAGTATGTACGGAAGCCGTTTGTACCTATTTCACATTTCCGCAGGAAAAAGCGAAGAAAGAGATGCATTTTCTTCAGTGCGATGTAGAACCGGAAGAAATATTGCCTTTAATTTGAAATAAAAACTTATTTTTTTGTGATAAATGTTTGGAAGTATCAAACAAATGCTTTAATTTTGTCGCAGTTAATAATTGAATTATGAAATATACAGCTACACATCATCATCATCATTTTCCTGACGAATAACTCGGTAGGCGTGGATGATATTGTATATCTCTATATAACGATAACGAAGGCTTGCCGAATACGGTAAGCCTTTTTTATTTTACTCAAAATGAATTGCAACTAATAAAATATAATAGGTAAAGTCATGTTAAGAATCGCAGTACAAGCCAAAGGACGTCTTTTTGAAGAGACAATGGCGCTTTTAGAAGAATCGGATATCAAGTTGAGCACAACGAAACGCACCTTATTAGTGCAATCTTCCAATTTCCCTATTGAGGTACTTTTCCTCCGTGATGACGATATTCCGCAGACAGTGGCTACGGGGGTGGCTGACCTGGGAATTGTCGGTGAGAATGAGTTTGTGGAAAAAGAGGAGGACGCTGAAATCGTCAAGCGTCTGGGATTCAGCAAGTGTCGTTTGTCATTGGCCATGCCGAAAGATATTGAATATCCGGGATTGTCATGGTTCGAAGGAAAGAAGATTGCCACCTCTTATCCGGTAATCCTTCGCAACTTTTTGAAAAAGAGTAGGGTAAATGCTGAGATTCACGTGATTACCGGTTCGGTTGAAGTGTCTCCGGGCATTGGATTGGCCGATGCGATTTTTGATATCGTGAGTTCAGGTTCCACTTTGGTCAGCAACCGGCTGAAAGAAGTGGAAGTCGTGATGAAATCGGAAGCCTTGTTGATTGGCAATAAGAACATGAGCGATGAGAAAAAAGCGGTACTCGAAGAACTGTTGTTCCGCATGAATGCGGTGAAAACTGCCGAAGATAAGAAATATGTGTTGATGAATGCTCCCAAAGATAAACTGGAAGAAATCATAGCCGTATTACCGGGTATGAAGAGTCCTACCGTAATGCCGTTGGCACAAGAAGGCTGGTGTTCGGTACATACAGTACTTGATGAAAAACGTTTCTGGGAAATCATCGGAAAGTTGAAAGGATTGGGAGCAGAAGGTATCTTGGTACTGCCGATTGAAAAGATGATTCTGTGATATATCGGGATAGACCGTGTAATGTGATTGAAATAAATAATCTGTGTAAAATCTGTGGTGAATCATGAAATTGATTAAATATCCCTCAAAAGAGCAGTGGGCGGAACTGCTGAAACGTCCTGCTCTCAACACCGAAAGCCTTTTTGATACCGTCCGTTCTATAATAAATAAGGTAAAGGAAGGAGGTGACAAGGCGGTGCTGGAGTATGAAGCCGCTTTTGATAAAGTGACTTTGTCCGCTCTTGCTGTCGCTCAAGAAGAGATACAGGCGGCCGGAGCATTGGTAAGTGATGAATTGAAAGCAGCCATCTCCTTGGCTAAACAAAATATTGAAACGTTTCATTCTTCCCAACGTTTTGTCGGCAAGAAGGTTGAAACGATGAAGGGGGTAACTTGCTGGCAAAAGTCGGTAGGTATTGAGAAGGTCGGTCTTTACATTCCGGGGGGGACAGCACCGCTTTTCTCAACAGTACTGATGCTTGCCGTTCCCGCTAAAATTGCGGGATGTAAGGAGATTGTACTTTGTACGCCTCCCGATAAGAATGGAGATATCCATCCGGCTATTCTTTTTGCCGCGCAACTGGCAGGAGTCAGCAAAATATTCAAGGCGGGAGGTGTACAGGCTATCGCTGCTATGACGTATGGAACGGAAAGCGTACCTAAGGTTTATAAAATCTTCGGTCCGGGCAATCAATATGTAACAGCTGCCAAACAATTGGTGAGTCTGCGTGATGTGGCGATTGATATGCCCGCCGGTCCTTCAGAAGTGGAAGTTTTGGCTGATGCATCTGCCAATCCCGTTTTTGTGGCAGCAGATCTTTTGTCACAGGCAGAACACGGAATAGATAGCCAAGCTATATTGATTACTACTTCCGAGAAGCTTCAAATAGAGGTGATGGCAGAAGTGGAGCGTCAGTTAGCCGGATTGCCCCGCCATGAAATTGCTGCCAAGTCATTGGAGAACAGTAAGCTGATTTTAGTGAAGGATCTGGATGAAGCGTTGGAGCTGACCAATGCATATGCACCGGAGCATTTGATTATAGAAACGGAAAACTATATGGAAGTAGCCGGGCGGGTAACAAATGCTGGCTCTGTCTTCTTAGGCTCGTTAACTCCCGAGAGTGCCGGTGATTATGCTTCGGGAACGAACCATACGTTACCTACCAATGGATACGCCAAGGCATATAATGGTGTGAGCCTGGATAGTTTTATCCGTAAAATTACGTTTCAGGAGATTCTGCCGGAAGGTATGAAGTCCATTGGTCCTGCTATTGAAGTGATGGCGGCTAACGAACAGTTGGATGCGCACAAAAATGCCGTAACTGTCCGTCTCAAAGCAATTCAAAATTCATAACTTAAAATTTAAATAAGTGAAAACATTACAAGAGTTAACCCGGCCGAATATTTGGAAATTAAAGCCTTATTCTTCGGCACGTGATGAATATAAAGGAGTCACCGCTTCTGTTTTCCTGGATGCAAATGAGAATCCGTACAATACGCCTCACAACCGTTATCCGGATCCTATGCAGTGCGAGCTGAAAATGTTGTTGTCGAAAATCAAAAAAGTAGCTCCCGAACATATTTTTCTCGGAAACGGAAGTGATGAAGCCATCGACTTGGTTTTTCGTGCTTTCTGCGAACCGGGTAAAGACAATGTAGTGGCTATCGACCCTACTTACGGAATGTATCAGGTCTGTGCTGATGTGAACGATGTTGAATACCGGAAAGTATTGTTGGATGACGACTTCCAGTTTTCGGCCGACAAGTTGCTTGCAACTGCCGATGGGCACACCAAGCTTATCTTTCTTTGTTCACCTAATAATCCGACAGGAAATGACCTGCTTCGTTCTGAAATAGAAAAACTGCTGAACCGGTTTGAAGGACTAGTGATGTTGGATGAGGCTTACAATGATTTCTCCCAGGCTCCGTCTTTCCTCGAAGAGTTGGATAAATATCCCAATCTTGTCGTGTTCCAGACATTCTCCAAAGCTTGGGGGTGTGCTGCTATCCGCTTGGGAATGGCTTTTGCTTCCAAAGAAATTATAGATATTCTTAGCAAGATCAAATACCCCTATAACGTCAATCAGCTGACTCAGCAGCAGGCCATTTCCATGTTGCATAAACATTATGAGATAGAGCGTTGGGTGAAGACGTTGAAGGAAGAACGTGATTATCTGGAAGCGGAATTTGAAAAACTTTCCTGTACCATTAAACTGTTCCCATCTGATGCGAATTTCTTTCTGGCAAGAGTGACGGATGCGGTGAAAATCTACAATTATCTGGTGGGGGAAGGGATTATAGTGCGCAATCGGCACAATATTTCACTTTGCTGCAACTGTTTACGTGTAACTGTCGGTACCCGTGTAGAGAATGACACGCTGTTGTCCGCCCTTAAAAACTATCAGGGATAATTTATGAAGAAGAAAGTATTATTTATAGATAGAGATGGCACTTTGGTGATCGAACCTCCTGTCGACTATCAGCTTGACTCATTGGAAAAGCTGGAATTCTATCCGAGAGTGTTCCGTAATTTGGGTTTTATCCGCAGCAAACTCGATTTTGAATTTGTGATGGTCACCAATCAGGACGGACTGGGTACATCTTCTTTTCCGGAAGAAACATTCTGGCCTGCCCATAACCTGATGCTTAAAACACTGGAAGGAGAGGGGATTACTTTTGATGAGATTCTGATAGACCGTAGTTTTCCTGAAGACAATGCGCCCACCCGTAAACCGCGTACCGGAATGCTGGCGAAGTATCAGAATAATCCGGAGTACGATCTTTCCGGAAGTTTTGTAATCGGTGATCGTCCTACTGATGTGGAGCTTGCTCGTAATTTGGGGTGTCGGGCTATTTATCTGCAGAATTCGACCGAAACACTGAAAGGAAAAGGATTGGAAGAAATCTGTGCCCTTGCAACGACTGACTGGGACCGGATAGCCGAATTTCTTTTTGCCGGAGAACGGAAAGCGGAAGTACGCCGTACAACAAAAGAGACAGATATTTATGTGGTTTTGAACCTGGATGGGAACGGTGCTTGTGACATCTCTACCGGTCTTGGCTTTTTCGACCATATGCTCGAACAGATTGGTAAACATTCCGGCATGGATCTGGTCATTCGTGTGAAAGGAGATTTGGAAGTGGACGAACATCATACAATTGAAGATACTGCCATTGCTTTAGGCGAATGTATCTATCAGGCTTTGGGAAATAAGAGAGGGATTGAACGCTATGGGTATGCTTTGCCGATGGATGACTGTCTTTGCCGGGTTTGTCTGGACTTTGGCGGACGTCCTTGGCTGGTGTGGAATGTGGAGTTTAAACGCGAGAAAATAGGAGAAATGCCTACAGAAATGTTCCTTCATTTCTTCAAGTCATTGAGCGACGCTGCAAAGATGAATCTGAATATCAAAGCGGAAGGACAGAATGAGCACCACAAGATAGAGGGAATCTTTAAAGCCCTTGCACGTGCCTTGAAGATGGCGATTAAGAGAGATATTTATCATTTCGAACTTCCATCTAGTAAGGGGGTGCTTTGACTGTTGCATGATTGGGCGGAAGCATTATATTTGAGATTAATACGTTGTAACATAGTGTATTTATATAGTACTGTGACATTTTTGTTTCTTCCTCTATAATACTTAGAATAAATACAAAAATGTCACAGACAAAATGCCTGCCAAAATGAAATTTCTGTCAGGAGGAATTATAAGTTTTCTATTTCTTTAAGCCACATGGCGAAACTCGCATCACTTGGCATTCTCCAGTCTCCTCTCGGGCTGATGGAGATGCTTCCCACTTTAGGACCGTCCGGCAGGCATGAACGTTTGAACTGCTGATTGAAGAAACGGCGGAAGAAAGTGGATAACCATTTCTTGATTGTCTCTTCATCATACACCCCTCCGAATGCGATATTTGCCAGATAATAAATCTTTGACGGGCGGAAGCCGAAACGCAGGAAATAATAGAGGAAGAAATCATGCAGTTCATAAGGACCTACCAGATCTTCTGTTTTCTGTTTGATATCCCCGTTTTCATCTGCCGGAATCAGCTCTGGACTGATAGGAGTATCTACTATGTCGAGCAGGGTAGCTTTGGATTCCTCATCCACGCCATTTTTCGCCACCCACTGTACCAGATATTTCACGAGCGTTTTGGGTACACCGGCATTGACACCATACATGGACATGTGGTCGCCATTGTAGGTTGCCCATCCTAAAGCCAGTTCCGACAGGTCTCCCGTACCTACAACCATCCCCCAGGTCTGGTTGGCTATATCCATCAATATTTGTGTACGTTCGCGTGCCTGTGAGTTTTCATACGTGACATCATGTACGTTTACATCATGGTCTATATCTTTGAAATGTTGGATGCAGGCATCCTTGATACTGATTTCGCGGATGGATATGCCCAATGAATTCATCAGATTGACAGCATTGTGGTAAGTCCGGTCAGTTGTTCCGAAGCCGGGCATGGTAATACCGAGAATCCCCTTTCTTGACCATCCCAGTTTATCGAAAGTCTTCACGCAGACCAATAAGGCCAGTGTTGAATCCAGTCCGCCGGAAATACCGACTACGGCAGTCTTTGCTCCGGTATGGACGAGACGTTGTGTCAGTCCTGCCACTTGGATGGAAAAAACTTCTTCACAATGTTCATGCAGTTCATCGTCTTGCGGCACGAAAGGATGAGCATTGAATTTACGGGTTAAATTCAGCTCTTTACTGTTTACAAACTCCGTTGCAATGGCAATCGCCCTTTTGCCTTCCAAGTTAGCTTGGCTGGCAGCGAAAGTCGTATTCACTCTTCGTTCCGCCCGGATACGTTCCACGTCAATTTCGCTTACAACCAATTGTTCCTCCATGCTGAAACGCTCGCTTTGTGCAAGAAGCGTTCCGTTTTCATAAATCAATCCGTTGCCTGCGAAAACCACATCTGTAGTAGATTCTCCGAAGCCGCAGGATGAGAATACATATCCGGCGATACAACGTGCGGATTGCTGGCTGATAAGTGAACGGAGATAACTATGTTTTCCGATTCCTTCATTGTCGGCGGACATATTGAATATGATCTCCGCCCCTTGCAGTGCGAGGGAGGAGCCGGGCGGGATGGTAGCCCAGAGGTCTTCGCAAATTTCAATGCCAAATGTGGTGTCCGAAGTTTCAAAAAGGAGATTGGCGCCAATCGGGACAATTTGTCCGCACAGGCGTACCGTCTCAGTTCTTAATTGAAGTGCGGAAGTAAACCAGCGCTGTTCGTAGAACTCTTTGTAATTGGGCAGGTATGTTTTGGCGGTGACACCTAATATTTTCCCTTTTTGGATGGTTACGGCTGCATTGATTACCGTTGAATTGACGATAACGGGCATGCCGACAATGGATATGATATCCAGTTGGCGGGTATTGTTCATTATCTGCATTAATCCCATTTCGGCTTCTTCAAGCAGAAGTTGCTGGCTGAACAGATCACCGCAAGTATATCCCGTAATGCTCATTTCCGGGAACAGGATGATTTGCACCCCTTTTCCTTCGGCTACAGCAATCAGACTTTCTATCTTCTCCACATTGAATTTACAGTCGGCCACTTTTACGTGCGGTACGGCTGCTGCTACTTTTACAAATCCGTAATTCATCTTATACCTTATTTATATATAATGGGTGCAAAAATAGAAAATAGTTTTGAATAATTGTCGTTTCTCCAGTGAATCCTTAAAAGGACGGTTTTCGGACGGTTTATGATACTGTTGGTTGCATAATTAGACGGTATGTCAAAAAGATAGTCTGTCTGTCTTTTAATATAAATTATGTTTAGCCTTATTTAATGATATAACTGATTTTTAACAATATAAGCTGTCAAAAAGATATTTGTGGAATTTTGGTATAAAATATACGACATTTTGTTTCTTATATTTAACTATAATATTTATATTTGTAGCCAAATTTAAGTAATATAGATGCTTGTAACACTAAACAAACGAGCGATATTACTTGGTAGAGAAAATAAATTAAGGGTAGATGAACATACAACAGACTCACACGGTGGCAACACGAAAATCTTTTTTAGAAATTTGGCGCAACATCAAAAATCAGCCAAGTTAGCTTCTCTGTTTTGTTTTGATAAATCAATAAAAATAAATCAATTTCATTAATTTTAATTTAAGTATCAAAGATGAGAAAATCAATTCTCTTGTTTGTGCTCTTTACTCTGATGAATATTCCTCTGTTGCTGTTCGCGCAGGGCGGATATCGGGTAACGGGACGCATTCTTTCGGCTGAAGACAATCAGCCTTTGATTGGCGTATCTGTATTGGAGAAGGGGACATCAAATGGTGTAATTACCGATATGGATGGTAATTACAGTATCACAGTGACGAAATCTCCCGCCACTTTGCAATTTTCTTATATCGGGATGAGAACCGTAGACAAGCAGGTCACTGCTTCCACTCGTATTGACTTGTCGATGGAAAGTGATGCACAGCAGGTAGACGAAGTGGTGGTGGTGGCTTACGGTGTACGTAAGAAAGGGACCATAGCCGGTTCTGTATCCACCGTGAAGGCAGAGAAGATGGAAAATGTACCAGCCGCCAGCTTTGACCAGGCACTGCAGGGACAGGCACCGGGATTAATGGTGATGTCGGGATCCGGGGAACCGAGTGTGGCCGCTTCATTTCAGATTCGCGGTATCAACTCTTTGAGTTCGGGAACTTCACCTTTGTTTATTCTTGATGGGGTGCCGGTGTCCAGTGCTGATTTCAACACACTGAATCCGAGTGATATCGAATCAATATCCGTATTGAAAGACGCCTCTTCTACCTCCATCTATGGAGCACGTGCGGCAAACGGTGTAGTGGTGATAACAACAAAACGCGGACTGGCTTTGGATAAGGCGAAAGTGACGTTCCGTACCCAACTGGGTATCTCTCAATTGGCTCAGGATAAGTGGAACCAAATGAATACGGAAGAGCGTATTCTTTTTGAAAAGGAAGTAGGTCTGGATAAAGGAAAAGATTATGATCTTCTTCGCAAAACGGATATCAACTGGCTTGACGTGGTGTTCAATAACAAAGCCATGTTGCAGAATTATGAAGTGTCCGTCAATCGTGCTACCGATCGTTTGAATTATTATGTGTCGGGTAACTTTTTCGATCAGGACGGAATTGCGCAGGGATCAGGGTTCAGACGTTATAATCTGCGTGCAAATGCAGATGTGAAAGCTAGTAATTGGCTCAAAGTCGGCACTACTTCAACAGTGTCTTATGAAGAGATAGAGCAGGCGCAGACTGGAGAATATACTTCTGTAACACCTATTTCCGCTTCACACTTCATGATGCCTTACTGGAATCCTTATAATGAAGACGGTTCGGTTGCTTCCACTAAAGACGGAAGTTGGACGGGCACCAATCAGAATCCGGTCGACTGGATGCAGAATAACCCCGTTAACTATAAGAAGTACAAAGTATTGTCTACTTTATATGCCGAAGTGAGTCCCATTAAAGGGCTGACTATAAAGTCACAGTTTGCGGCAGATTATGCACACATGACGGCGTTCAGACAATCATTCCCCAGTTTCTCCACCAATAATGGCTCGGGTAATGCCGGTCGTAGCTCCAATGACAGGCTCAGTCTGACGATTACCAATACCGCCAACTACCATTTTACGTTGGAGGAAAAACATGATTTCAATTTCTTATTGGGACAGGAAGGGGTGGATGCCCAGTCGGAAGGTTTCTCCATTTCCATGAGAGGACAGAATAATGACCTTCTTACCAATATTTCAAATGGTACACTGGCCACTTCATGGTCGGATACCGGAGAAGGAAATGTTTACTCCTATTCGTACCTCTCTTTCTTCGGAAGAGGCGAATATAATTATGCCGGTCGTTATTATGCGGATTTTTCAGTACGTACGGATGCTTCTTCCCGTTTTGGCAAGGACAACAGATGGGGAGCTTTCTGGTCTGTGGGATTGATGTGGGATATGAAGAAGGAAAATTTTCTGAAGAAGTATGACTGGTTGACAACTACGCGTCTGGCCCTTAGTACAGGTACTTCCGGTAATTCGGACATCGGCTATTATGCATGGCAGTCTTTGGTGAAAGGCGGAATGGACTATATGGGCGAAACAGGTATTTATCCCGCACAAAGCGGTAATCCCGATTTGAGCTGGGAGAAAACATGGACCACTAACTTGGCTTTACATCTGGGCTTTTGGAACCGGGTAAACCTGGACGTTGAGTTATATAATAAGAAGACTACAGATATGCTGATGAATGTTCCGCAGTCTTATGCAGTGAATGGTTCGGGTAGCCGTTGGGATAATATCGGTGCAATGGTCAATCGGGGTGTGGAAGTTACCGTAAACGGTGATATACTCCGTACAAAAGATTTCTCATGGAACCTGAACGCGAACTTCTCATACAACAAGAATAAGATTACCGAACTTTATAGCGGTGTGGACGAATACGAAATTGCAAGTTCCAATCTTAAGTATGTGGTAGGGCATTCGGCTACCGAATTCTATATCAACCGTTATGCCGGAGTCAATCCTACTAATGGTGACGCATTGTGGTATACCAAAGATGGTGAGATTACAACTGAATTCAAGGATTCCGATAAAGTGATGACCGGCAAGAGCTTTGTGGCTCCGTGGCAAGGTGGATTCGGCACGACATTGACGTGGAAAGGAATTTCACTGGCTGCGCAGTTCAGTTGGGTGGCCGACCGCTGGGTGTTCAATAATGACCGTTATCTGGATGAAGGCAATGGACTGTTCGAGACGTACAACCAATCCAACCGCTTGCTTTATGACCGTTGGAAGAAGCCGGGTGATGTGACGGATATACCGCGTTATGGAGTTACTCCGCAGATGGATTCCCGTTTTCTGGAAGATGCTTCTTTTTTGAGATTGAAGAATTTGATGCTTAGCTACAACTTCCCTCAGACATTGCTCAAGAAGACTAATTTCCTGACACATTTGCGGGTGTTTGCGCAAGGACAAAATCTGCTCACATTCACCAAATTCTCGGGGCTCGATCCTGAAGGGGTAAGTAATATGTATCAGGCACAATATCCTTCAACCCGCCAGTTCACTTTTGGTCTGGAAGTTTCATTCTAAACATATAACTATAAAACAATGAAGAGTAAGATAAAGATTTATTTGTTGTTGATAGCTTTGGGCACCGGCTTCGTATCATGTTTGGACAAGTATCCTGACGATGCTATCCAGGCCGGTCAGGCTATCAAGACAGTGGACGATGCCAATCAGGCAATTATTGGCATTTATGCGGCATTCAAGGATGCTTCGCTTTATAGCGGACGTCTGACGTTGCTGCCTGATTTGCAGACCGATTTGGTGTATGCAGTCACCGGATATTCCAATCAATACGGTGATTTGTGGCGTTGGAATATATTAGCTACTAATGAAGACATTGAAGCCGTATATGGAGCTTTGTATGCCATTATCAATCGTTGTAATTTCCTGTTGGATTACATTCCGAGTGTGCAACAAAGCACAACGGATGATGATGCGCTTGACAAATTGGAAATGATTCACGGCGAAGCCCTTTTTGCACGGGCGTTATGTTATGCCGAATTGATCAAGTTGTTTTGTAAATCATACGAAAGCGATGCGGAAGCAGAAAATGAGTTGGGCGTAGTGCTCACTTCTCATTATGATTCGGTAGACAATGCCCGCCGTGCTTCCTTGAAGGATTCCTACCAGTTTGTTTTGGATGATCTTGAATTGGCTGCAGAATACTTGAAAATAGATGAAAAAAAGGTGTCGAAAGATGACCTCTACAGTACTACATATATTAATGAATATACGGTTTATGCTCTCCGTGCCCGCATTGCTTTATATATGAAACATTATACCGAAGCAATCAAGTATTCGACTAAAGTCATTGATAGCGGTTACTATGTGCTTTCGAGCGCATCCATACAATATGGAAATACCGGACAGAGTTTCTACCAGTATATGTGGACGAACGATGCTTCGACTGAAATAATCTGGAAAGTGGGCTTTACATCTACTTCTTATGGGGGAGCTTTAGGTACTATATTCTTTAATTATGACTATTCGACAGTACGTCCTGATTATGTACCTGCGAAATGGGCTTTGGAATTATACGATCCATATGATCTCCGTTTTTCAATATTTTTCCAGACTTATCTTACCGGATATCCACACGCATTGCAATGGTCATTGCTCCAGAAATATTGGGGAAATTCCGTACTTATGGAAAGCTATAATATTCGCCACGTTTCTATGCCGAAACCTTTCCGGTTGTCGGAACAATATCTTATTCGTGCGGAAGCATATTGCTTCAAGGACTCGCCGGATTATGGAAATGCAGGCAAGGATCTTGGAACATTACGTGCTGCGCGTTATTCTTCATATAGCGGAGGAGTGAGTGTATCTGAAAAGAATGCGTTGGAAGTTATCGAGGAGGAGCGTGTGAAGGAACTTTATATGGAAGGGTTCCGTCTTCAAGATTTGAAACGTTGGCACAAGGGCTTTGAAAGAAAACCGCAAAGTGAGTCATTGAATAACGGCAGCAGTTTGAAAGTAGAGAAGGACGACCCGCGTTTTGTATGGCCCATTCCTCAAAATGAGTTGGATGCACCGGGATCTGATATCCAGCCGAATGAAAGCAATAAATAATCAGTTTTAAAACCAATAAACATGAAAAAGATTTTTATCGGACTATCAGTCATATTCGCTTTTGCGCTTGGATTCTGTGGCTGCAACACCGATTATGTTAAGTATAGCGGTCCCGATTATATCATGTTCTCCGATACATTGACCGTACTTCCGGTACAAAATAACGAGGAGTATTTTGATATACCGGTAGCGGCCACTGAGGCTTGCAGCTATGACCGCACATTGGGAGTGGAGATTTTGGATAAAAAGACGAATGCGGTGGAAGGACGGCATTTTTCCCTCGAATCAAACACGGTGACCATCAAGGCGGGTGAGCGCATGGCGAATGTCCGTATACGTGGTATTTATGATAATATAGAGATTACTGATTCACTTGGAATGGTTCTTCAACTGGTCAGTAAAGAAGAATCGAAGTGGGAACTTTACGGAACTGAAACGAAAGTGATTCTGCAGAAAGTGTGTCCGTTCGATATTCATCTGTTCGAAGGGTATGCTTTAATTGTAAATTCCACTTATTTTAGTTCGTATATGCAGAGTGTAAGCCAGCGGCTGATTCGTACCGTAGTCGATCCTGAAGAGGAAAATACGATCATTATGAAAGATTATTTCTACAAAGGATATGACCTTAAAGTGAAATTCACTACTGACGATTTACTTAATCCGCTGATTGAGATGGAAGATCAGCCTTTTGCCTCTACTACTGACGCTTTTGATACGATTTATGGTGATTGGGAAGTATGGGCATATCAATCGGGATATTATGTGTCTTATTATAGTACTTGTGAGAGATTCATTTTTCAATATATGACATTGCATGTGCCGGGGATGCCGGCCGGAAAAGATGAAGTCGGAACTTACATCAATGCCGTGAAATGGGTCAGTGATGACGAAGCGCAGATTCTTATCGAAGAGGGCGTCAATAATTCATTAAAATAATAATAAAAAATAGAGATATGAGAAAGCTTAAACAAAAAAGCGTGGTTGCACCTATGCGGAAATTCTGTTTGGGAAGTTGCTTCACGGTTCTATTCATGGCATTATGTATCAGTGCTTGTTCGGATGACGATGATGATGCTGAAAAATCGGTTTTTCCCGAAAAACAAACCGTCAGTTGTGTTCCTAATGATGTAAAAGAGTTGAACTTTGAAACAAATGCTGACTGGCAGCTGACTTCTTCGGCTACATGGTGTCGGCTTATGAATGATGATCATGAGGATTATTCTTTGTCGGGAACTGCCGGAAAACAGACCGTTATATTGAAGATAACAGATGAAGCTATGTCTTTCGATGTACCTACTGTTGCCCGCCTGACTATGATGATAGGAGCAAATAAGGCGATTGTTGCTGATGTGGTACGTGATAGTAAAGTACGTGAATTGAAAATATATGATATGGAAGGCAATGAGATTCATGAAATAGAAGTCGGATATGATGATTATAAACCTTTCCAGATAAAAGCTAACTTCCGTTTTGCTGCAACGAATAGACCGGAGTGGTTGGACATAGCCGGAAATGCAATTGTGGGTAATGTAAATGAAATGACAAAAGGTGAGGTGAAGGTGGTTGATAACTCTCAGTATGCAAAGTATGCACAAAATGGTACATTGACTTTTGTTGATGAAGATGGAGTGATGCCTTACTCGTTCCCTTTGGTATATAAAGGTATGAATCCGAAAAGTATTAAAATACTTGATTCCAATCCTTGGAATTGGGAGGTGTCATTGGATGGCAAGACTTTCACACAAACAAGTAGCGCAGGCACCGGTACTTCAACAACCTCTACTTATAATAAATTTATCCCCTATACAGTACAGGCTTTGAACGACAAAGTGGTTCCGGTATATATTCAGAAAGTAATTGAGTATGGAATGACGCAGATGAAGATTGGAGCGGAAGATGGGGTGGAATGGATGAAGCTTGAAGATGATGAAAAAGGTAATTTGCGGTTGAAAGTTGATAAATCTTCCGAAGAACGGGAAGGATACGTGTTGCTATTGCCTCAGGCACTATATGATGAAATTAAAGAGGATTTATGGGAGAATCTGATAGAAACGGATATGGGAACATACGAGCAGGATATCAAATACACTTATCAGCAAAGTAATCTATTGATCAATTTTGTGCAGAAAGAGAAAAAGCAGGAGGCGGCACAGGCATTTAAAGTGACTTATTTTGATTCTAGTACGAGTAGTATGAAAGAAGCTGTTTGTACGAAAGTTACGAATTCGGACATAACAGATAGCTATCCTGAAATAAGCGAGATTTATACCGTGGAATATCCTTCTGCTTCCATTGAAATTGATCCTTTGCTGGGTGATTTCGAGACTGACTGGAATATAAAGGTAAAACGTAATGGTGAAGATATAACTAGTGAAGGAATTTGTGAAGGTGGAGCATCGTCTACTTCAATCAGTGCTTGGGAAGAAGAAGTAACAGAGGAATTCCATATTCTGTTTGAGAAAGACGGTGAAACAAAGAAAGTGCTTATTGTTACTCCCAACTATAATTAATCATTGAATAGATGAATAAGAAACTATATTCCATATTATTTTTTGTTCCCTTCATTGCATGTTTTTTGGCAATGACTGTGGTAACAGGATGTTCTGATGATGACGAACCGTTGCAATCCACTTATGGATATGTACAGTTTAAGTTATTGAAGAGCGCATCTGTAGACAAGGGAACGACAACTCGTGCAGTGACCGATCAACTGGATAAACTGAACGATGCGAAGAAAGTGAAAGTTGTCATGCAATACAATGGTTCAACTATTACTCAGACTTTACTGCTGGATTCATATAATGCGGAAAATGCAGAGTTCGGATTGCGTAGTGATAAATTGAAGTTGCTCACGGGGACTTATACAATTATTGGTTATTACTTGTATGACAAGTTGGACAATGTGTTGTATGCCGGACCCGCTGAAGAGAACAATGTCTTTACGATTATTGCCGACGGTTTGCATACGCAAAAATTGAGCGTAGACGCTGTCTCACGGGGCATGGTCACATTTAAATTGGTGAAGAATTTCGTAAAAACCCGTGCAGCGGAAAGTGAGGCTTACCCGTTTAGCAATATCCTGGCAATAGATATTACAGTGAAAAACCTTTTTACTCAGGAGCTGACGGAGATAAAAGGCGTTCGTGTGAAATACATGGAGGATTTTACAGATAAGCCTGCTGACGGATATACAGACAGAGGGCAGGAGACATCTTATGCTGAATGTGATACGGTGGCATGGTTGAAAGCCGGTACTTATCAGATAAGCAGTTATACAGCCTATTCGGATAAGAAGGCTAAAAACGTATTGGAAGTGGCTTCTGTGCAGACATCCGAGTCATTTGTGGTGAAAGACAATGAATTGACAAGTGAGGCCGAAGTACCTGTACGTCTTAACGAGACAGCCGAGTATATCAAAGACTATATAGCACTAAAAGCTATTTGGGAGAAGATGGATGGGCCGAACTGGAAGTATTATGGAGAATCTTCGCCGATGGGAGTCAACTGGAATTTCAATAAGGATATCGACTTGTGGGGAAACCAGCCCGGTGTACAGTTATTGGATAACGGACGTGTGGCACTTATATCGCTTGCCGGATTTGGTGCCAAAAAGGCGGTACCTGATGAAATCGGACAATTTACCGAATTGAGGATTCTGTCATTAGGAACACATGATGAAAAGCTCGGCGGACATCTGTTCGATGGATACTCTGTCAACATGAGCGATGAACAGCGCAGAGCTATGAGAATGGATTATGATACGAAGTTCCTTGCGAGAGATGCCCGTGAAGATTTATCCGGCATTCTATGTAAAGGTATTAATGATAATCCGAATATGAAACCCATTAAGAGCAGCCGTATTTCTACGAAAGATGTACAATTCGGCACGTTGACAAATGGAGTTACTGGTGTATCTAAGGCTATCATGAGGTTGAAGAAGCTTGAACAATTCTTTATAGCCAACTCACCTGTTCGCAGTGAGGGTCTCTTTATAGACGTAAGTCCGGATTCTCCTTATTATGAAGAACGGGATGAATGGAAATGGGAGGATATGACTACCTTGACAGACATAGAAATTTATAACTGTCCTTATTTGGAAAAGTTACCAACGGATATGCTGAAGAGCTTACCGGAATTGATTTCACTTAATGTGGCGCATAATACAAGTATTTCCGATGAGCAGTTGAAATCGGACTGGGAAGAAATTATCGGAGACGATTCCAAATGTGCGGATAAAATTCAGTTGTTATATATGGGATACAATAAATTGAAGGAATTCCCTGCATATGACCTCTTGAAAAAGATGAAAAAGCTGACACTTTTGGATTGTACTAACAATGAAATTGAAACATTACATCCTTTTGGCAAGGAAGTCAGGTTGATGAAAGTGTATCTGGATAATAATAATATCACAAAAATTCCGGGTGTCGAAGAGGAAAATGGATTGAAATATTTCTTTGGTTGGAATGATCTGGAAACATTCAGTTGCACGAATAACCAGTTGACGGAAGTTCCGAATATCTTCAATGCCAAGTCCGATTATGTGATGGGAACGGTAGATTTCTCCAACAATCTGATAGATAAGTTTGAGGATGGTGAGGAGCATAGGGGCATTAATGCTTCTACTGTAAATTTACACCATAACAAATTTACGGTATTTCCTAAACTATTGTTCGAGAAAGAGTCACCGATGCAAACTTTGAATCTTTCTGCTAACGGTATGACCACCATTCCTAAGGGAGCATTGAAAGGAAAGACATCTTTGGAGTATCTTACCAGCCTTGATTTAACTTATAATAAATTGACTGCACTGACAGATGATTTTTATGTGATTAATATGCCGGTATTGTACGGATTGGATTTGAGCTATAATAGTTTTTCCCAATTCCCTACTCAACCGCTGTCTATCAATTATCTGGTAATATTCGGTATCAGACATCAACGGGACGATAATGGTAACAGAACGCTGCGCGAATGGCCTACGGGGCTTTATAAAAATCCGAGTCTTAAGGTGTTCAGTATCGGTTCAAACGATTTACGGAAAATCGAGGATACCATCTCACCAACTATCCTGGTGTTTGAAATCAAAGATAATCCCAATATATCGATTGACATGAGCGCTGTTTGCCCGTATATCAAAGCAGGACAATATACGTTGATTTATGATAAGTCTCAGGATATTCGCGGTTGTGATGCGCTTGATTTGGATAAATAAACAATATAGAATAAAATATCAATGAAATATTTAGTAAAAATAGCATTAGGATTATTCGTCTATATGGCTGCTGTGGCATCATGTAAAGATGATGACGATAGTGGTATTACCGGATTCTCTATAGATAAAGAGGATATCACGATGGGTGCTGACGGTGGCAGGGATATGCTCACCGTCTCATCGGGAGGCGAATGGGCTGCCAGTGCGTCGGAACCTTGGGTGAGTATCTCTCCTGCCAATGGTTCCGGTGTTACCGAGTGTACGGTTTCGATCGATTCTACCTTGATTAACGGGATGCGTAAAGCGGAAATCCGTTTTATCCCGCGTGGACAGGCACCATGCGTAATGACAGTACATCAGACCGGTTACGGCAAGATGATTTATATCGAAAAGCCTGATGTGGAAATTAAAGCGTCAGACAATTACAGTAAACGTTACTTTGATATGACTGTCACCACAAATGTTGCGTTTAAGATGAATACGGAATATGATGCCGTTCCGGAAAAGGAGTGGCTCACCTTGCCTAAGGACCCTACCGTCAATTTGGATCGTGGCTCTCGTCCGCGTACGGCTAAAATCCGTGTGGAATGGATGATGAATCCGGACTTTGATATTCGTACAGCCAAAATTCATTTTAAACCTCAAAATGCTGATGACAATTTGGAACAGCCTGCCGTAGTGACAGTTACTCAGAAGGCTTCACCTAAGATTGAGGATAATCGTTCGGGTGATTCATTGGCATTGCTCACAATCAGAGAACGCCTTGAAGTCGGTAATAATTGGAATCCGGGTGAAAACATGAGATATTGGGATAATGTCGTATTATGGGAAGAAGGGGATAAAGACCTCCCGAAGGGTGAAAATGTGGTGGGGCGTGTACGCTCTGTGATTTTTAATATGATTAATACGGAAGAATCTATTCCGCACGAAATACATTATCTGACGTATGTTGAAAGTTTGACTTTCTTTGGTAATACCAATACGGCAACCAAGAGTATTACACTGGAAGATGATGTGTGCAGTTTAAGATATCTTAAGTCTTTGACTGTAAGTGCATATGGATTAGTCGCACTCTCCGATGATCTAGTTCAACTGGGAGACCGTCTTGAGACATTGGATTTAGGCAGTAACAATTTTAATTCCGTACCTTCCATTCTTACGAAGGAGAATTTCCCGAAATTGAAGTCATTAAGTCTGATCGGTAACAGAAGATCGGTTCTTTCTGACCTGCGAGAAGCGAATGATCTTGTCAAATACCCGGATGGTATTGGTTTATTCTTTAATACCAAAGATGATAACACGCTTCGTAGATTGTTCTTATGGGATAGTTTGGAGGAGTTAAGGTTATCTTATAATTTCATTGAAGGTACATTGCCTGACTTTAAAATAGGAGAGGACGGGGTGACCGGTTACTCACAGGAAGACGTAGATGCATTTGGCGGTGATACCATTCAATATTTAATAAATGGAGGGGCCGATATACCTAAAATTCTTCCTAAGATGAGAAAACTTAGTGTCAACCTGAACTTTTTTACCGGTAATCTACCTGAATGGATGTTGTTTCATCCTCATTTGATAGAATGGGATCCGGAAGTGTTGATATACAATCAAATGGAAAAAGGATTGAATTCAGAGGGAAAAATGGTACGGTTTGATAATGTGCCGTCTACATTTGACGCATATTTTAAAGCCTTCCCTAAATTAAAGGAAAAATATGAACTCAAAGAATAGGATATGAAGAGAATATATATTTATGCAATCACAGCGTTTGCATTGTTGGCGGGAGCTTGCAGTGACAACGAACTGAACGATGATGCTCCGGTGATTCCCGCCACTCCGGACATAGTGATACCGGAAGGGGCTGCTGAAGGGGAGTTATTGATTAAGTTCGTTCCCGAAATGACTGAAATTCTCGACCGCACGATGAAAACACGTGCGGCGGGAGCCTCTACCCGGTCAGGTATTCCGTCAACGGATGAGGTACTCTCTATCTTGGGAGCGTATGATTTTGAACGCGTTTTTCCTGTTGATCCGCGCACTGAAGAAAAGAGCCGTAAGGCGGGATTACATCTTTGGTATCTGGTACGTTTTGATAAAGATACGGATTTGAAGGAAGCTATGGAAAGATTGTCCGTTTTGGGCGAGATTTCCAAACTTCAGATAAATCCTGCCATTCAGCGTGCCTATAACCCTAAGAAGAAACCGGTTCCGGTCTCGGAAGCTACTCTAAACAGAATGAGAACGCGTGCGGTAGCGGATAACGGTTTAAAGTTTAATGATGCTTTTTTGTCGCATCAATGGGGATATGTCAATCGGGGAGATTATGATTTTGTAACAGAGAAAGCTCCTGCCATTGTCGGTTCTGATGTTAATTGTGAGGAAGCATGGGAACTGTGTACGGGTGATCCGGAAATTATTGTTGCCGTACTCGATGAAGGTGTCATGTGGAAACATCCTGATTTGTCGGATAATATGTGGGTGAACGAACAAGAGACAGTTGGTTCTGACCGGGATAATGACAATAATGGTTATAACGGTGACCGTTATGGTTACAATTTTGTGAAAAACAACGGGAACATTAGTTGGCAGGCTGCTGAAGATACCGGTCACGGCACTCATGTGGCAGGAACGATAGCAGCTGTGAATGATAATAGCATAGGAGTCTGTGGCATTGCCGGAGGAAATAGAGCCAAAGGGGGCGTACGGATTATGTCTTGTCAGGTTTTTGATGGTGATGATCAGGTCAAGATGGTTAATGAAGCAAGAGCTATCAAGTATGCAGCCGACAATGGAGCAGTAATCCTGCAATGCAGCTGGGGATATAACTCCGCTTACGCTAATCCTCAGCTGGGATATATGCCGGGACCTGCCAGTGATGAAGAATGGGCTGAAATTTATCCGTTGGAAAAAGAAGCTTTGGATTATTTTATTCATAATGCAGGTTCTCCTAACGGAGTGATTGAGGGAGGACTGGCTATTTTTGCTTCCGGTAATGAATATTCATATATGTCTTCCTATCCGGCAGCTTATGAAGGATGTCTGTCGGTTGCTTCTATCGCTGCTGATTACACACCGTCATCTTTTACTAACTATGGAGCGGAGGTGGATTTTTGTGCTCCGGGAGGGGACAGTGAATATCATTGTACTCCGGGTGAAGGTACTGACAGTAATGAGACAGATGCTGATTTGGGAATGATTCTTTCTACTTTAGTCGTTGAAGGTAAAGCAACCTACGGCTATAGTGAAGGTACATCTATGGCCTGTCCTCATGTGTCGGGAGTGGCGGCATTAGGCTTGTCGTATGCCATGCAGCAACGTCGTCACTTCAAGGCACAGGAGTTTATCAATTTGATGAAGCAAACGGCGAAAGAAGTTGATTCTTATTATAAAGGTTATAAGACCTATTATTATGTACATGATTCTCCGGGTTGGTCGGCCACTAAAATGGAACTTCCTTTTTACAGGGGTAAAATGGGTAAACTGGTTGATGCCGGAGCGTTGCTGCGTGCTATTGCAGGAAGCGGGTCGGATATGAAAGTGCCCAATTTGTATGTAGGAGTCGGTAAAACCGTGAAAATAGACCTGAAACGTTATTTCCTGAATGGGGAAAATTTGACGTACGAATGCAGCATTAATGATACGTCGAAGGCGGTCGCTACCTTTGAAGGTACTGTAATGACAGTAAGAGGGATTGTTGCGGGGATGACAAACGCCACATTGAAAACGAGTGGTGGCAAGGAACAATCTTTCACCATTACTGTCCGCAACAATGCGAATGATAACGGATGGATGTAATTGGATTTGACAGATAGATGAACAGGAAACGGAAATATTATTGGCTTTGCTGGCTGATGGCCTTTTTCCCTGTCCCTTATCTGGGGGCGCAGGGAACGGACTATCACTCTGTGGCAGTCGATTCGTTGGTCAATCCTCCTTTACTGAAAGAGGGTGGGCGAATATTCATTTTCGATTTTCTTCATATGCATATCGGCAGTATGTACGATACTGATGCTCCCTTGACTTGTACATTTCCATTCCGTAATGTCAGCGGAAGAAATGTGCGGATTACGAAAATTACCACTTCGTGTGGGTGTACGGCGGCGGCATTCAGTCCGGAAGCGCTTGCTCCGGGGATGGAAAGTGCGGTGACATTGGCGTATAATCCTAAAAACCGTATCGGAACAGTAGAAACATACGCGTTTGTGTATACAGAGTTATCGGATAGGCATCCTGTTGCACGTCTGGTGCTGACAGGTGAAGTGGTCTGCTCCGACGAATGGAGTTACCTTCCTTCCGTAATGGGGGTGCTGCGCATGAAACGCAAACAGGTTACCTTTTCGGAAATGACCTCCGGTATCCGTCCTGCAGAACGTATTTTATGTGCTAATACAGGAAAGAAACCTTTGAAGCTTTCTGCGCTGATGCTTCCTCCGTATGCTGCTTTTCATACGGAACCGGCAGTAATACAGCCGGGAAAGGAAGCGGATATGGTGATCACGGTGGATGGCGGTAAATTGCCCGATACTCCGGACGACAGATGGCAGTTCAATTTTATGATTGAAGGAATTGATGCGCCGATTACGGACCGCATGGTCAAAGTTACTGTCAAACGTTTACAATAATATTTTTGATTAACATTTTAAAAAACTATAATATGAGAATTCTTTTCAGAATAATACCATTATGTATACTCTTGCTTGGCTTTGTGGCCTGTGATGATGAAGATGAGGCAAAAGTGGAGACACTGGAGGTGACTTCCGCCAATCTGAACGGCACCTGGCAGTTGATGGAGTGGAACGGGGAGCCCCTCGCCGAAGGCACTTATTGCTATATAACTTTTATCCGCAGAGATAAAACTTTTCAGATGTATCAGAAATTCGATAGTATGTATGCCCGCTTTCTCAGCGGGACATTCGAGATTGAAAAAGATAATGAGTTGGGATATATTGTGAGTGGCAAGTATGATTACAGTTTGGGTGGTCGTTGGAACAATTCATATATCGTAACAGATCTTCTACCTTCTGGTTCTATGGTCTGGACAGTGAAAGATGATACGGGAGATGTGTCTAAGTATGTACGCTGTGACGGAGTTCCTTCTGATATTGTAGAAGAAACTGAAGTTGATACGGATAATTAAATCTGATAATACCGGTCATGTCATAAAAAAAGTAATGAATTATTTGGAAATAAGATAAAGGGTTTCTATCTTTGCATTAGATTTATAATTGTAATGAATACAAGTTTGGAAAGGAAGGGATAAATGATGAAACCATACGAACGATTATTAGATCATAATATCAAACCATCAGTACAACGCATTGCCATAATGCAATACTTGATGGAATATCCTGTCCATCCATCGGCGGATGATATTTACACCGCATTGTCTCCATCTATGCCTACGCTTTCAAAAACTACGGTTTATAATACTTTGAAACTGTTTTCGGAGCAGGGAGCGGCACAGATGCTCACAATTGATGAAAAAAATACTAATTTTGATGCGGATACTTCTCTCCATTCTCATTTCCTTTGCAAATGTTGCGGACATATTTATGATTTGCAATGTCCCGAGGCGGTGAAAGATGTGGAAAGTATGGAAATGGAGGGGCATCAGGTAGCAGAAGTTCATTATTATTATAAAGGTATTTGCAAGAATTGCTTAAGTAAAGATAAAGAAACACGTATTGACTAATTAATTTAAAATTGAGAAGAAAATGAAAAAATTTAGATGTACTGTTTGCGGTTACGTTTATGAAGGTGACGCAGCTCCTGAGAAATGTCCTTTGTGTAAAGCTCCTGCCAGCAAGTTCGTTGAAGTTGTTGAGACTGAAGGCGGTGCACTGACTTTTGCTGATGAGCACGTTATCGGTGTTGCAAAAGGTTGTGATGAAGAAATGATCAAGGACCTGAACAACCACTTCATGGGCGAATGTACTGAAGTTGGTATGTATCTGGCTATGAGCCGTCAGGCTGACCGTGAAGGTTATCCTGAAGTAGCTGAGGCTTTCAAGCGTTACGCTTGGGAAGAAGCTGAACACGCTGCTAAATTTGCAGAGTTGCTGGGTGACTGTGTATGGGATACCAAAACTAACTTGCAGAAACGTAAAGACGCTGAACAAGGTGCATGCGAAGATAAAAAACGTATCGCAACCCGTGCTAAAGCTTTGAACTTGGATGCTATTCACGACACTGTACACGAAATGTGTAAAGACGAAGCTCGTCACGGTAAAGGTTTTGAAGGTTTGTACAACCGTTATTTCGGTGATAAATAATCAAGCCTCATAATAACTCTTAAAAGGTCTGTGTTCTCATACGAATGCAGACCTTTTTTGTTTATATTTGCTCATCAACTTTTAAATGCCGCAATTATGAGAAAAGTACAACTGTTGTTAGTTTGTTTGATGTTTTCTGTAGTCGCTTTGGCTGCTGAAAAAGTAATTAAGTTGCCGAAACCTAACTTGGGCCGTACAGGTTCGGTAATGAAAGCCTTGTCTGAACGGCATTCTACTCGGGAATTTGCTGCAAAGGCTTTGAGCTTGTCGGATCTTTCGGATTTATTATGGGCTGCTAATGGAGTTAACCGCAAAGACTCGGGTAAACGCACAGCTCCTTCTGCTTTGAACAAACAGGATGTGAATGTGTATGTTGTTTTATCGGAAGGAAGTTATTTGTATGATGCTCAAAATCATCAGTTGACTCTGGTTGCTGAAGGAGATTATCGCAGCGCAGTTGCAGGTGGGCAGGCTTTTGTGAAATCGGCGCCTGTCTCTTTGGTTCTGGTCAGCGATGTTTCTCGTTTCGGAGATGCAAAGAATGTCCGTAACCAGTTGATGGGAGCTATGGATGCAGGAATCGTTTCACAGAACATTTCTGTCTTTTGTTCTTCCGCTAAATTGGCTACAGTGCCACGTGCATCGATGGATGGCAATCAGTTGAAGAAAGTGCTAAAGCTAAAAGACGGTCAGATTCCCATGATGAATCATCCGGTAGGATATTTTAAATAAGAAATGCGGGGATATAAAAAAGTGACGATATCTTTATGAGATACCGTCACTTTTGATTTTACTTTAATAGAAATTCATCAATTGCTTTTTTGTAGGTTGCTTTATCGGCTGCTCCACGGAAAAGCTGTGGATCTCCTTTCATGGGGATGAATACGAATAAAGGGATACTTGTTGCATTGAACAGGGCTGCCAGTTCTTTCTGCCTGTCTACATTCACTTTATAGATAATTATCTTCCCTGCATATTCCTTTGCCAACTCTTTCATGATAGGAGCTGTCTGCCGACATGGTCCGCACCAGTCAGCATAAAGGTCAATGATGGCAGGCTTGTCGCCTTTGTATTTCCACTCCTTTGATTTCTCATAATCGAAGACGTCTTTCAGAAACATTTCCTTGTTCATTACGACGACTTCACCGTTACCTGTTACTTCTTTTTTACCTTGATTGGTTTCAGCTTTGTCATTGAAAGCGTATATAATCACGCTTACCATGACGAAAGCTACCATTGCTAATACTTTCTTCATTCGTTATTCTGTCTTTTATGTATAATGTTTCTCAATTACCCCTTGCAGTTCGCTACTGTGGATTACACCTGAATGTCTCCAGACAGCTTCTCCATCTTTGAACAGTATAAAGGTCGGTACTGCTTGTATACGGTATTTTGTAGCCAGCTCTTCATGCTGGTCAACGTCTATCTTTACAATACGCGCTTTATCACCTACATTCTGTTTCACTTCTTCCAAAACAGGTTTCATCGCTTTACAGGGTCCACACCATTCCGCAAAAAAATCTACTAAAACCGGCATCGGCAACTTTATTAAATCTTCAAACTTTTCCATAAATCTTTCCTTTCTTAAAATTAACTGTCAGTCATTGAAGACTGCAAATATAAACTCTGTTTTATATATATAACGGAAAAATGCCGTTTTTGTTCACAAAATAGTAATTGTAGAGACATCTTATTGTAATGTGAAACAAGGAATTTTGCGTATCGAAACGAAATAAAGGTTGAACTAAATAATGATAGCCTATGAAATTCTTATTTATTGTTCAAGGTGAGGGTAGGGGACACTTGACACAAGCCATCACCCTCGAAGAAATGTTACTGCGTAACGGGCACGAAGTGGTGGAAGTGCTGGTGGGTAAGAGTTCGTCACGTACCTTACCGGGATTTTTCAACCGGAGTATTCATGCACCGGTGAAACGTTTTATTAGTCCGAACTTTCTGCCTGCAGCAGATAGTAAACGCCCGAGTTTGAAGAAAAGTGTTTTTTATAATTTGCGGAAGATACCGGAATACTTTCGTAGCATGTGCTATATAAATCAGCGGATCAAGGAGACGGGTGCAGAGATTGTCATTAACTTCTACGAACTTTTGACGGGACTTACATACGCTTTTTTCCGTCCTGCCGTCCCGTATGTATGCATCGGACATCAGTACTTATTTCTGCATCGTGATTTTGAATTTCCGGAGAAGAACTTCGTTCAACTATGGATGTTACGTTTCTTTACGCGGATGACGGCTATTAGGGCTTCGAAGAAGCTAGCTTTATCTTTTAGAACTATGGAACAGGATGATGTACATCGGATAGTTGTAGTACCACCTCTGATTCGTCAGGAAGTGACGTCCATCCAACCGGAAGAGGGGAATTATATTCATGGATATATGGTGAATTCAGGTTTTTCCGATAGTGTGGAGAAGTTTCACATTTGTCATCCGGAGATACCGCTGAAATTCTTTTGGGATAAAGCGGATACGGAGGAAGTGACAAAGGTTGATGAGACGCTCTGTTTTTATCAGATTGATGATATCAAGTTTCTCAACGGAATGGCTGGTTGCCGGGCTTATGCAAGTACGGCAGGGTTTGAATCTATCTGTGAAGCGATGTATCTTGGAAAACCTGTCTTGATGGTGCCGGCACATATCGAACAAGATTGTAATGCCTATGACGCGATGAGGGCAGGTGCGGGAATTATCAGTGATTCTTTTGATTTGGAATCGTTGCTTCGTTTCGCCGGAAGATATACTCCGAACCGGAACTTTACCTCTTGGGCGCGTAGCTGTGAACGGCGGATAATTTTTGAATTGGAAGAAACAATGAATGTGGTAACTGATGAAATGTATATGGTAGAAAGCTTTGTCTGATTGACGGGGAATGAGCAAAGAAAAATGGATAATGAAGTCAGATGATTCAATCATCATTCATTATCCATTTATTCTTTATAACTGTTTAGGTTCTTTATTCCTCAATAGTCAATTCATCAATGATGTGGGAAGCTCCCGCATATTTATCTATAATAAAGAGTGTATAACGAATGTCGACACAGGCTGCGCGCTGTGATGACGGGCGGAAAGCAATGTCGCCCGTCAATCCTTCAAAGTTACGGTCGAAAGCAGTTCCTACCAGCTGGCCTTTACCGTTGAAGACCGGGCTGCCGGAGTTTCCTCCCGTATTGTCGGTGTTTACAATAAAGCAAACGGGCATTTCACCATTCTTACCGTAACGCCCATAATCCTTGGCTGCGTATAACTCCTTCAATTTCTGAGGAACTACAAATTCCCAATTGCCTTGATCTTCTTTTTCCATCACTCCTTTGAGGGTTGTGTGAGCGTCATAAACAGCTCCGTCGAACGGTTCGTAAGAAAGTACCTGACCATAGGTTAGCCGTAAAGTTGAATTTGCGTCCGGATAAATAGGAATTCCCTTATCCTTTCTCATATCCATCATACCTTTTACCCATACTTTGTGGGCTGCATTGTAATTCTGATTCGCTTCCTTCATGGCGATAGCAGTTTTCAGTATGCCGTCGGTAATGGAGTATTTGAATAATATCATCCAGTCATATCCTATCTTATATAGGCTTGGCTTTTTGATGAACTTCTCAAAGTTTTTGGGATTACCGAAGATGGAATGTTCGAAACATTCGTCGATAAATGCATCTATACTTCCTTTGAAGCGTGAATTGATGATTTCAAAGATATTGATCCGTTGTTCTGCCGGAATATAATTAGCATAGGTTTTCAACATTTCTTTTCCCACCATCCGTTCTACTTCGGGGAAAGGAACAGATGCGAAGTATTTTTCACCTTCCTTTTTCAGTTTTTGAGTCGCTTCTTTTATCTGCCCCTTGTCTTTCGATTTCAAGGCAGCTACCAATTCCATAGTGGAAGGAATACGCATGAAGTCAAGAGCTGTCACCAATGCTTCATTCAAGGCTTGTTGATGGTAGAGCGCATCACGACGATGAGCTACAATGGAACGGATTTCATCGAATGCTTTTTGGTAAGAGTCATCTCCTTTTTCACGACCGCGTGCCAGGAGTTCTTCTTGTTGTGCACGCTTGGTATCTAAAACCTTGAGCCGTACCAAACCTTCGTTCATACCAATTGCATTTTTCCAATAGTTGGCAGATGACGCATATTTGCTGGCATAATGAATACGTACGGCAGGATCTTTAAGCATTTGCTCCATAAGTACCTTTTGACGTGCTCCACGTACATGTTGGCGCATGAAATTGGTTGTTTGCATCCGTTCCTCCACTTCATCGGAAATCATGTATCGCCAGTTACGTCCCGGAAATCCCATGACAAAAGTAAAATCACCTTCTTGTACACCGGCCAGACTGATGGTGAGATGCTTCTTCACTTTTAACGGTACATTGTCTTTCGAATATGTTGCCGGTTTTCCGTTCTTGTCCGCATAAATGCGGAACAGCGAAAAGTCACCTGTATGGCGCGGCCACATCCAGTTGTCGGTATCCGCTCCGAACTTTCCAATGGAAGAAGGAGGGGCACCGACCATACGGATATCACTGTACACGGTTTTTATGAACATATAATATTTGTTCCCGCCGTAAAAGGCTTTGAGCTCCAGTTTGGTAGCGGGAGTAACTTCTATGTTCTCAGCTTTGGCAAAACGTTCCGCTACTTTACTAAGATAGCTGGGGGACAGGTAATTGATTCCGTCAGGATCCGGATCTTTTTTCAACTGCTCGTTGACGTAATCCGTCACATCAAGAATCCGATCGATATAAGTAACGGTCAGTCCCGGAGTAGGGAGCTCCGCATCGCGGTTCATCGCCCAAAAGCCTTCTGTCAGATAGTCGTGCTCCACGTTGCTGTGTTGCTGGATGGCTCCGTAACCACAGTGGTGGTTAGTCAGTACCAATCCTTCGGAAGAGATAACCTCTCCCGTGCATCCTCCTCCGAAGTGTACGACTGCATCTTTCAAAGAAAGACCGTTGGAATTGTAAACCTCTTCAATAGGAATCTCAAGTCCAAGCTCGCGCATGGCAACTTCATTCTGTGTTTTCAAGTCGGTCAGCATCCACATACCTTCGTCGGCGTGGATACTGAGCGTTGCCAATGAAAAGACTGCAAATAGGATTTGTTTTTTCATTTATTCTACAATTGTCATTTCGTTTATCAGATGTCCGCAGTTTCCTAATTTCTCCAAGATGAACAGGACATAGCGGATATCCAGATTGATGCAACGTTGCAGGTTGTTGTCAAAGTTGATATCACCACTCAGCGATTCCCAGTTTCCATCGAATGCACAACCGATCAGTTCTCCGTTCTCATTCAGAACCGGACTGCCTGAGTTACCTCCGGTGATGTCATTGGTTGAAAGGAAGCAAACCGGCATATCACCGTTCGGCAAAGCATAACGGCCGTAGTCCTTTTTCTCTATCAGCTCTTTCAACTTGGCAGGTACGACAAACTCACGATCTTCCGGATTTTCCTTTTCCAGAATACCCTTGGTAGTAGTGTAGTAGTTATAGTGTACACCGTCTTTCGGGTCGTAAGGTTTCACGTTACCGTAAGTCAGGCGGATTGTAAAGTTCGCATCCGGATAAGAAGGAACAGGTAATTTCATTTCACCCAAACCACGGATGTAGGTTTTGTGTAATAAAGCCAATTCCTTGTCCATATCCTTCAACTGTCCTATGAGTTGTTCGAGTAAATCATATTTGGACTGGCAATATTGCAAAGCCAGGTCGTTATCAATAGCTTTTACAGTCGGTTTCTTGATAAACTTCTCGAAGTTTGCACGATTGGCAAAAATGGAATTGTCATACATGTCATCGATAAATTTATTATAGTCGCCTTTATATTTCTGTTCGATAAGTTTGTAGATAGACGGACGTTGCTCTGCCGGAATCATTTCCGCATAAAGAGGGAACAATGCTTTGGCCACCTTACGGTCTACTTCGTGGTCATAGTCTTTGTTATGAATCTCATCATATGTCTCTTTCAGAGCTTCGATACGTACTTTAATCAAAGAATCGTTCTTTTCTACCAATGCTTCCCGAGTTTTGGACAGCAGGGTACTTCCGAACTCGATAGCTCCGAAGAACGTTTCTCTTAAACAAGTGTACTGATAGTTGAGAGGAGCTGTCTTAGCTACCAAGTCATCTATCTTCTTCACTACCTCCGCATAATCGGTATTGTTCTGCTTTCTGGCAAATTCAGCGAATTTGGCTTCCTGTGCCGCTTTTGTGCCCAGTACATCATTATCGATAATAGCCTTGTTCATTCCGATAGAATTTTTCCAATAGTTGCTGGAACCTGCATATTTGTTGGCATATTGAATACGGATCTTGTCACTGGCGTTCATTACTTCTTTCAAAACAGCTAGACGGGCTCCACGAATGCGGATGCGCGGCTCGTTTTCCGATTCCATGCGTTCTTTTACTTCCGATACGGTCAGATAACGGCTTGTACTTCCGGGAAATCCCATAATCATGGCATAGTCTCCTTCTTTCAAGCCCTTGATAGAAATAGGCAAATGTTTTTTTGTTTTCAAGGGAGTATTGCTTGTACTGTATTCTGCCGGCTCTCCGTTGGCATCCGCATAAATACGGAACATAGAGAAGTCACCGGTATGACGGGGCCACATCCAGTTATCTGTTTCTCCGCCAAACTTACCGATAGAAGAAGGAGGAGCTGCCACCATACGCACATCCGGGTATACTTTCTTATAGAACATATAGAATTTATTTCCGGCATAGAATGGGAGTGCCTGTGGCACGATTCCTTTCTTGTCTTTCAGATCACTTTTTGCATACAGCTCTTCTGCCAGTTTCTGGAGAAACGCACCGCTGAATGATTCAGTCTCAGTGATTTCTTTAGCAGCAATCTTAGCATTGACAATATCAGTGATATCTTCGATACGTTCGATAAATGTAAATTTCAATCCCGGAGTAGGAAGTTCCATCTCTCTGGAAGTAGCCCAGAAACCATCCGTCAGATAATCGTGTTCAACGCTGCTATGTTGTTGGATGGAAGCATATCCGCAATGGTGATTGGTCAGGATCAATCCTTCCGGTGAGATAATCTCTCCGGTACAGCCTCCTCCGAAGATACCGACAGCGTCTTTTAGGGAAACTCCATGGGGGTTATATAAATCTTGCGCTTCCAGTTTCAAACCTTGTTTTTTCATCATGTCTATAGAATGCTGCTGTTGCATTAGCTGCAATAACCACATACCTTCATCCGCTTTAGCGGAACATACGATTAGCGCAGTCAGCGCCAATAAATAAAGTTTTAGTCTATTCATTCTTTAATGCTGATAATTAAAATATTTATGATTCTTATTTTGTCTTTTCCACTCTCAACTCTCCACTTCTCAAAGCTTCCATGATATTGGCAGGCGGACGTTGGTTCATTAGTTCATTCTTCATGAAATCCATATAAGGCGCTACGTGCTTAAAGAATTTGTAATATCCTTTGCACAGATAATTTAAGCCGGGTTCGCCTTCCGATGTACGGCTGAAGCGATTCTTCGGACATTCTCCGTTGCAGGCAAACAGGAATTCGCATTCCTTGCACTGGGTGGGGAGAGATTGGTATTTCATGTTGCCGAAGTGATGTTGGCGTTCACTGTGCATCATTTCCACCAATGTCTGATTATAGATGTTTCCCAGTTTATATTCGGGGAAAACGAAGTGGTCGCACGAATATACATCACCGTTGAATTCCATAACACCGGCGTGTCCGCAAGTTTTTGCCATCGTACATATTCCCGGCTGTTCACCCATCCAGTTTGCCAGAGTGGAGTCGAATATCTGTATGTAGTAGTTGCCTACGTCTTCTTTCACCCATTCGTCAAAAAGAGTACACAGGAAATTGCCCCATTGCTCCGGAGTGACGGAGAAATCGGCCAATTTTCCTTCCTTGTCTTCGGCAAGAGAGGCGAGATGCCGTCCGTCTTGATGCGGAAGAATACGTTCGACGATAGGAGCAAACTGTATATAATGACAATCTATCTCTTTGAAAAAGTGATAGAAGTCCAGCGGATAGTCAGCGTTGAAGTCATTGACAACGGCCATTGCATTCCATTCTACATTGTGTTTTTTCAGCAGATTGATACCCTGCATCACTTTCACGAAGGAAGGTTTGCCCATTTTGTTTTTACGGTATTCGTCATGAAACTCCTGTGGTCCGTCGATAGAAACTCCTACCAGCCAGTTGTTGTCGTGAAAGAACCGGCACCATTCATCGGTGAGCATTGTTCCGTTCGTCTGAATACAGTTGTCAATGGTACGTCCGCGTGCATATTTCTTTTGCAGTTCCATAGCCTTTTTATAGAAAGAAAGCGGACGCATCAGTGTTTCTCCCCCGTGCCAGGTGAAAAGCACCTGTGGCATGGTTTGTGAGTTGATATACTCGTCGATGAACTTTTCCAGAAGCTCATCGCTCATTACGTGTTTCGGGTTATCTTTGTATAGATTTGCCTTTTCCAGATAATAGCAATAGTCGCAAGCCAGGTTGCATACGGCACCTACCGGCTTTACCATCACATAGAGAGGTTTGGCAAAAGGGGCGTAAGTTGATGTTTTCATAGCCGCAAAATTAGATAAACTAAATGAAAAAAAAAGCCTTCTCCATATGTTTATAAGGATTATTAAAGAAAAGAGACTTACAAGATTTAAATATTGATAAAATGTTTCTCTGAAAAATGAATCGGTTGTACCTTTGCACGCAGAATCAAATGAATAGACGAACGTGAATAAACTTTTATCTTTATTGTTTTTGCTCCCGTTTCTGGCTTCCTGCACTAATAAGTACAAGATCGAAGGAACATCTTCTGTGAATAGCCTGGATGGAAAAATGCTGTATCTTAAGTCCTTGCGTGATGGTGAATGGGTGAAACTGGATTCTGCTGAGGTAGCGCACGGTCTGTTCTCCATGAAAGGCAAAGTCGATTCCGTACAGATGGTGACACTTTATATGGATGATGAAAGCATCATGCCGATTGTGCTGGAAAATGGAAAAATCAAGGTAAACATCAGTAATTCGGATATCAAAGCGGTGGGTACTCCTTTGAATACGGCACTATACGAGTTTATTGAGAAAAGAAACCGACTGGAGGAAAGTATCGGAGAGTTGGAACAGAAAGAAACCCGTATGGTGATGGACGGAGGTGATTTGGATGAGATTCATTCACAATTGGCAGTGGAAGGAGATTCGCTGATGAAAGAGATGAATCAATATGTGAAGACTTTCATTTCCACCAACTACGAAAATGTGTTGGGACCCAATGTGTTTATCATGCTTTGCAGTTCGTTGCCTTATCCTATTATGACTCCGCAGATAGATGACATCATAAAAGACGCTCCTTATTCTTTTAAAAGCAATAAGTTGGTAAGAGAGTTTCTTTCGAAGGCGAAAGAGAATATGAAACTGATAGAAGAGCACAAGCGTCTGGAAGAAAATGCTTCGGTAAAGAAGTGAATATAACTTCTCTATTATCGGTCTTGATCTTCGTTCTTTATCATTCCCTTATGTTTCTCCGGTAAAGCACTTTCAACGGCGGCGTATGCTTCCGCCATAGTCGCTTTGATATTTTCCATACCTTTTCCTTTAGGCGGAATAGGCTCATGAATCGTGAGAATCATGCGGTGACGGTGTATCCATTTGCCTGTACGCGGAAGGATCTCAAATGAGCCGTCAATGGTGACGGGCACTACTGCCAGTTGTAAGTCATCCGCCAATTGAAAAGCTCCTTTCTTGAAATACCCCATGTGTCCGGTGAAAGTACGAGCCCCTTCCGGGAAAACGACCAAAGATACTCCGTCTTTCAAAGAGTCCTTCGCTTGCCGGATCGTTTCCAACACTTTCTTCGGACCGGACCGGTCTACAAAAATGTGCCCTGCGCTTTCGCAGGCTTTTCCAACGAACGGTAGTTTACGCAGACTTTTTTTCATCATCCATTTAAAGTTTCTTCCGATAAAACCGTAGATCAGGAATATGTCGAATGAACCTTGATGGTTGGGTACAAAAATATAGGAAGTTTTATCATGCAACTTTTCACGCCCTTGAATCTTTACGGGAATCAGCAGGAACAGACAGATTAATTGTGACCATATCTTTCCCGGATAATATCCCCAGATGTGGGCTCCTCCCAAAAGAGAACCTACGATGGTGACGAGTGCCGTAAGGATAGTCAACACTAATAATATAGGTAAAGCGATGCAAATCTGATAAATATAATAAAGTATCTTCATAGGGTTGGATTTTTACATTGCAAATATACATGATTATTGTAAAAAAGAGATGCGGATACCATATAATCTTTTCGATTGTGTTATTTTTGTCTCTCGTTATTAGAGATAGCTGTTAAAAATATGATACGTATATTACATACTGCCGATTGGCACTTGGGGCAAACGTTCTTCGGTTATGACCGTACAGAGGAGCATGAGGCGTTTTTAGATTGGCTGGCGGGAGAAATCCTCCGGCAGGAGATTGATGCATTGATTATAGCCGGAGACGTGTTTGATGTTTCCAATCCTTCGGCTGCTTCCCAAAGTATATATTATCGGTTTATATACCGGGTTACGGCGGAGAATCCCAATCTGCAAATTGTGATTGTTGCCGGAAATCATGATTCGGCGGCACGTCTGGAAGCTCCTTTACCTTTGTTGCAGGCTATGAGAACAGAGGTCAGGGGAGTGGTACGTAAGTTGGAAGGCGGAGCGGTTGATTACGATCATCTATGCGTGGAACTGAAGAACCGGCAGGGAGAAGTTGAATTACTTTGTATGGCGGTTCCTTTTTTGCGTCAAGGAGACTATCCGGTAGTGCAGACAGAGGGGAATCCATATTCGGAAGGGGTTCGTGAACTTTATACGCAGCTTCTGCGAAAGTTGTGGAAACGCCGTAAGCCGAATCAGGCCATTCTTGCCATAGGTCATCTGCAAGCTACCGGTTCGGAGATTGCAGAAAAGGATTATAGTGAACGCACAGTGATAGGCGGACTGGAGTGCGTGTCACCGGAGGCTTTTCCCGAACAGATCGCTTATACGGCTCTAGGACATATTCATAAAGCGCAACGGGTATCCGGCCGGGAGAATGTACGCTATGCGGGAAGTCCGATTCCGATGTCTTTTGCCGAAAGGCATTATCATCACGGAGTGGTAATGGTGGCTTTTGACGGAGGGTGTGCGGTAGACATCCGACGGATAGAATGTCCGAAATCAATACCTTTGATAAGTGTGCCGAGCGGTGAGCCGGAATTGCCTGAAAAGATATTGGAGATGTTGGGCGAATTGCCGGAGACGGAAGGAACCGCTCCCTATCTGGAAGTGAAGGTTTTGCTGGAAGAGCCCGAACCCATGCTCCGGCAGGAGATAGAGGATGTTCTGGCGGATAAGAATTATCGCCTGGCACGCATTGTCTCTTTTTACCGTACCGGTGCGGAAAATGTGGAGAAAGAGGAGACAGACTGGAAAAAAGGATTACAGGAGATGTCACCGTTGCAGATTGCACAGTCTGCATTTGAGAAGATTTATCAGTCAGAAATGCCGGAGGATTTGGTTGATTTGTTTCAAGAAGCCTATTTGGCTGCCACCCGTAAAGAAGAGGAGGAAAGATGAAAATATTAGCTATACGATTGAAGAATCTTACTTCCATTGAAGGGACGGTGGAAGTGGATTTCACCGCTGAGCCATTGTGCTCGGCTGGTATATTCGCTATTTCTGGTCCTACGGGAGCGGGAAAGTCAACCTTGTTGGACGCGTTATGTCTGGCGTTGTATGATAAAGCGCCCCGTTTCGCCGCTTCGGTGGAAAGTGTGAATCTGGCGGATGTAGGGGATAACCGGATTAATCAGTCCGATGTGCGTAACCTGTTGCGTCGTGGCACAAGTGACGGTTATGCAGAAGTTGATTTTCTGGGAGTAGACGGACACCGTTACCGCTCTTGTTGGTCGGTGAGACGTACACGGAATAAAGTGAGCGGCTCTTTGCAGCCGCAAATGATGGAGGTGAAGGAGCTGGATACGGGGAAAGAATTTCAAGGGACGAAGAAGGAGTTGCTGGCACAGTTGGTTGAGTTGATCGGGTTGACGTATGAGCAGTTTACCCGTACCGTATTGTTAGCTCAGAATGACTTTGCCACTTTCTTGAAATCTAAAGGAGCGGCTAAGGCGGAGTTGCTTGAAAAACTGACGGGGACCGGAGTGTATTCTTTCATTTCGCAGGAAGTGTTTGCCCGGAATAAGGCAGCGCAGGAAGAGGTAGCTTTGATTCATAATAAGATGAGTGTGATTGAATTGATTCCGGAAGAGGAACAGCTTGCCTTGCAGAAAGAAAAAGAGTTGTTGGCTGAAAAGCGTTCGGAAGGAATCAAATTGCTGGCGGAACAGAATGCGCAGTTGAATGTTGTCCGTTCATTGAAGACGCAAGAGGAGCTCCGGACAAAGAAGCAGAAAGAGGAACAAGGAGAACAGGCCAGACTAAAGACCGCTTTGGACATATTGGCCTCGCAGGAGGAAGGCTTGGTTCGTTTCAAAGCCCAATGGGAAGCTATACAGCCGGACTTGAAGCGAGCCCGTCAACTGGATGTGCAGATACAGTCCCAACAAGAGGGTTATATACAGTCTCAACAACTATTGCAGGCAGCCCGCAAGCAGGTGCGGGAGCAGGACAAGAGAAAACAGATGGTTGAGGAACAGTTGCATTTGTCTTATCAGACCTTACGCCGTCTATTGAATGTTGCAGGGACGGAAGACAGTCTGCTGCTTGAACAGGTGGAAGAAACGTTACGGCAGGAAGAGGGAAATTTGTCTGCCGGAATAGAAACGAACGAAAAACGCCTGGAGCGGTTGAATGCTTTCGGATATCCGTCGTTAGCTGACGAACAGGTCAAGTTGCAGAAAGAATTGGCACGTCAGCAGAATATCCGGCAATTGACGGAAGCGTTGAAGAAGGCGATGTCGGAAATAGAGCATTTGGAAAAAGAGGCGGCAGATTGTTCGAAGGAGCTTTCGGAACGGGAAGTTGCCTTGAAAACAGTACAACGTCTTTATGAAAACGCCCGCATGGCGGTAGGGAAGGATGTGAAAGCTTTGAGGCGGCAGTTGGAGGAAGGAGAAGCCTGTCCGGTTTGTGGTAGTACTTCGCATCCGTATCATCGGGAACAGGAAGTGGTGGATACTCTTTTCCGGAATATGGAGCAGGAGTATAATGCGGCAACAGCGGTTTATCAGCAGGTGAACAACCGGAGCATTGCCTTGCAACGTGATTTGGCACATCAGAAGATGATTGCGGGGCAGGTACGTGAACAATTGTCGGCTTTCCAAAAAGAAAGCGCTGACACCGGAAATGAGGAACAGATACAACAACGCTTGGGAGAACTGGCGAAGCTTATTTTAGAATACCGTAATCTGTATGCGGAATGGCAGCGGGGTGATGAAGAGATAAAGAAGCTGCGTTCGCATTATGAAGCCTTGCGTGAGAATGTTTCCCGATGCCGTTTAGCCATGCAAAAGGTATCGGCTGCCAATGAACAGTCGGTGCTATTACAGAATGCCGCGATTGCCGAACAAAAGCGTTTTGAGGTGATAGAGAAAGCATTGGATACACTTCGTCGGGAACGTTCGGGCTTATTGAAAGGAAAGAGTGCCGATGAGGCGGAAGCCGCCGTAGCAAGGCGGGAAGGAGAATTGAATCTGGCGTTGGAGAAAGCCCGTAAGGAGGTAGAGACGGCTCAAAACGGACTTTCCGGCTTGCAAGGAGAGCTGAAACAGATTGCTTCGTCTATTGAAGAGTTGCAAGTGCGGCAGAAGCAAATTGAATTCCCCGAACAGCTTCCGGAAGCAATAAAGAAACAACAGGAGGAGAATCTGAATACGGAACGCAGCCTTTCCATTATTGAAGCCCGTTTGTTGCAGCAGGCTAAGAATAAAGCGGTGGTGGAGCAGATAGCAAAAGAACTTTCAGAGAAACAATCGGTTGCCGACCGTTGGGCAAAGTTGAATAAGCTGATTGGCAGTGCGGATGGAGCAAAATTCAAAGTCATAGCGCAGAGTTATACCTTGAATCTGTTATTGCTTCATGCCAACAAACATTTGTCTTATCTTTCCAAACGCTATAAATTGCAACAGGTTCCCGGTACATTGGCCTTGCAGGTTGTCGACTGTGATATGTGTGATGAGATACGAACGGTTTATTCCCTTTCCGGAGGCGAATCATTCTTAATCTCGCTGGCATTGGCATTGGGATTGTCATCTTTATCCAGCAATAATTTGAAGGTGGAGTCGCTTTTTATAGACGAAGGGTTCGGATCTTTGGATGCGGAAAGCCTGCGTACGGCTATGGAAGCATTGGAGCAACTGCAAATGCAGGGAAGAAAAATAGGCGTGATCTCTCATGTGCAGGAAATGAGCGAACGGATTTCCGTTCAAGTGCAGGTACACAAGAAAGTGAATGGAAAGAGTGTGCTTAGTGTTGTAGGATAAGCACACTCTTTCCTCTTTATTATCTGAATTCGTTTAATTCGTTCAGATTCTTTTTGATTTCGTGGATACGGTTTAGGAACTTCTTGCGGTAAATCCATAAGATCAGTCCTAGACCGCCTCCCCATAACAAGACAAAAAAGGAAATCATGCCTATACCGTATTGCCATACTTGCCAGTAAATGAATGAAAGAACAGCCAATACCAGAAGGAAAAAGATGGCAAACAGACGCTCTCTGATGGTCCATCGGTGGATGCGGTTGACACGGCTGATTACTTCTATCAAAGGCATTTCGTCTATTCGGGTCCGTTGGAGGTAGCGGGTAGTGACGATATCCCAGCAAAGTGCGGGAATCCAGGCTAGAAGGATAATGATATAGATAGGGTTCAGCCTGTTGTGCAACAGGACTTCCGCCAGGAACAGGATCAGTATCGGCAGGGAAATCAGAATCAGCTTTATGTTCAGATTGGCAATGGCATGAATGCCCTTGCCGGTATGTCCCAGCAATTTCGAAAGTTCCTCTTCTTTAATGAGCTCTTTGTCTTTCAGGTGCTCATCGAGTGCATTCCAGGATTTCTTCAATTCTTCCAGTTCCATATATCTTTAGTCTTCCTTTTTCATTTTTTTTAGTTTGTCTTTGATGCGGCTTAACTTGGTAGCCACATTCGTTACCGTCAGTCCGGTAATCTCCGCAATCTCCTCGTAACTCTTCTCTTCGAGATAGAGCAGGATGATGGATTTGTCGAGTTGCCCCAATTGATTGATCATCCGGTAAAGCTGTTTCAGCATTTCATTGACCGGATCATGCGCTTCGATACTCCAGTCAATCTCTTTGGTGAGGCTGACAATTTCCGGTATATTCTTTTCCTTGCGATAAAAACTGATGCAGGTGTTGAGGGCAATACGATAAATCCATGTCGATATTTTACACTCTTTCCTGTATTTTGGATAGGCTTTCCAAAGGTTCAGCACAACATCCTGGTAAAGGTCGTTGAGAGGGGCATTGGGATTGGCGTACAGATAACACACCTTATAGATCACCCGTTCATATTCACGGATGACTGACAAGAATTCTTGTTCAACAGGCCTGTCTGTTTCTGCCGACTGTTCCCTCATGAGCGTTATTGTAAATTGGCAGCCAGGAATTTGCGTATCTCTGCCACACTCTTATTCCGGCGGCGGGCATAATCTTCGAGTTGGTCTTCTCCAATCTTCCCTACTGAAAAATATTCGGAAGCCGGATGTGAGAACATAAGTCCGCAGACGGACGCGTGAGGATACATTGCTCCGTTTTCGGTCAGTGAGATACCTATCCGTTTCATATCCAATAGTTCGTCCAATAGGAAATTGACGGATTGGTCGGGCAAAGACGGATAACCGACCGCCGGACGAATACCTTGATATTTTTCAACTAGCAAATCCTCAATGCTTAAATTCTCATCTTTCGCATATCCCCATACTTCTTTTCGTACATACTCATGCATCTTTTCCGTAGCAGCTTCAGCCAGACGGTCGGAAAGAGTTTGGACAAGCAAATGTTTGTAGGGATCTTGTTCGTAAAGCCCTTCCATATCCGCATCGATGGAAGCGGCGAAAGCGCCGATCGTATCGGCTATGCCGGAAGATGACGGGCGCACAAAGTCACTTAAACAAAGGAATGGACTGCCGTCTCTTTTAGGTGTTTGCTGGCGGAGTAAAGGAAACGTGATGTATTGGTTTTGTTCCTTTTCAATCACCAGATTGTCTCCGTCGGAGTTTGCTTTACAGAGCTTGAAGATTGTCTTTACTTCGTAATCCTTGTCGAGCAGATCCAGCATACGGTTGGCCTCTTTGAAAAGCTGCATGGCTTCGGAGGCTTTATTCCGTTCTTCTTCCGGAAAAGTGGTCAGCCATACGGCACGGCAGGCATCGCATCCGTGAATGTTGGTGATAGCCGCGAAACGCGGTTGGAACCCCCATGCGTGGAAAAAGTAAATCCAGTTGATGTAGGGGGCGACCGTATGTATTTTATAAGATAAGACTGTAGGTTGCATAATGTGGCTTGTTTTTCTGTTTGAGAAATTCACTTACTATCTGAACCTTAACTCTTGTCCACGATAATTCTCGTCTATCTCTCCGTTATTACATAGCAGATGCCCGTTTGCAAAAGTCTTTTCTACTCTCCAATTGAATGTATGTCCCTCCAACGGGCTCCATTTGCATTTACTTAAAATGCAGTCTGCCGTTACCGTCCAATTGCTGTCCGGACGTACTAACACAAGGTCTGCCTGATAACCTTTCCGGATGAATCCCCGATTCTGTATTTCGTACATTTGGGCAGGAGCATGAGCCATCTTTTCTACCACTTTCTCTATTGTAAATACTCCTTTGTCCACTAGTTCCAGCATACTGACCAGTGAAAACTGAATCATTGGCATTCCCGACATTGCTTTCAATGCTCCTCCTTCTTTCTCGCTTAGTAGGTGCGGAGCGTGGTCTGTTGCGATGGCGTCTATCAAACCGCTATTGACAGCCTCCTGCAGGGCCTTCCGGTCTTTTGCTGTTTTGATGGCGGGGTTGCATTTGATGCGTGCGCCCAGTGTCCGGTAATCTTCCTCTGTGAAAAGCAGATGAGAAACACAGGCTTCTGCCGTGATTCGTTTTTGTGCCAGAGGAGCGGTTGAGAACAGACTGAGTTCTTTGGCAGTAGAGATGTGCATGATATGCAGGCGGGCATTTGTTTCACGTGCCAGTTGCACCGCCAGCTCCGAAGAACGGTAACAGGCTTCTTCCGAACGTAGGAGCGGATGAAGGGACAGCGGGACATCTTCTCCGTACTCTTTCTTAAATTTATCCGTATTTTCTTTGATGATTCCCTGATCTTCACAATGGGCGGCGATAAGCAAATCGGTACCGCCAAAGATATTGCGCAGACTGGCCATCCGGTCTACCAGCATATTACCGGTACTTGAACCCATGAACAGTTTAACGCCACAGACACGGTGTTTGTCCAACTTTGCAAACTGAGTGTAATTGTTGTTGGTTGCTCCGAAATAACAGGAATAGTTGACGGCGGATTTCTCGCTTAATAAAGCGAATTTCTCATCAAGAGCTTCCAAAGTGGTAGTCTGTGGATTGGTATTCGGCATATCCATGATTGAGGTGACGCCACCCGCCGCAGCAGCACGGCTTTCGGTGATAATATCCGCCTTATGGGTAAGACCGGGATCGCGGAAGTGTACGTGCTCGTCAATGGCACCCGGCAAAAGATAACATCCGGTTGCATCTATTATTTCATCACAGGGGGCAGACGCTTTTTCTTCACCAACCAATATCTCGGCGATTTTCTCGTCTTCAATCACAACCGAACCCGGAACAGTTCTTCCTTCGTTGACAATAATGGCATTTTGAATCAGTGTACGTTTCATTTCTTTTGCGGGAATTTATGGAACCAACTATTTACTTTTAATTTAATCACACCGAATATGGCTTCTCCAAAGATACTGCTATTCATCTTGGAAGTACCCAATTCGCGATTGATGAATATCACCGGAACTTCAATGATTTTGAAGCCGCACTTATAAGCCGTGAATTTCATCTCAATCTGAAAGGCGTATCCTTTGAAGCGGATGTGGTCTAAATCTATCGTTTCCAATACCTGGCGACGGTAGCAGACGAATCCGGCGGTAGTGTCGTGCACGGGGATTCCCGTGATAAACCGCACATACTTGGAAGCGAAATAGGACATGAGCACACGTCCCATCGGCCAGTTTACTACGTTTACCCCACTGACGTACCGGGAACCGATGGATACGTCGCCTCCCTGTTCCGCACAGGCCTGGTACAGACGGGGCAAATCGTTCGGATTATGGCTGAAATCGGCGTCCATCTCAAAGATATATTCGTATGTATGTTCCAATGCCCATTTGAATCCGGTGATGTAGGCGGTTCCTAATCCTAACTTCCCTTTACGCTCGATCATAAACAAGCGTTCGGGAAACTCTTGTTGCAGGGTTTTTACAATAGTTGCCGTTCCGTCGGGCGAACCGTCTTCTATTACCAGAATATGGAATACTTTGGGAAGTCCGAAAACGGCACGGATAATATTTTCGATATTCTCTCGTTCGTTATAAGTAGGAATAATTACAATGCTGTCTGATGTCTGCATATAGATACTATAATATTTAAGAACAAAAGTAGTTCTTTTCCTTTAGTTATAGATGAACTAAGGAATATTTAACGTGTTCTGCGGCTCATTATGGATAACTCCGTACCTCACCGGAATTAAGCCCACACCTTACGGGAGGTAAGCCCACGTCTGACTGATACTAAGCCCACGCCTGAGCGATACTGAGCCCACGCTTCACCGAGACTCAGCCCACGTCTCAATGGCGCTGAGCCCATAGCTCGGTAATTCTTACTGTGTATTTCTTGATAATACTTCCATTTTTAAAGTATGTACTCCCAATCTTTTTTGTACTTTTGCGGTGAAATTTTATAGGTATGACAATAACTGAGTTGCAACAACAATATGCTGCCCACCCCAATACGGCAGTAATGAAGCGCTTGTTGAAGGACACTTCTGTTCAAACTGTTTTTTGTGGAGGACTGTATGCGTCTGCTGCTTCCCTTTTTTCTTCTGTATTGGTGCAAGAGGGTGGTTGCCCGTTTGTGTTTATCTTGGGTGATCTTGAAGAAGCCGGGTATTTTTATCACGACCTGACACAGATATTAGGCTCGGAAACGGTGCTTTTTTTCCCATCTTCTTTCCGGCGTTCCATCAAGTACGGACAGAAAGACGCAGCCAATGAGATTTTGCGTACGGAGGTGCTGAGCCGTCTGCAGAAAGGAGAGAAAGGATTGTGTATCGTCACTTATCCCGATGCGTTGGCTGAGAAAGTGGTATCCCGTAAGGAACTGAGCAATAAGACCTTGAAACTGAGTGTGGGTGAAAAGGTGGATACTACTTTTATAACGGATGTGTTGCATAGTTATGGTTTTGAATATGTGGATTATGTATATGAGCCGGGACAATATGCCGTTCGTGGCAGCATAATCGATGTTTTCTCTTTTGCTTCGGAATATCCTTATCGTATTGACTTTTTCGGTGATGAAGTAGAGAGTGTCCGTACCTTTGAGGTGGAGTCTCAGTTGTCCCGTGAGAAGAAAAAGGAAGTGTCTATCGTTCCGGATTTGGCAGTGACGGGAGAGGTAACCACTTCTTTTCTGGATTTTATTCCGAAAGAAACCGTGCTCGCCATGCGTGACTTTCTTTGGTTGCGCGAGCGAATCCAAGTGGTGCATGATGAGGCGTTGACTCCGCAGGCAATAGCCGTTCAGGAGGCCGAAGAGAATGGGGGAATTACGTTGGAGGGAAAATTGATCGATGGCAGTGAGTTTACTGTACGCGCTCTTGATTTCCGTCGGTTGGAATTTGGTAACAAGCCAACCGGAACACCGGAAGCCAGTGTCTCTTTCAGTACATCCGCCCAGCCTATCTTTCATAAGAATTTCGATTTGGTGGCTTCCTCTTTCAAAGAGTATCTGGAGAAAGGTTATCTGCTTTATATATGTAGCGACAGCACGAAGCAAACGGATCGTATCAAGGCTATTTTTGAGGATCGTGGTGATAAGATACAATTTACTCCTGTTGAGCGTACCATTCACGAAGGGTTCGTTGATAATACGTTGAGGCTGTGTGTGTTTACAGATCATCAGTTATTCGACCGTTTCCATAAGTATAATCTGAAGAGTGATAAAGCCCGTTCGGGAAAGGTGGCCCTTTCCTTGAAAGAATTGAACCAGTTTACTCCGGGCGATTATGTGGTGCATACGGATCATGGTATCGGACGTTTCTCCGGTCTGGTGCGTATTCCGAATGGAGATACTACGCAAGAAGTCCTGAAACTGGTTTTTCAGAATGATGATGTGGTATTTGTTTCTATTCATTCTTTGCACAAAGTTTCCAAATACAAAGGAAAAGAGGGAGAGGCTCCCCGACTTAATAAATTGGGCACGGGTGCGTGGGAGAAACTGAAAGAGCGTACAAAGAGTAAGATAAAAGATATTGCCCGTGATCTGATTAAGCTGTATTCGCAGCGCCGCCAGGAAAAGGGCTTCTCTTATAGTCCGGATAGTTTCTTGCAGCGTGAGCTGGAAGCTTCCTTTATTTATGAAGATACGCCGGACCAGAGCAAAGCGACAATTGATGTCAAGGCGGATATGGAGAGTGATCGTCCGATGGATCGTCTGGTCTGTGGGGATGTGGGATTTGGAAAGACGGAGGTTGCCATCCGTGCGGCTTTCAAGGCGGTTGCCGATAATAAACAGGTGGCTGTGCTTGTGCCGACTACGGTGCTTGCTTACCAGCATTTCCAGACATTCCGCGACCGCTTGAAAGGATTGCCTTGCAGGGTGGAATATTTGAGCCGTGCACGTACGGCCGCACAATCCAAGGCAGTATTGAAAGGATTGAAGGAGGGGGATGTCAATATACTGATAGGTACTCACCGCATCTTGGGAAAAGACGTCCAATTTAAAGACTTGGGATTGCTGATTGTTGATGAAGAACAGAAATTCGGAGTCTCTGTAAAGGAAAAGTTGAGGCAGCTGAAAGTGAACGTGGACACATTGACAATGACCGCTACTCCGATTCCCCGTACGCTTCAGTTCTCGCTGATGGGTGCGCGCGATCTGAGTGTTATCTCTACGCCTCCGCCTAACCGTTATCCGATTCAGACAGAGGTGCATACCTTTAATGAGGAGGTGATTACGGATGCGATTAATTTCGAAATGAGCCGTAACGGTCAGGTGTTCTTTGTCAATAATCGGATAGCTAATTTGCCGGAACTGAAAGCGATGATTGAGCGTCACATTCCGGATTGCCGTGTGGCTATCGGTCACGGACAGATGGAGCCGGCGCAATTGGAAAAGATTATTTTGGATTTTGTCAATTATGATTATGATGTCCTTTTGGCGACTACCATTATTGAGAGCGGTATTGATATCCCGAATGCAAATACGATTATAATCAATCAAGCGCAGAATTTCGGCTTGAGCGATCTTCATCAGATGCGTGGGCGGGTAGGACGTAGCAATAAGAAAGCGTTCTGTTATCTGTTGGCTCCTCCGTTAAGCAGTCTTACCGCAGAGGGAAAGCGGCGCCTTCAAGCGATTGAGAACTTTAGCGATTTGGGAAGCGGTATTCACATTGCCATGCAGGATTTGGATATTCGCGGAGCCGGTAATCTGTTGGGGGCGGAACAAAGCGGATTTGTTGCCGACTTGGGATATGAGACGTATCAGAAGATTCTCAGTGAGGCTGTTCATGAACTGAAGAACGATGAATTTGCAGATTTGTATGCGGAGGAAATCAAAGGGGAAGGGCAGATCAGCGGTGAAGGATTTGTGGATGAATGTCAGGTGGAAAGTGATTTGGAGTTGTTATTACCGGCGAATTATGTGACCGGTAGCAGTGAGCGTATGTTGCTTTATCGCGAATTGGACAGTCTGACATTGGACAAAGACGTTGCAGCTTTCCGTTCTCGTCTGGAAGACCGCTTCGGCCCTGTTCCGCCGGAAACGGAAGAATTGCTCCGTATCGTTCCTCTGCGCCGGTTGGCGGCACGTTTGGGAGCGGAGAAGATATTCTTGAAGGGTGGACGCATGACATTGTTCTTTGTGTCCAATCCGGATAGCCCGTTCTATCAGAGCCAGGCTTTCGGAAAGGTGATTGATTATATGATGAAGTATACCCGCCGTTGCGATCTTCGCGAGCAGAACGGGAAACGGAGTATGCTGATTAAAGATGTGTCGAATGTGGAGACAGCGGTTAGCGTATTGCAGGAGATTGTTGCGTTACAACCGAATGGGCTTTAATAAATTGCCTCCTTTAGTGAGATTAAACTGAATAAGTTTGTTTTTTGAGGAAAGTCTGTCTATCTTTGGGCTTATAATAAACAATAGAGATATGACTGCAAAATATAAATCACAGGAAAATGAAAAGCCGGAACAGGTAAATGATCCGGTAGTTGCTTATCAAAGGGCCGGTTCTGATGTATGTCTTTGTGTTCCTACAGAATACGAACGGGAAATTATAATGCGTTCGGAAAAAGATTATGAAGAAGGTCGGTTGTATACTCAAGAAGAGGTTGACAAGCAAGTGAGACAATGGCTGGATTAAAGATTGTGTGGACGGAAACTGCTACAATCGTTTTGCGACAGATTCTTACTTTTTATTATGTTAGAAATGGAAATTCAAAATATAGCCGTTCCATCTATACAATGATAAACGATGTGCTAAAGTTAGTTGCCAAATACCCATATATGTATAAAGCTACTTCTATACCTAACGTACGTGTTTTTCATTGTGATTACTTTAAGGTGTATTATAGGGTGCTTGAAGAACAGATTCTTGTGGAAGCTGTTTTTGATACTAGACAGGATCCGGGTAAAGCCCCTTTTTAAGGAGCTATCTCTTTTTTCCGTATAGCTTATCTATCAAATCCCCCCGTCCGATACGTCTCAATTCATTAATGATATGTTTCCGTTCTTCCGGCTTGTACCAGAAGAAGAATTGACGTTGTGCCAGTTTTTCCCGTTGAGTCTTGGCGCTGAATATCGGTTCCAGCGTGTAGGGATGGTATCCTGTGTACCATGCTTCCGTGGCTACTGTCATAGGAGTGGGGGTAAAGTCCTGCACTTGTTCCAAATGAAAATCCAGCCGTTTGGTAATAACGGCAAGTTCCGCCATATCTTCTTCTTTGCATCCGGGATGCGAGGAAATAAAATACGGAATCAGTTGCTGGCGCAGGTTTTCCTCTTTATTGATTCGGTCGAATATCCTTTTGAATGTTTCAAACTGCTCGAAAGGAGGTTTGCGCATTGCGGATAATACCCGTTCACTTGTATGTTCCGGAGCAACTTTCAGTCGGCCGCTAACGTGCTTGACAATCAATTCGCGGGTATATTCGGCAGTACTGCGGTTGATGGCCTCATCTTTACTACGATGCAATAATAAGTCATAACGTACCCCGCTGCCTATAAATGATTTCTTAATGCCGGGCAAGGCATCTACCGCGTGATAAATATCCAATAACGGACGATGGTCTGAGTTCAGGTTCGGGCAGACTTTCGGATGGATACAGGACGGACGCTTGCATTTCTTACAGATAGACTCATCTTTCCCTTTCATCTGATACATATTGGCGGAAGGACCACCCAAATCGCTTAAGTATCCTTTAAAGTCCGGTAACTGAGTTACCTCTTTTACTTCCCTCAGAATGGATTCTTTGCTGCGGCTGACGATGAATTTTCCTTGATGTGCGGAAATGGTGCAGAATGCACACCCGCCAAAACATCCCCGATGGATATTGATGGAGAATTTTATCATATCGTATGCCGGAATCCGCTTTCCTTTATATTTGGGATGAGGCATACGGGTATAGGGCAAATCGAAAGAACGGTCAATTTCTTCCTGGCTCATCGGGGGATAAGGAGGATTGACGACTACGACTTTGTTTCCGACAGCTTGCGTGATGCGTGAAGCCGCATATTTATTGGACTCTTCTTCGATATGCCGGAAATTGCTTGCCTGTTTCTTTTTGTCTGCAAGGCATTCCTCATGCGAATAGAGTTGTATATCTTCCGTATCGGAAGTCCACTCAGAGGCACGGCAAAGATAGGCTGTCTGAGGAATCGTTCCGATGATTGTTTTTAAATCGTTGACAGTGCATACGGCGTCTTCTGTCGGCAGCAAACCTTTTATTTTACGGGTTAATTCGACAATCGGCTTTTCGCCCATTCCATAAATAAGCAAGTCCGCTCCACTATCGCATAAAATGCTTTTCTGTACCTTATCCTGCCAATAATCATAATGGCTTAACCGCCTCATGCTGGCCTCAATTCCTCCCAAGATGACAGGAACATCCGGATAAAGTCTCTTGAGAATCTGACTGTAAACAGTAGAAGGATAGTCCGGCCGCATATCCGGACGCCCGTCCGGTGTATACGCATCTTCGCTACGCAATCGTTTGTTGGCGGTATATTTGTTTACCATCGAGTCCATGCACCCGCCGGAAATGCCAAAGAACAGGCGCGGACGCCCCAACTTCTTGAAATCGCGCAAGTCATCGCGCCAGTTAGGTTGGGGTACAATGGCTATTTTCAAACCTTCCGCTTCGAGAATGCGGCCGATAACGGCTGCACCAAAAGAAGGGTGATCTACGTACGCGTCCGCACTGAAAAGGATGATGTCCAGTTCATTCCATCCGCGAAGTTCTATTTCTTTTTTGGTAGTAGGTAACCAGTCAGTCAATCGATATTCTTTCATGCTGCAAAGATACGCATTATACGGTGAACTGTACTGTCATTTGTTCTCCGTCATAAATTTCGCGGAAACCGATGCCTTGTTCGGACAGATATTCCTTCAGATCCTGAAACGCATCGGCATGGTTCATGATAATCTCCAGTGTTTCACCGGGAGACGCATTACACATCGCTTTTATTGCAGGAATCAGCGGACTATAGGCTGTGATTCCGCAAGTATTTACTGTAATCATTATGCCTCCTCTTCTTCCGTTTCCGGACTGGAAAGCCACGTCAGATAGAGCTTGATAAGCTGTTGCAAGCCGAATGCCTTCATATTATTGTGGTAAATCACATCAATACAAAGGTCCAGCAAGTCCTTGCTGTCTTCTTCCTGACTGGCGATGAGGGAACGGATGTTTAGTTTCAACTTGTCCAAAACCGCTTCGTCTACAATGCCGGTACTATCAATGAGATGGCGGAACAATGCATATTTCTCGATCGTTCTCAGATTCTCATTAGAGACCTCTATGCTGCGTGTACCGCTGGGATTTGCTTGTATAGTATACATCTTTTCTAGTTTTAAGGGTTATTATAGTAGCAAAGATAGAACTTAAAATGAAAAGCAGATTAAAAAAAGGGATATTTTTTATCTCTGCGTAAAGAATCCCAGTATACCTGCCATGATAGTTGCCCGGTCGGCTTCCGATTGTATGCTTTCAAAAGGAAATCCCAATACGAAGGTACGGTAGTTTCCTTTATAAGCGATACCTGCGCTTTGGTTGCCGGGAACGTATGTAAAGACAGGAAATGCCGTATCTACCGGAACGATACAGTCGGGAGCAGGGACGGCATAGCTGGTTTCATTAGGTGCTCTCGGTATGGTAATCGTACGTCCCAACCCGTTAATGCGGTTTGAACTCTTGTCCGTCATGCTGCTTTGATAACCGTATTTTAAGATCTTCTCCGTAAATTCCCGGTTCCCCTGTGTTCCACTCATATCGCTTCCCACGTATGCACCGCTGACAAATAGATTTCCTCCCGACTGGCAATAACTGGTGATGATCCGTTGCATGGCCGAAGAAAATGTTTTGTAGTATACTTTATGGACCGGATCTTCTTTCTCCATTCCCAAAATGTAGTCCACAACCGGATAATCTTCCAGTGTGACTGTACCGTTTTCCACAGCCTCGTCGCTGCATGACACGAAACTATATTTGCCAACGGCTTGAATCGCTTTTCCATGAATGAAAGGATAGTCGAATGTGTTACCTGCTATTTTCATTCCTTCCAACTCGCTTCCGCTATATCCCAGACTGCCTTCTCCTTCTTTCCCGGCCTGTGCCCGGTCGAATCCTATTTGCGCTCCACTGAATGAGATGTTTGATAAATAGGGAACTCCGGGATCTTGTTCCAGGTCGAATCCTGCTTTGTCAAACGTATTAATGACAGCCGGTCCGCTGACTCTGTCGAATCCATTGATTATCAATACTCTTTCCCGTTCGCGTTTGGCCTTATAAGCAGAGAGTATCTCGGACGGGAAGCTTTCACCACCCCGGTTTACGGCAGTTACTTTAAAGGAATAAACGAGTCCCGGTTCTATTTTGACGGTATGGGACGTCTTGCTGACTAATGTACCGTTGTCGAAACCGCCATAGCCAATGCGTGTGTATACAATGTATTCACGTGGCTGTGCGGTGGGTTCTTGCGGATCGTTTTCACCTTTCCACGAAAGCTCCAACGTATTCTTTTTCTTTCCGAAGCGGATAGCAAAATTGCTGACAGGAAGAGGTTGCACTACATATTCTTTGTCATGCTGGCCGGCAACAAACTGCAAGATACCTTTATAGATGGCACGTCCCACCGTAAACTTGAAATTCGGATCATGTCCCAACTGCATATCGGCAAAGTTCTGATGGGAAAGTAATTCGATAATGGTAGAAGGAGTAGCCGGAAGACGCGTCTCGCTGTAATTGCGGTTCCACATACTGCGTCGTGTCCAAGACAGATTATAACTTGAATATATATCTTTCTGAATCTGAGTGAGTAGAATATCGGCTAAATCCCGTGAGGCATACCGGTCGATTCCTGTGTTCAGTTTTCCATTATTAAAATCAGTGGTGTATATTCCCAATGAGCCGATCAGCTCATCCGTTTTGCTGCATCCCGCATCGCTATGCAGCGCCATTGTCATTTCCAAAGGAATACCTAAACCGGGTTGTTGCGGATTATAGACAGAACCTCCGGATAAATAATTAATTGTGTTGGAGCGTGTATTGATGTCATCCGCATAATCATTTTCACCTTTCCGCCCCGCATATACCTCGTATGGCATTCCCGCCCATTGGGCAGAGTAGCGTGCCCCTTCCAGATAACGGGGCAAACCGCTTGTCTTTCCTCCTCGCTCAATATTTCCCATTCCTCCTCCGAAACGTACCGCATCTGCGCATACTACGCCGTGCTCGCTACTCTCGTTGCTTAGCACTACCATGCCATAATCGTTATTGCCTTTGTCAAACTCGAATGTGCCCAGATAAACCCAAGTGCCTCCGCCTATCTTTTGATTCACTTTGAATTCGGTCACCCCTCCATTGTGGAAAACAAGATATTTGGCGTCGCTCACGCTATTAGGCAATGTCCGGTAAGAGACATAAACCGCGTATTCTCCTTTTGCCGGTAGGGTAGGCACCCATTCGGCGAAAGCCTGGTCTTTATTCTTCTTCTTCTTTCTTTCGGTCGGAATAAAGCGGCAGGTCCCGTCTGTGAAGGGATTTTCTCCATCTCTATAAATCGCCTTCTTTTGAGCGAATCCTTTTATTGGAGCAGTAGCCCAATGTGCTTTTTTGCTTCCTACTTCCAGATAAAGAGAAGCATTAGGTGTATCGTTGTCCACAATGATCTCATTTTTCTGAGTATCCCGTTCGCGGGGAGTGTAAACGATTGCGCCTGCGTTTTCCAACATCGGGATTACGTACGGAAGGACAAACGACTGTGTGAACAGATCTTCCGTTGTGCAAAACAGACGGGGGCGTTGCCATCCCCATTCATTCTTGTCGTTCTTGAAATAATTGCCGTGACTTTGCCAGATTGCGATATGGCGGTCTTGCAATCCTCGTGATATTTCATTGGGGCGTGAAATGTTCTTTACCCACGCTTCGTCTTTATAATCGGTTTTCAAGGACATCCGTTCCTTATCCTTTTTCTTGTTCCGATAAATATTCGGGATAAGTTCTTCAATGGGCTTTCCATCTGCAAAGATAGTGAGTCGATAGTAGTGGACGGGTCCCGGAAGCAGCTCCTTCACTTGATTGTAAACAGCTTCTACAGTCTCCGGTCGAAAAGGCTGATAAGCAAAACTTTCCGAAGCATGGATAGCAATCGTTTTGCGTTCATAATCTATATCAACACTTTTCAGCTTAGGTGTACTGATTTTCGCCGTTACGGTATATCTGCCGAAATAATCTGTCAATCGTTCTTTTACATTCCTTTCAATATCCTGAGCAGAAAGGAAATTTACTCCCAATGTAAGGCATAGGAAAAACACTATTATCTTCATACTTGCTGCTTTTTTATACTCACCACAGAGGAAAGGAGGACACAGAGGGGTAAATGTGGAAACTACATAATTCTTTTATTTATGAAGTCCTCTGTGTCCTCCTTTCCTCTGTGGTGAATTACTCCGCAAAAATAAACAAAAAAGAGCGAGAAGTATCCCACTTCCCACTCTTCTTTTATTGTTTTATATTCTCTTAATCAAGAATACCTTCTTTCCTTATAGCGGAATGTATTCAACAAACGCTTCCATTGCCTCGTATGAAGCCAAGCCCAATTTGTCATACAATGCAGCTGTACCGCGATTACGGTCCTCGCTGCGTTGCCAGAACAGACGTTCATCGTTACCCAAGAAAGGAGCGCTTTCCATCTGCGACTGATGCTTCAAGATAGAATTACGTTTTGCGCGAAGTTCTTCCGGGCTGATAGGCACTGCCATTTCAATGTTCTCAATTTCCCATTCGGCCCACGCGCCGCGATACATCCAGATACGGCAGTCTTTCAGCCACTTGGCACCTTCTTCTTTTTCAAGGTCGATGGCAGCGAATACTGCATCCGTACATACACGGTGAGTACCGTGCGGGTCGGCCAAGTCACCGGCTACGAAAATCTGATGAGGTTTCACTTCACGGAGCAGGTTGCGTACGATTTCTACGTCGGCTTCGCTGATCGGATTCTTTTGAATCTTACCCGTTTCGTAGAAAGGCAGATCAAGGAAGTGGCAACGTTCCAATGGAATGTTATTATATGTACAAGCAGTACGGGCTTCACCGCGACGGATCAGACCTTTGATAGTCAGTATGTCACGGCTGTCCATATCACCGTCTTTCTTTGCTTTCAGGAAATTACGTATTTCTGCGTACTTTTCATTGATAACCTGGTCCTCACTATTGTTGAAGATCTGGTTGAATCCGTTGATGAAGTGCATGAAACGAATTACTTCTTCATCACCTACAGCGATATTGCCGGAAGTTTCGTATGCCACGTGTACTTCATGTTTCTGCTCTACCAGACGGCGGAGAGTTCCACCCATAGAGATAACGTCATCATCAGGATGGGGAGAGAAAATAATCACACGTTTCGGGTAGGGTTTTGCACGTTCGGGACGATAAGTGTCGTCAGCATTCGGCTTGCCGCCCGGCCATCCGGTGATGGTGTGCTGCAAATCATTGAAGATCTTGATATTTACATTGTATGCAGAACCATAAAGAGCCAACAGTTCACTCAGACCGTTTTCATTATAATCCTTGTTGGTCAGTTTCAAAATCGGTTTGCCTGTCAACTGGCACAACCAGACAATAGCGCTACGGATCAACTTGTCATTCCATTCGCAGGAAGTTACCAGCCACGGACGTTGGATGCGTGTCAGATTCATGGCTGCCGAAAGGTCAAGCGCTACATGTGCATTGTTGTGAGTTTGCAGATAAGAAGCAGGAATAGTATCGGTAATCGCACCTTCCACACATTCTTTAATCATAGCTGCTTTGTTCTCGCCCCATGCAAGCAGATATACTTTCTTTGCACTGAGAATGGTAGCTACTCCCATCGTGATAGAACTGATCGGAGTATTATCCATTGTTCCGAAAATTCTGGATGCTTCATTGCGCGAGGCGTTATCCAATAAAATCAGACGGGTGGTAGAGTTCAAGCGTGAACCCGGTTCGTTGAATGCGATGTTACCCACACGGCCGATACCCAATAAAGCAATATCAATGCCTCCGAAACTTTCGATACGTTGTTCGTAGAGACGGCAATATTCAAAGATTGTATCTTTGGCAATGCTTCCGTCGGGAGTGAATATATTCTGCTTGTCGATGTCGATATGATCCAACAGCATATTCTTCAAAGCGTTGAAATTGCTGTTGACTGCATCAGGAGCCAATGGATAATATTCGTACATATTAAATACGATCACATTACGGAAGCTGAGTCCTTCTTCCTTGTGCATACGAATAAGTTCCGTATATACGTGTCTGGGAGAATCTCCTCCCGGAAGAGCCAATACGCAGAAACGTCCCGCTTTTTGTTTTTCGCGGATGGTTTGTGCTATTTCGCGTGCAATGTAGTTAGCGCCTTCTTCTACAGATTCGTAAATGTCCGTAGGAATTTTTTCTAGTCTTGTCAAGACCGATTTTTCAAAAGCATTCTCCGGTCTGTAATATCTGGGGGAGACCCGGTGGAGACTGATTTGAGAACTAAGATTTGTTTTCATAAAGTTGTTAATTAAGTTATGTAAGATTAGAATTCTTACGACTGTATTTTCACGACAAAGATACAAAAGAGGTTTATATAATTAACTACCTGCTTTGTGGTATTGTTGTCGTTTTAATTGGTTTTTAACATTTGTTTGATAGCAACTATGACAGATGAAATTCGTCTGCATCTTTCCATACCGGAAATTTTTCTCTGAATTGACGGAGAGCGGACAGGTTGAGAGTTGCCGTAGCTATTCCTTCCCGGCCATCGGGCAGCGAGGCTATCTCTTCTCCGAAAGCTGAATAGATTTTGCTTCCTCCATTATAGTCTAAATGGTAACCGTCGGTTCCTGTCCGGTTGACACCGCATACATAGCACTGATTCTCGAACGCGCGAGCCCGAAGCAACGTATCCCATACCGGACGGCGGGGAATAGGCCAGTTGGCTACATATATCAATAAGTCATACTCATTGTTTATATTTCGGCTCCATACCGGGAAACGAAGGTCGTAGCAGACTTGCAGACAGATGTTCCATTCGAGGTAGGGAAGGATAAGCCGTTTCGTGCCGGCGGAGAAATGTTCGGCTTCCCGTCCCATGCGGAACAAATGCCGTTTGTCGTAATAGAATTCTTCTCCTTCCGGTGTCAGAACAAATGCCCGATTGTAGAACAACCCGTTATCCGTTGCGATATAACTTCCGCAGATGGCTATCTGGAATTGCCTGGCCCATAGTTTGAGAGTGGTAATGGTTTCACCGGAATTAGGTTCTGCCAATGTTTTGCTCTGCATACTGAAGCCGGTAGAAAACATTTCCGGTAAAACAACAATCTCCGTTGTTCCACAGAGACTTTGCAGTTTCTTGTGGAGCAGACGGAGATTTTCCTGTTTGTCTTCCCAAACGATATCGGTTTGTACTATGGAAATACGGATTGAATCCACACTGTTTAGTGATTAAATCTCGCCAAGGGCAAAATTCTCAGGATGTTTTCCTTGAAAGTCCTTGAAATAAAGTTTGATTTCTCTCATGTCTTTATCAATATCTCCCGACGGCATGATGGCTTTCGTTGCCGAAATCATCTTTTTGCTGTAATCGATACCGATCAATACGATGGGTACTTGCGCTTTCAAGGCGATATAATAAAAACCCTTTTTCCAATTTGGATTTGCCTTGCGGGTTCCTTCGGGCGTGATAGCCAAATGAAACTTTTTGCATTCGTTGAAATGTTTGACCATCTGATCCACCAACGAAGTTTTCCGACTACGGTCTACAGGAATCCCGCCGACTGCTTTGAAAAAAAGTCCGAGTGGAAAGAAAAACCATTCTTTCTTCATCATGAAACTAGTCTTACGACCTAAAGCACCGTAAAATAGTTTTCCAATAAATAAGTCAAGGTTCGTAGTGTGTGGAGCGGCACAAATCACGCATTTATCATAATTGGTTACCGTAACGTTTGTCTTCCACCCCAATAGGTGGTAATAGATAAAGCTATAAATTGCTTTCTTCATTCTGTTTTTTTAGTTCAATTTTCCGATCGCTTCAATAATCTCGTTTACTTTTGCATTAAAGTCTGCACGGAATTTCTTATAAAAACCTTTCACATTTCCCGGTTCGGTGTGACTGATGCGGCATACGAATTCATCCTGCATCTTCAGTACTTCCGCCATTAACTCGTCGGCCTTACTCTTGTCAGTACCAGGTATAAACATACTGTTGATTAAACACTCGGTGAATAATTCTCCTGCGATATAGTTTACGTTCTTTTTGAGTTCTCTTCTACTTGCCATAATCTTTACATTTAATGGTGAATAATAAAAAATACTTGCGGTAAAGATAGTTACTTTCTTTGATTTGGGCGAATAATATGAAGAAAAAATAAGAAAGAGAGTATGCCTATGTGGCGGAATTACCGACTTGCCACTTCCGACAACCGTCTATAAACTTCTTGTAACTTTTGCCGTCCAGACCTCCATTAGAAAAAGAAAGACTCCTTCACCTGGCTTCTATATCCCTTTGCTCATGGGAAAAAGCGGGTGAAGTGCTACCCTTTCATCCGTTTCTTCCCTTGGGTTATTCGAATAATTTTGCTGGGTTAATGCTTAAAACTGTTCGGCTTTCATTCTTTCTTGTTGAGAATAGCTTCTTTGAAAATTACTTTTAAACTTAACTTCTTTTCCGCAATCAGCCTTTTGATATGTCGATATGCCGTAATCTGTGTCATTCCGCAGAGATATTGGAAGTCTTTCCGGGTAATAATCTGATTCTCGCAAAGTATTTCGTCAATTCCATGTCTATCTCAGTGTTGGACAGTTCGGTGGAGTGAGGTTTGTATTCTGCAGGTATCCCAATCCGTCGATATGCACTTTCTTTCCTTCCTTGAGACATTGAGCCACTTCGTATTTCAATTCTTCCAGTGTAGCTATAACGTCCGACGGACTTAATGAACAACGTTCGTGGATGCGGTAAACCAAATTTTCCGTATCTACTGTTTCATAACTGATGGGACGTGCGTGATACCTCACCTTATTCTTTTTCTCCTTCGGCATAGGAGTCTACCAATTCGGCTTGGGTGAAAGAGTTTCATATCTGGATGTTGGGAATGACTGCGCAATGGATGGGAATTATGGGAGAACATGCCAATAGTGTGGCTCCTTTGCTTGTCAGTACGGAACAGGGGGATCTGAAATCTACTTTTTGTAAGTCCCTGCTTCCTGCTGCGCTTCAGCGATATTATATGGATAAGGTGGATTTGACGAGTGAAGGGCGGGTGGAACGAAGATTGGCGGAGATAGGACTTCTCAATCTTGATGAATTTGATAAATATCCTTCGACAAAGATGCCGTTGTTGAAAAACTTGATGCAGATGGCTTCATTGAGTTTATGCAAAGCATATCAGAAAAACCATCGTTCATTACCGAGAATCGCTTCTTTTATCGGAACATCCAACCGGAAGGAACTGTTGACAGATCCGACGGGTAGCAGGAGGTTTATTTGTGTGATGGTGAAACGTCCTATCGACTGTAATGGGATTGAGCATAAGCAGATTTATGCGCAGTTGAAAGCGGAAATCTTGTCGGGCGAACGTTATTGGTTTACAAAGGAGGAAGAACAGGTATTGCAAAAAAATAATCTGTCTTTTTACCGTCAAGGTCCGGTAGAGGATGTATTGCGTTCTTGCTATCGTTCTGTAGAAAAAGGGGAGGAGGGTGAACTTCGTTCAGCAGCCGAGATCTTTCAATGTTTGAAAAAGAAGAATCCGTCAGCGATGCGTGGGGCAAATCCGGCGAGTCTGGCGCAAATTCTGGTAGCGGTGGGGATAGAACGGAAGCATACAAAGTTTGGAAATGTATATCGGGTGGTAAAAATTGGGTAGGAGAGAACTTGGTTTGGATGACGACTTGAGTGACAGGTTGGGTGAAGGAAGCCCCTTCACCCGCTTTAGCCCATGGATAAGGCTCTGTAGCTAAAAGGTGAAGGGCTTATAAAAATCACTTGGAATGTGAGGGGCACTCGAAAATAATGTTTATCTTTGAATAATTATTAAATGAAGAATAACTATGGATAGTGTGATGCGCAAATTTTCTATTGGTATACAGAATTTCGAGAGTTTGATAACATTACCAACTTTGGAAAAATAGTGGAGGATAATTGTCGATGGAGATTATGCTGGACGTTATTTTGATTATCATTGGTGCTCTCTGTATGATTGCCGGATTAGCCGGTTGTATTCTTCCGTTTCTTCCTGGTCCTCCTATTGCTTATTTGGGACTGTTTATTCTTCATTGTACAGATAAGGTGGGGTACAGTACTACGCAACTAATTGTATGGTTGCTGATTGTGGTTGTATTACAGGTCCTGGATTATTTTACTCCAATGTTGGGCAGTAAATACAGCGGTGGCAGTAAGTGGGGAAATTGGGGGTGTGTAATAGGTACTCTTGCCGGTCTTCTTTTCTTGCCATGGGGGATTATTCTCGGTCCGTTTCTGGGGGCTGTCATTGGGGAACTGTTGGGAAATAAGGAATTCTCACAGGCGCTTAAATCAGGATTCGGTTCCTTGATAGGATTCATATTGGGAACCTTGTTAAAACTGGTTGTCTGCGGTTATTTCTGTTATCAGTTTATTGCCGGTTTTGTTTGATAAATATAAATAAAGCTGCTCTCCGGAAAGAAGAACAGCTTTACTGCTTTGTTTACTTTATTTCAGGCTCATTTCACCGGAATCTTGTCGATACGTTTCTGATGACGTCCTCCTTCAAACTCGGTAGAGAAAAACTCGGTTAAAATCATGTCCGCTTCTTCTGTGCTGATGAAGCGTCCCGGCATGACCAAGATATTGGCGTCATTGTGCTGACGTGCCAAATGCGCAATCTCTGCATTCCAGCAAAGAGCTGCACGAATCCCCTGGTGCTTGTTCAGTGTCATATTGATTCCGTTTCCACTGCCGCAGATAGCGATACCGGGATAACATTCACCCGATTCCACTGCAAGAGCCAGCGGGTGGGCATAATCCGGATAATCTACACTTGCTGCAGAGTTGGTCCCGAAGTCTTTGTATGCCCAGCCTTTTACTTCCAGCCAGCCGCGAACATATTCTTTCAGTTCAAAACCGGCGTGGTCGCATGCTAATCCGATTGTTTTCATTAGAGCATTGCTTTTACTTGGTTATATACATTTTCGGCTGTGAATCCAAGTTTCTCATCCAGTACTTTGTAAGGTGCAGAGAAACCGAAAGATTCCAAGCCCCATACTTTGCCATGACAGCCTACCAGACCCTGAAGAGTAACAGGCAAACCGGCGGTCAAACCGAAAATCTTAGCATTTGCAGGGAGAACAGATTCTTGGTATTCTTTAGATTGGTTACGGAACAGCCCTTCAGACGGAGCAGATACAATACGTACTTTTACGCCATCTTTGCGAAGCAACTCTGTACCGGCTACTAAAGTGGAAACTTCAGAACCGGAAGCTACTAAAACTACATCAGGATTTTCGTCAGAACCGGCCACGATATAAGCGCCTTTCGCTGCTTGTTCGTAATCTGTTCCTTCCGGTAAGTTGGCAATATTCTGGCGGGAGAAAATCAATCCTGTCGGAGTGGACATATTCTCCATTGCAAGTTTCCATGCGATAGTTGTTTCTTCTGCATCTGCCGGACGGAGTACCAACATAGAGTTGTGTCCCTTGTGGTTTTTCAGCTTTTCCATCAAGCGGATTTGCGCTTCCTGTTCTACCGGTTCGTGAGTAGGGCCGTCTTCGCCTACACGGAACGCATCGTGTGTCCAAATGAACTTCACGGGTTGTTCCATCAATGCAGCCATACGTACGGCAGGTTTCATGTAATCGGAGAATACGAAGAATGTACCGCAAGCTGCGATTACACCACCGTGAAGCGACATACCGATACAGATACAAGCCATTGACAGTTCGGATACACCTGCCTGGAAGAATGCTCCGCTGAAATCGCCTTTCTTGAACGAATGAGTCTTTTTCAAGAAACCGTCGGTCTTGTCAGAGTTGGAAAGGTCGGCAGAAGCTACAATCATATTTTCTACTTGTGTAGCGAGGGCACCTAATACGGTTGCCGATGCGGCGCGAGTAGCGCTGCCTGCTTTCTGTTCGATAGCGGCCCAATCCACTTTCGGAGCTTTGCCGGAGAAGAACAGTTCCAGTTTGGCTGCAAGTTCCGGATTAGCTTTTGCCCATGCGGCTTTCACTGCATATCTTTCAGCTACGATCTTTTTCAATTCTTCTGCACGTTTTGCATACAGTTCGGCTACTTCCGGGAATATAACGAACGGGTTGGTAGGATCACCGCCTAAATTCTTAATTGTATTTACATAAGCGTCGCCACCGAGAGGAGCACCGTGTGTAGCGCAGTTAGCTTCATAGCTGCTACCGTCCGCTTTGCGTGCGCCTTTACCCATCACAGTCTTACCGATAATCAATGTCGGACGTTCCTTTTCCGCCTGTGCCTCTTTGATCGCTGCACGGATTTCGTCAGGATCGTTACCATTGATACTCAGTACGTTCCATCCCCATGCCTCATACTTCATGGCAGTATCTTCTATAGTTACATCTTTCGTTTCTGTAGAAAGCTGAATGTCGTTGGAGTCGTAGAACATGATCAGATTATCCAGACCCAATGCACCGGCAATACGTCCGGAACCTTGAGAAATCTCTTCCTGGATACCACCGTCAGAGATATAAGCGTAGATAGTCTGATTCATCACTTCGTTGAAGCGTGCTTTCAGAAATTTAGCGGCAATGGCAGCACCTACGGCAAAGGTATGTCCTTGTCCCAGCGGACCGGAAGTGTTTTCAATGCCCCGCATGATGTCTACTTCCGGATGTCCCGGAGTGGGGCTTCCCCATTGGCGGAATTCTTTCAATTCATCCAATGTGAATTTACCGGTCAGTGCCAATGTTGAATAAAGCATTGGAGACATATGTCCCGGATCGAGGAAGAAACGGTCGCGTCCTTCCCAGCGGGGATTCTCCGGATCATATACTAAAAACTCAGAAAAGAGTACATTCACAAAGTCAGCACCACCCATGGCGCCACCCGGGTGACCGGAATTGGCTTTCTCAACCATTGAAGCAGCAAGAATACGGATGTTATCCGCTGCACGATTCATAAGTTTATTATCGTTCATATCATTAAAATTAATTGATTTCTGTAAGATTGTTGGCAAAGATAACTCTTTATGTGGATTTAACAATCCAAAAGAGCTATCTTTTTTGTTACCATTTTACTTGTCTTCTTGTTTATAATACAATAAGTAATAGCCCTTGATTTACTGTAACTCTAAAGTAACAATCGACTTAGCAGGAAGTTTTACCTTCATTGTGCCTTTATTGATTTTTACCTCTTTGAAAGGTGCCGGTTTTACAATATTAGGATTTTCAAAAGAATTGTAATCGGTGAGTTTTGCAGAGGTCAGGATTTCTCCGGTAGCTTTCTTTGCCTTTGTGTCTCCCAGATTGATGGTGATTTCCTGTGTTTCATCGGCATTTACGTTTGAAAGGGAAATATGGATAACACCGTTTTTGTCTTTGGAGGCTGTGGCGCTTACCATCGGTACGGTACGGTTATCGCGTACATTCATCTTTTCACACTCCAGGTCGATAGGGAGATAAGTGGCGTCTTGATGTACCTTATACATTTTGAAAACATAATAGCTGGGAGTCAGTACCATCTCTTTTCCTTTTGTCAGAATCATGGATTGAAGTACATTGACAACTTGTGCGATATTTGCCATTTTCAGACGATCGGTGTATTTATGAAATACGTCAAGGCTCAAAGAGGCAACGAAAGCGTCGCGCAATGTGTTTTGCTGATAGAGGTGTCCTCTGATGGTTCCGGGTTCTTCGTCCCACCAAGTTCCCCATTCGTCGAGTAAAAGGGCGATTTTTTTATCCTTGTCATATTTGTCCATGATGGCGCAATGTTTTTTGAGGACTTCTTCCACTTCAAGGCATTTGCCCATTGTCCAATAATAGTCGTCTTTGTTGAATTGAGTAGCGGAAGTTTTACTGCCACTCCAGCCCGTTACGGTGTAATAATGAAGAGAAAGACCTTGCATACGGTGTCCTACACGATTCATCAATACATCAGTCCAGTTATAGTCGTAATCACTGGCTCCGCTGGCAATCTTGAAGAGACGGTTGCCGTCATAGTTGCGGCAATAGGTGGAGTAACGACGGTACAGGTCTGCATAGTATTCGGGACGCATACTGCCGCCACATCCCCAACTTTCATTTCCTACACCCAGATATTTAATCTTCCATGCTTTGTCGCGCCCGTTTTTGCGGCGAAGGTTCGCCATAGGAGAGTCACCGTCAGATGTCATATATTCTACCCATTTGGCGAGTTCCTCTACCGTACCGCTGCCTACATTTCCACTGACGTATGGTTCGCAACCTAGCATTTCACACAGGTTTAGAAACTCATGAGTACCGAAACTATTGTCTTCAATGGTTCCTCCCCAGTTGTTATTTACCATCTTCGGGCGGTTCCCTTTGGGTCCGATACCGTCCATCCAGTGGTATTCATCGGCAAAACAACCACCCGGCCAACGAAGAACAGGAACGGCGAGTTCTTTTAATGCATTGAATACATCTGTGCGATATCCCTTTATATTAGGAATATCCGAATTCTCGCCTACCCAAAGGCCGCCGTAGATACATGAACCCAAATGTTCGGCAAACTGACCGTAAATTTCTTTGGGGATAATTTCTTTACCTTGATCGGCGTGTAAAGTGATGGTAGCGCTCTTTTGTGCAGAGAGAGATACTGAAGCTGCCAAAAAGGCTGTGCTGACTAATAATTTTGCTTTCATAAATGGTATTTGTTTAATGATTGTTTTTTTATTTTAGCAAACGTACTTCGTAGATGGCAGGAGTCCATTCCGTTCCGTCAGGGATGAAACGTATCGGACAATTGCCCGTGTTCAACTTTTGGGGCAGGGCATAAGAAAGAGTAATAAAACCGCCTTTGTTCGCTTCACTGATTGTCGGTTTAACAGCCAACTTTTCATTATTCAAGAGGATAGCCATTTTGTTCCGGTCATCTTTCCGTATCGTAATCAGGAGACGGCTTGCTTCCTCTTTTACTTTCAGTTGATAGCCGAACCAACCTTTGGCACGGCGGAAGTGTCTGTCTTTATCCGTTCCGGTTTCTGCCTGCTCATATTGGATAGCATGGTCAGACTCCGGTTGCTGTTCACCGGGAAAGATAAGATCAATAGTTTGATTGGCTAATTCGGCCGTTTCTCGTTCGGCTGTTGCCATTTCTTCCTGAATGGCTTTGAAGCGCTCTTCACTTGTCTGCCGGAAGTAAATGGCATAACGGGAATTATGCAGGCGGAAGAAAGGAACGAGTTCCAATGCTTTGCCTTGTGCCGGATAGACATCTCCATTGTAGCGGAAAGCGATCCGGTTCCCCTTTTCTTTGTGAAGATCTTTGCATATTGAATTGGGAGCTCCTATCAACATCGGGACTTCCTGCAAAGGAATTTGTTTGCCATGTGCGATATGTCCGCCGCGACTGTCATCGGCATACAGACCATCGAGATGCTCTGTGCCTGTGGAAGCTGCAAGAACGATAGGACCGTATAAGAAAGCATAATAATCTTTCTTGTCGGGGATTTGTTCAATAGTGACTTTCATCGGCAGGTTGAAGGTTATGACGTCTCCTTTTTTCCATTTACGGGAAAGAGGAAGATATTGATTTCCTTTTTTCGTGGGAAACGTTTCTTTCTTCCCGTTAATGCTAATTGAATAGTTGGAAGATTGGTTAGCCCATTCCGGAATGCGTATCATTAAAGTACGTTGTTTCTTAGAAGCTTTATCTATTCGCAAAGTAACCTTATTGTCATCGGGAAAGCGGGTTTCCTGTGTCAAGATGACGCCTTGTTCTTTCCAGTTCAGTTGTGAGGGGATGAAAAGATTGACATAAAGCGTATCTTTCTGATGTGCATAAATGAATTCACCGTATTTGGTATGGTTCTCCAGACCAGAGCCGACACAACACCACATAGATGTTTCCGGTTGTGAATAAACGCGGTAATGTCCCGGCCGCATAGGGGTGAAGTATACAAATCCGCCTTTATCCGGCTCTTGAGACGCTAAGATATGGTTGTAAAGTGCACGTTCGTAATAGTTGATGTAGTTGGGGTCGGGCTCATTTATATTGCAGGGATTGTGAGAGTTCTGATAAAGCATTTTAGTAAGGCGGAGCATATTGTAGGTATTGCAGGTCTCCGGCCCTTGCACATCGTTTATCATGGAGGTAAAATTATCGGCCGGGTGGAAATGCTCGCGTACACTATTCCCTCCGATACAGACAGAGCGATTGTTGACAACCGTATTCCAGAAGAAACGGGCTGCATGATCCCATTCTTCGGCGTGATTCCAATTTTTGTCGTCCTGTGAAAGTTCGGCGATTCGTTTGTAACCGATCACTTTCGGTATTTGGGTGTTGGCGTGCATGCCTGTCAGTCGGTCTTTATCTTTGATAAGCGGATCAAGGATAATCTTATGGGAGAACCGACGTGCCAGTTCCAAGTACTTTTTATCTCCCGTAATTGCAGCTACGTCAGCGAAAGTCTCGTTTAGTCCGCCATGTTCGCTACGGAGCATGTCTTGTATTTGCTGATCGCTCAGACCGGAAGTAATGTCGATCATCCAATCTGTAAAAGCAATCAACATCCGGCGTGCCTGGTTGCTGCCTGTATAGAGGTAGGCGTCCCGCAATCCGGCGTATGTCTTGTGTATATTGTAGAGAGGCACCCATTTGCCATTGAGGTCGAAACCTCCGGCACGGATATTACCTGCTTTAATTTCTTTCCAAAGTTGGAGACTGCCCGGAGTTCCTCCGATAAAACCTGTTCCGACAGCTTGTTGGGCACGGTATAGCTCGTCAAGCATATAGTTAAGCCGGTTGTAAATTGCGGTATCTCCGGTAGCGGCATACATCATGGAGAGTGCGGATAAATAATGTCCGCCGATGTGTCCGTCCAGTCCGGTGTTTTCCCAATTTGTATAACTCGGAGCTTTCGGAGTGAGTCCCGCTTCGCGTAAGAAAGGAGCCAGCAAGCGATCGGGATTAAGGGCGAGTATGTAATGCAAATCAGTCTGTTGGGCTTGTAAGAACGGGCTATCCAATAGTTTGACGTCTTGTAAGGGGAAGTATGAAACCTGTGGAACGTTCTGTGCTTTAGACAGTGAGGCGGATAGAAGAAGTGCAAGTATGAACGGTGTGGTTTTCATGATAATAGTTTCCCCTTGTCCCTCTCCTTTCCGGAGAGGGAATGGGGATAGTTTATGTTAATACTTAGGTGATTAAGAAAGAAGCGGAGAGCCCTCCATGATGAGGGCTATTTGAATTTCACTGCTGCTTCTTCGATGGGCAATCCTGCCTTGTAGTTCTCGATGTATGTATTAAAACCGGCTACGTCCTCAACGGTAGGCGATACCTCGATACCGGCGTCTCCGACAAATACTTTCTCATCCAGAAAATCAGCAAGCGATTGTTGTTTCTCATTGTTCACGAGGTAAGAACCGAGCAGGGCAATACCCCAAGCACCTCCTTCACCAGCTGTTTCCATTACAGAAATAGGCGAGTTGATGGCAGCTGCGAGTATTCTTTGACCTACTCCCTTTGTTTTGAATAATCCACCGTGACCTGTGATCCTGTCCACTTTGATTTTCTCTTCATTGAACAGGATATCGTTGCCAATCTTGAGTACTCCGACGGAAGCGTATAAATGGCTTCTCATGAAGTTTGCCAGATTGAACTTGTCATTGGCAGAACGTACAAACAAGGGCCTTCCTTCTGCAAGTCCTGTGACGGGCTCACCTGAAATATAATTGTAGGAGAGTAGACCTCCGCAATCGGCATCACCTGTGAGAGCAATGTTATAGAGCTTGCTATAAATTTCGTTCATGTCTACAGGTATACCCAGAAGCTCCTGGTATTCTTTGAACAAGTTAACCCATGCGTTAAGATCGGATGTGCAATTGTTGCAATGTACCATAGCTACCAGGCTTCCGTCCGGAGTGGTGACCATATCGATCATCTCGTATGGCTTTGACAACTCTTTCTCCAATACAATCATGGAGAAAGAGGATGTTCCTGCCGATACGTTTCCTGTACGTTGTTTCACAGCATTGGTTGCAACCATACCGGTACCCGCGTCTCCTTCCGGCGGACATACCGGTATTCCTGCCTTCAAATGACCGGATGCATCGAGTTTCTTGCTTCCTTCAGGTGTAAGGACACCTGCACTTTCACCTGCCGACAGTACCTTGGGCAGGATATCTTGCAGTGTCCAATTGTACTGATTCGGAGCAATCAGCTTATCGAATTTCGCCACCATTTCGGCTGAATAGTTGTGGGTGGCCGGGTCTATGGGGAGCATTCCGGATGCATCGCCTATGCCCAATACTTTCTCGCCTGTCAACTGCCAATGCACATAACCTGCCAGAGTAGTCAGGAAGTCAATGTCTTTGACATGTGCTTCGTTGTCCAGAATTGCCTGGTACAAGTGAGAAATACTCCATCTCAACGGAATGTTGTAGACAAACAGGTCTGATAAAGCTGCTGCCGCGCGACCGGTATTCGTATTTCTCCAGGTACGGAAAGGTACGAGGATTTCTTCTTTTGCATTGAAGGGCATATAACCGTGCATCATGGCACTGACACCGATAGCTGCCAGGTTCTCGATCTCTATGCCGTATAAGTTCTTCACGTTGGAGCGGAGATCGGCATAGCAATCTTGCAGACCGGACCAGATGGCTTCGATGCTGTATGTCCAAAGCCCGTCAACTAGCTGGTTCTCCCAAGTATGGTTTCCTTGAGCAATCGGCTTGTTTTCCTGATCAATCAAAACGGCTTTTATCCGTGTAGAACCGAGTTCGATTCCAAGAATGGCTTTGCCTGTTTCGATTGTTGATTTTGCATCTGATTTCATGTTGGATAGTGTTTAGCAAAGTGCTTTATTCAACATATAATATACTTCATTCATGCGCAACTCTTTCTTGAAGCAGCTGATAGTCGTATCTTTATTGATATGTACCATTTCGATACCTGCGATTTCAGCATAATCTTCCCAGTATTCAGCGGTCAGATCATATGAGAAGCAAGAATGGTGAGTACCACCTGCCAGAATCCATGCACCGGCACCTACTTCAAAGTTAGGCATTGGAATCCAAAGAGCGGAAGCAACCGGCAATTTCGGCAGCGGTTTCGGTTCGATACATTCCACATCATTTACAATCAGACGGAAACGGTTGCCTAAGTCTACTACAGTTGCAGTACAACCTGTACCGACTTTAGAAGTAAAGACAAGACGAGCTGTCTGGCTCTTACGAATACCTATACCGAGGAAGTGCACTTCCAGACGAGGTTTGTTGGCTGCGATAAGCGGACAAACTTCCAACATATGTGATTGTAAGATAGAACTTTGTGCACCGTTGAAGTTCAATGTGTAATCTTCGAGGAAAGAACAGCCTTTCGGAAGTCCTTGATTCATTACCCATACAGTGCGGTAGAGAGCAGCGGATTTCCAGTCGCCTTCGGCGCCGAAACCATAACCTTCCGCCATCAGACGTTGAGAAGCAAGTCCCGGAATCTGGTCGAAACCGTTATGTTCCAAGTCGCCCAAGTCGTCAAAATTGGTTGTGAATCCTTTTGCGCCTTTCGCTTTCAAGATAGCGCGAAGAGCCAATTCTGCTTTTGCGGCGTTCCATACCTTCTGATAAGCTTCGGTTGATTTGTCTTCCAAAGAAGCATCGTGGTCGTATTCTTTGAAATAAGTAGCTACTAATGCGTCTACGTCAGCGTCCTTGATATCTTTGTGATATTCCATCAGTTCGCTTACCGGACAATAGTCTACATGATAACCCATACGTTGTTCCGCTTCCACCTTGTCACCGTCAGTTACGGCTACATTGTTCATCTGGTCGCCAAAACGAATGATCAGCATATCTTGAGAATCTGCCCAACCTGCACAAACACGCATCCATACAGCAATCTTATGCAGTGTGTCTTCGTCTTTCCAATAACCTACTACCACTTTGCGACGGATACGCATACGAGTACAGATGTGTCCGAATTCACGGTCGCCATGAGCCGACTGATTCAGGTTCATGAAGTCCATGTCCATTGTATCCCAAGGAATTTCCTTGTTGAACTGAGTATGCAGGTGCAACAACGGTTTCTTCAACTGTTGCAAACCGTGAATCCACATTTTTGCAGGAGAGAAAGTATGCATCCAAGTGATGACACCGACACATTTCTCGTCGTTGTTGGCAGCTTTGAAAACAGCTTCCACTTCTTTGGAAGAGTTGGCAGTTCCTTTGTAAACCACTTTTACAGGGAGTTTGCCGGAGTTGTTCAACCCGTTAACCATTTCATTAGAGTGTGCGTCTACTGCGATTACTGCGTCACCTCCGTACAGGAGCTGTGCTCCTGTTACAAACCATACTTCATATTGATCAAATGCGTTCATAATGTTTTGCTTTAATTTTTAATTTCTAGTTTTTAATTGATTATTGTCCGTAATAAGCATTCGGACCATGCTTGCGACTGAAATGTTTTTCAATCAGCAGAGGATTCATTGTTAAATTGGGATTAACGGCGTATGCGATACTTGCCATTTTTGCTACCTGTTCCATTACTACGGCGTTGTGTACTGCATCGTGTGCGTCTTTTCCCCAGGAGAAAGGACCGTGATTCTTTACCAGCACGCCCGGTGTATGTACAGGATTCAAACCTTCAAAACGCTTCACGATCACGTTCCCGGTCTCCAGTTCGTAGGCACCTTTCACTTCTGCTTCGGTCATATCTGCCGTGCAGGGGATAGCGTCATGGAAATAATCGGCATGAGTAGTTCCGATGTTCGGAATATCGCATCCGGCTTGCGCCCAAGCGGTCGCATAGGTAGAGTGGGTATGTACCACTCCGCCGATTTCCGGGAATGCTTTGTAGAGTACTACGTGAGTCGGAGTATCTGAAGATGGCTTCAGCCGTCCTTCAACGACCTTGCCATCCAGATCCACTACTACCATATCTTCTGCTTTCATTTCATCGTAACTTACACCACTGGGTTTGATTACTACCAATCCGCTTTCACGGTCGATGGCAGAAACGTTCCCCCAAGTAAAGATGACTAATCCATGCTTTACCAATTCGAGATTGGCATGAAATACTTTTTCTTTCAGTTCTTCCAGCATATTGATTATAATTTGAATTTCGGATCTTTACGATAAACCTTGCTATTAAACTTATATAAGGCTGCCCCTCGTTTGGAACATAGCTTATCTATCTTATCGGTCTTTTCCACATAATCCATTCCGGCAACACGCTTGCGGAAGTTGCGCTTATCCATCGTTTCACCGTAAATGGCTTCATATAAACTCTGCAATTTGGATAGTGTGAAAAGTTTAGGCAATAAGTTGAAACCGATAGGTTCGGTAGAAGCTTTTTGTCTCATCAACTCCCTTGCTTTTGTCACCATTGCAGGATGATCGAAAATCAGTGGGGGAAGTTCATTGATGTTTACCCAGTAAGCGTTATGTTTCCGAACCAGTTTCCGGTCATATTCATTGACGTTGACCAACGCATAGTATGCGACGGAGATTACCCGTTCTCCCGGATCACGGTCGACCGCTCCGAAAGTTCCCACTTGTTCCATATACACATTTTCCAATCCGGTAAGTTCCGCAAGTACACGTTTGGCCGCATCGTCCACACTTTCGTTTTCTTGCACGAATCCTCCCATCAAAGACCATTCGCCCATTGCAGGTTCAAAATTTCTTTTCAGCAGTAGCAGACTTAATTCACCATCGTTAAATCCAAAAATGATGCAGTCAATGCCTACATGAAAGCTAGGATTCGAGCTATAATAATTGTTCATTGTTTTTTTATATTAGTTAATTAATTGTTACCAGAAATACCAGTAGAAAGCTGCGGTAATAGCCAGGATAATTGCTGTATGGATAATATCCCAATGATTCCAACTTGCACGTGTAGCCGCTTTTTGTTCTTTCGTAGCCGTACCGAATACCAAGCCTTGAATCTTTTCCGCTGTCGGAGCTTTTGTAGCCAGGCTGACTGCGATTACGATAATGATGCAGAACAGGAACATCCATCCGCAGAAGAACAGCCAGTTCATATCATAGAACAGATATTTGAATGTAGAGTCTGCCACTTCTCCGGCATTGCTATAATATACTTTAGCACCCAGACGAGTTAAGCCGATAACCATACCGGCTATCAATCCCCACATACCACCTTGAGCGGAAGTACGCTTCCAGCAGATACCCAATAAGAAAGCGGCTGCGATACCCGGAGCCAATACAGACTGAACATCCTGCAAATAAGTATAAAGAACATCACCTACACTACGCATGATAGGAATCCAAAGGATACCTAAGATTACAATTACAACTGTTGCAATCTGGCCGATACCTACTAGTTTCTTTTCCGGAGTCTCCGGTCTGAAACGTTTGTAGAAGTCAATAGTAAACAACATGGCGGATGAGTTGAACAAAGAAGCTAAAGAACTCATCAAAGCTGCAAGGATACCGCATACAACCAGACCTTTCACACCGGCCGGCAACAATTTAGCGACCAAAGTGGGGAAAGCGGCATCAGCATTTGCTGTTCCGTTAGCCAGTAACGGAAGGAATCCTTCACCACCGGCACCGATATATTTCTGATGTAATGCAAATGCGATCATACCCGGAATAAGAAACAAGAAGACAGGCAGCAGTTTCAGGTAAGCACCGAAGATGGTACCGCGACGTGCTTCCATCTCATTCTTTCCGGAAAGTACACGCTGTACGATAAACTGGTCAGTACACCAATACCAGAATCCGATAATAGCGGAACCGATCAAAGCACCCAGCCAAGGGAAGTTCGGATCATCGTTACTACGGATCAGATTAGTCATTGTATCTCCGTAATCATTTACAGTTACCGCACCGCAAACTTTCATCATTTCGTCCCAGCCACCCAATTCTTTAAAACCAAGCACGAGGATGATCAACGAACCAAGCAGAAGGATAGGAGTCTGGAGTACAGAAGTATACAATACGGATTTCATACCCCCGAAGATAGTATAAAGTGCTGTCAGAACTACCAATCCGATTGCAGCAATCCAGAAGAAGTCGATTCCCCAAAGTTCTTTGATACCGAATACCTGTTGGAATACCAAACCACCGGCATAGACTGTTACAGCTACTTTGGTTAACACATAACTCACCAAAGAGATGACCGACAGGATGGTACGTGATTGAGGATTATAGCGGCGTTCCAGAAATTCCGGCATTGTATATACCATGCTTCGTGTATAGAATGGAACGAACACCCATCCCAGAATCAGAATCATCCATCCCTGAATTTCCCAATGAGCCATCGCCATACCACTGGAGGCTCCGGCTCCTGCCAGTCCGATCAAGTGTTCCGAACCGATGTTTGATGCGAAGATAGAGGCTCCGATTGCGAGCCAAGTTGCGTCACGTCCGCCTAAGAAATAATCTGCCGAGTCATTTTGTTTTTGTCTGACTACCCAAACAATAATACCGATCAGCGCCAAAAAAAAGACGCCGATTACCCCCCAATCTAATGCTTCCACAATAAATATGATTTATAAGTTAATATTATTTCTCTACTGAGAATTTGAAAATACATTCGCTGTTATAGGTTTGTCCCGGTTCCAGAACTACTGAAGGCCAATCAACTTTGTTGGGACTGTCTGGATAATGTTGCGTTTCCAGACATACGGAAGCACGTTGATTGTAAACGATCCCTTTCTTTCCGGTTACAGTACCGTCGAGGAAGTTACCTGTATAAACCTGGATACCCGGTTCGTTGGTATATACTTCCAGAGTGATACCGCTTTCCGGTGAAGTCAGTTTGGCAGCTACCTGCGAAATGTCTCCCTTAGTGTTCAGTACCCAATTGTGGTCATAACCGTTTCCGTTTTTCAACTGGACAAAATCATAGTTACTGATGTCTTGCCCTACTGTTTTCGGAGTCGTGAAGTCCATCGGAGTATCTTTTACCGGGGCAATTTCACCTGTTGTCATGAAAGTGCTGTCTACCGGAGTATAGTAGTCTGCATTCACATACAGAATATTGTCGGTTGAGGCTTTCGACGGATTACCGGCCAGGTTGAAATAAGAGTGGTTGGTCATGTTGATGATCGTCTTTTTGTCGGTAGTTGCGCTATATTTAATATCGATAGCGTTGTCTTCTGTCAGTGTGTAAGTGACTTTGGCTGTTACATTACCTGGAAAATTTTCATCACCGTCGGGTGAGATACGGGTTAGTTCCAATGTCATCGGATCAATAAGATTTGCCTCATATACTTGATATTGCCATCCCTTGGGACCTCCGTGCAGACAGTGCCCGAAATTGTTCTGTGGTAGCTGGATGGTATCACCGTCAAGAACAAAACGTCCTTGATTGATACGATTGGCATAACGTCCGATGGAAGCACCGAAGTCGCTGGGGACATTGATGTAGTCGGCAATACTATCGAAGCCTAAAACTACATCCTGCATCTTTCCGTTTTTGTCCGGTACCATGATAGACACGATACGACCTCCGAAATTAGTAATGCACACTTCCATGCCTGCTTTATTCTTTAAAGTATAAAGATTGGTTTGGGTATTATTTACTTCTGTTTGAAATTTTGCCGGATCAAGACCTGATAGAGTCAGCTCGGAAACCGGCTTGTTATTGCACGCAAAGAGCATAAGTGCGGCAAATCCTGCTAGTAGAAAATGTTTTTTCATGGTTATATTTTTTTATGTAAATGAGTTGATTATCTTAATTCGGGTGTAAAAGTAACACTTTGTTTCGGTGTGTTCAATACACTGATGTATGTTATACAACATAAAACGTAAAAAATGCACTTATTGTTATACCTTATTATTATATATAAAAGGGCGGATATAAAAAAAATATTTTTCTGATGAAGGAAAAATATTCGGTTGCGAATGTATATCGGTCTATGTGTTCGTATGTCCACCTGTGATTAGTGTAACGGGGCGTATTTTTGTACCATGATTGATGAACAAATACACTGATCTCCGATGGGGAAGGAAATTACTATCTGGCACATCAGGGACGCCTCTCTCCGCAGAATCAGTTGATGGCGCTGCATTTACGCCAGTTGTCCTTTACTCCGGAAGGTTGGCCGGTCGTTTCTCCCGAAAGGTATGCAGGTACACCGTCACGCCGTTTCACCGAAGCCGATCTGGCAGGGGAGTGGGAGATCATACGGGTACAGGAGCCGAGATATGAGTGTCAGTTGGAAGCCGGACAGATTCTTCCCGCTTCCATTTATTAAAAGACGGTACTTGTAACGGTGAAATGGTTGATGTGGAGGGAAAGTTTGTCCTTGCAAGCGGGAAGTGGCCTTTTTTGACCGAAAACTATCTGTTAATGCTTGATTTGGGTACGGAGAAGATAGAAAATCTGATTATCTTTGCAGGACACGACTGGGAGAATGAGACGGAAACCATTCTCTTTACCGGACTCGATAGTCGGGGACGTTCTGTCTGGGGAAAAAGAATAGAATAACTATATAATTTTTTATTGAAAACCATGAGAAGATACACAAATTTATTGGCTGTAGTGGCCTTATCTGCCGGAATGGCACTTCATGCGCAAACCAATGAAATGGTGATACAGACAAAGAAACTGGGAGCGGAAATCCAGCCTACCATGTACGGACTTTTTTTTGAGGATATCAACTATGCGGCCGACGGTGGCTTGTACGCCGAACTGGTGAAGAACCGCTCGTTTGAGTTTCCGCAGAACCTGATGGGATGGAAAACTTACGGTAAAGTAACTTTGATGGACGACGGTCCTTTTGAACGGAATCCGCATTATGTGCGTCTTTCCAATCCGGGACATGCCCATAAACATACCGGACTGGATAACGAAGGCTTCTTCGGTATCGGTGTCCGAAAAGGGGAGGAGTATCGTTTCTCTGTTTGGGCACGTCTGCCGCAGGGGAACGGAAAAGAAACATTGCGGATTGAATTGGTGGATACCAAATCTATGGGTGAACATCAGGCGTTTGCCACCGCTGACTTGACAGTCGATTCGAAAGAATGGAAGAAGTACCAGCTGATCTTGAAGCCGGGTATGACCCAGCCGAAATCGACACTTCGTATTTTCCTTACTTCCAAAGGAACAGTGGATCTGGAGCATATCTCTCTCTTCCCGGTCGATACGTGGAAAGGACATGAAAACGGACTTCGCAAGGACTTGGCACAGGCTTTGGCAGATATCCATCCGGGAGTCTTCCGTTTTCCCGGTGGTTGCATTGTGGAAGGTACTGATTTGAATACCCGTTATGACTGGAAGAAATCGGTGGGTCCGGTAGAAAACCGACCTTTGAACGAGAACCGTTGGCAGTACACTTTTACCCATCGTTTCTATCCGGATTATTATCAGAGTTACGGATTGGGATTCTATGAATACTTCCTGTTATCGGAAGAAATGGGTGCCGAACCGCTTCCTATTTTGAATTGCGGTCTTTCCTGCCAATACCAGAATAACGATCCGAAAGCGCACGTTGCCGTTTGCGATCTGGACGGTTATATTCAGGATGCACTCGATCTGATTGAGTTCGCCAATGGTGATGTGAACTCTACATGGGGAAAGGTGCGCGCCGATATGGGACATCCTGCTCCTTTCAACCTGAAATTTATCGGTATCGGTAACGAGCAATGGGGAAAAGAATATCCGGAACGTCTTGAACCGTTCATAAAGGCTATTCGTAAGGCTTATCCGGATATGAAGATTGTAGGTAGTTCCGGCCCTAATTCCGAAGGAAAAGAATTTGATTATCTGTGGCCTGAAATGAAACGCTTGAAAGCTGATTTGGTAGACGAGCATTTCTATCGCCCTGAAAGTTGGTTCTTGGCTCAAGGTGCGCGTTATGATAATTACGACCGCAAAGGTCCGAAAGTTTTTGCCGGCGAATATGCTTGTCACGGTAAAGGTAAGAAATGGAATCATTTCCACGCAGCCTTGCTCGAGGCTGCCTTTATGACCGGTTTGGAACGTAATGCCGATATTGTCCATATGGCTACATACGCTCCGCTTTTCGCTCATGTGGAAGGATGGCAATGGCGTCCGGACATGATCTGGTTCGACAATCTGAATTCCGTACGCACCGTAAGCTACTATGTGCAACAGTTGTTTGCCCATAATAAGGGGACCAATGTTCTTCCGCTTACCATGAACAAGAGAAATGTGACGGGAGCTGAAGGACAGAACGGGCTTTTCGCCAGTGCGGTGTACGACAAGAATAAGAATGAGCTTATCGTAAAAGTAGCCAATACTTCCGATACGGCTCAACCGGTTTCGTTGAAATTTGAAGGCTTGAAGAAACAAAACGTATTATCTGACGGCCGTTGCATCAAGCTTCGCTCACTTGATTTGGACAAGGATAATACGCTTGAACAGCCTTTTGCCATCACTCCAAAGGAAACACCCGTGTCTATTCAGGGCCACGTGTTTACTGCCGAGCTGGAGCCGAACACATTCGCTGTTTATAAATTTACGAAGAAATAAAGGATAACATGATTCGTTTTAATAAAGCAAGGTTGGTTGGGGTTAGATTAGTTGTTTTATCATTTGTGCTGGCAGCCTTTACCGGGCTGTCGGCGCAGAATGATACTACGTTTGTTGCGAATGGAACCCCCATTATAAATATAAGTATGTAGGTGATCCCGCTGCTATGGTACATGATGGGAAAGTGTATATTTATGGCGGACACGATGAGTGTCCCCCTCCCAATGAGCATTATTTAATCAATGAGTGGTGTGTCTTTTCTTCTCCCGACTTGAAGACATGGACGGAGCATCCCGTTCCTTTGAAAGCGAAAGATTTCAGTTGGGCAAAGGGGGAAGCATGGGCAAGTCAGGTCATTGAACGGGACGGTAAGTTTTACTGGTATGTGACGGTGGAACATAAGACGATTCCCGGAAAGTCAATCGGTGTGGCTGTGTCGGATTCGCCTGTCTCTGTGCTTTAATCTTTAATTATATGTTGGGTTAGTAACGGATGAAGCTTGGAATCAAGTTCATCCACAATTAACGGATAACCAAAATCCAATTGGCCGATAACTAAAGCCGCTAAGTCAAATAATTTATTAGTTCCTGATGACTCATGTCCTTTCATCGAAAAACGGTTTTCTCCGATAATTTCTCCTTCATCATTGTATAAATGATTTTGGTATATAAAAGGGCGACTCTCCATTACGGAAAGCCGCCCTACATAATTATCTGATACAACCGGATGGTCTTTTATTCCAATCTGCGAGAACCGTCACCGATTACTACATCGTACACTTTCGGGCTTCTGCCGAATTTAGCTTTGAACGCAGCTTTGGTCTTTTCAACGAAGTTGTCATACAATTCGTTCTTGACAAGGTTGATTGTACAACCACCGAAACCGCCACCCATAACGCGTGAACCGGTTACACCGTATTCTTTAGCGCAGTCGTTCAGGAAGTCGAGTTCTTCGCAGCTTACTTCGTACAGCTTGCTCATGCCGTGATGAGTTTCGTACATCTTCTTACCTACAGTTTCGTAATCATCTTTTTCCAAAGCATCGCAAACGTCCAATACACGTTGGATTTCTTCGATTACGTATTCTGCACGCATATAGTCTTCGGCACTGATTTCAGCTTTAGCCTCTTCCAACATCTCCATCGTACAGTCACGCAGGAATTCTACGTGCGGATGTTTCTTCTGGATAGCGGCAACGGCAGCTTCACAACTTTGGCGGCGCTTGTTGTAAGCGGAAGAAGCCAATTCGTGCTTGACAACTGAATCCATCAACACCAGACGGTAACCTTCCGGATGGAACGGGAAATACTGATATTCCAATGAACGGCAATCCAGACGGATCAAGCTGCCGGCTTTACCGAATACGGAAGCGAATTGGTCCATGATACCGCAGTTCACGCCACAATAATTATGCTCTGTAGCCTGACCGACCTTAGCCAGTTCAAATTTATCTATCTTGTTGTCACCGAACAATTCGTTCAATGCGAAAGCGTATGTACTTTCCAAAGCAGCCGAAGAAGACATACCTGCACCCAGAGGCACATCACCTGCGAAAGCCGTATTGAATCCTTTTACGTCAACGCCACGTTTGATCATTTCACGGCAAACACCGAAAATATATCTTGCCCAACTTGCACGGGGAGCATCTTCCTCGTTCAAGCCGAATTCTACATAATCTTTCAAGTCGATAGAGTACGCTCTTACTTTGTCAGTACCGTTCGGTTTGATTTCTGCAATCATACCTTTGTCTACTGCACCCGGAAAAACGAATCCGCCATTGTAGTCGGTATGCTCACCGATCAGGTTGATACGGCCCGGAGAAGCATATAAAAAACCAGTAGTTCCGTCAAAGTGTTTGATAAAGCGACTTCTTACATATTCTGTATCCATGATATTGATATTTTAAAGATGAATAAATTAGTATATTATTATTCCACAGGAATGTCTTTGTTTACATTCTTGCAACCTACCAGACCGTAGAACAGCAGATAAGCAAGAGCGGCGATAATAACCCAGTAGCTCGGCATGAAACCTGCGATATCGGCAACTATACCCTGAATGACAGGAAGGATACCGCCACCGCAAACCAATACCATGAATAAGCCGGAAGCTGCAGCAAGATATTTGCCCAGTCCTTCTACTGCAAGGTTAAAGATACCACCCCACATAATGGAAGTACACAGTCCGACTAAAACTAGATACATGGCGTTAATAGGCACTTCGGCAAATCCGAAAGACAAACCACCCGTTTCGCTTTGTTGAAGTACAGGAAGATTCACTAATGTCTCAGTAGATGAGAAGATAGCAAGGATTACCAAGATCAAGCCTAAGCCGGAAGTAAATGTAAGCATAGCTTTACTGGATACTTTGGCACCTAGTGAAGCACCGGCCAGACGTCCGACCAACATTAAGAACCAATAAGTTCCTACTACGAATCCTGAGATTGTAGACGCTATACCTGCTCCACCTTTCTCTACAGAATCTGTCAAGAACAAATTCAAAGTACCCGGCACACCCACTTCAATACCTACATATACAAAGATTGCAATAGCTCCTAAGATGAAATGGCGGAATTTCAAAGCGCCTTTCATCAATTTTCCAATAGGTTCTGTTGAAGTAGCGGCATTGGGTTCCGGTATATGTACGAACAGGAGAACAAAGAATGCAAAAGCAAATACAGCCATTGCGGTATACATCACAGGGAATATCTGAGAGATAGTCGCTTTTTCGATAGAACCGGCGATAAGGATACCTACAAACATCGGAGTAATGGTAGCCATTACAGAGTTGAAAGATCCACCGACCTGAATAAGTTGATTTCCTTTGTTGCCTTCACCTCCAAGTTTGTTCAACATCGGGTTTACGACCGTGTTAAGCAGACACATGGAGAAACCTGCAACGAATGCACCGATCAGATAAACGGCAAAAGCCATTTCCGGGCTTGAATGACCGGATAAGAATTGAATACCTACGCCTATGAAACCGATAGCCACTGCGATAAGTGCTGTTTTCTTATATCCCACACGTTGCAGCAGTATACCGCTTGGAATACCCATTACTGCATAAGCAATGAAGTTTCCGAAGTTTCCCAGCATGCCTAATGCGTTTGATACGTCGAACTGATTTTTTAGCACGATACCCATAGGGGCAGCAAGGTTAGTAACAAATGAAATCATACCGAAAAGGAAAATCATCGTAATGATTGCAATGATTTTACCGTTCTTTTTTTCTTGTGTCATGGTTCAAAAAAAATGTTAGTTTATAAATTAGGTTAGTTATTTTTAATTGTTATTCTTCTACGGAAAATTTGTAAATAGTGATTTGTTGGTACTCATCGCCCGGTAGCAAGGTAGCCGATGGAAAATGAGGTTTGTTCGGAGTATCCGGGAAACATTGAGCTTCAAAGCAGATAGCGCTTCTTGCAGGGAAGGTAGCACCGTGTGCGCCTTCGAATCCGTTGAGCCAGTTTCCGGTATAAAGCTGTACACCGGCTTCCGTTGTATATACTTCCATGAGACGTCCGCTTTTCGGATCCTTGCAGGTCGCGGCCAACTCAAGCGAACCGCTCTCTGTCTTGTTCAATACGTAGCAATGGTCATATCCTGCGCCGAATACCAATTGCTGGAACTTATCATCGATACGTTCGCCTACGGTGTGCGGAGTACGGAAATCCATCGGTGTACCTTCTACTTTGGCTATTTCTCCGGTAGGGATGGAAACTTCGTCAATAGGTGTATAGAAATCAGCGTTGATAGTAACGATATGGTCGTTGACAGTAGGAGTGGGAGCGGCTATGCCGGCAAGATTGAAGAAACCGTGATTGGTCAGATTGACTACTGTAGCTTTGTCCGTTGTAGCACGATATTCAATATTCAGAGCATTCACCTCGTCATCCAGGCGGTAAGTCATTTCTACTTCCAGATTACCGGGGAACCCCTCTTCGCCGTCGGCGGAAACATAATTGAATTGCACTGTGCCTTCATCAATCTGAACAGCGTCCCATACGCGGGCGTGGAAACCGGTAGGTCCTCCATGCAGGGAGTTCGGTCCGTTGTTGATGGTGAGTTCATGTTCTTCGCCGAACAAGGTGAATTTTCCTTTGGCAATGCGGTTGCCGTAACGTCCGATAGTCGTACTCAGGAAAGGTTCGGGACTGTTGATTACATGGTCGATACTGTCGTGTCCGAGAATCACGTTGGCATACTTACCGTTTTTATCCGGTACCATAATAGAAAGAATGGCGCATCCGTAATTTGTTACAGCTACTTCCATTCCCTTCTTGTTTTTGAGGATAAATAAATCAGTCTCTTTATTGTTTATCTCCTTTTGGAAATCTTTCCGGCTGAGCCCTGATAGATTCCCTTCTGTTGGGAATGTGTTATTCATGTCTGGTATTATTAAAATTTCCTGCAAATAAAAGGAAATTCTTTCTTACTCACAAATATTCCTATTAAATATAGTCTAAAATTTGAACTATTTTTCGTATGTTTGTTCCCGGATTGAAACAATCCGAGCGAATTTAATCTAAGTTTATAACAAGAAAAACAAAAATGTATCCATTAAAATTCGAACCCATTCTGAAGCAGACGCTTTGGGGGGGCGACAAAATTATTCCGTTCAAGCATCTGAACGCTGACTTGAAGGGAGTAGGAGAAAGCTGGGAGATTTCCGGCGTTGAAGACAATGAGTCCGTTGTGGCGAATGGCCCGGACAAAGGTTTAACCTTGGCTGATATGGTAAGAAGGTATCGCGAGGAATTGGTGGGAGAAGCGAACTATGCTCGTTTCGGAAACAAATTTCCGTTGCTCATCAAGTTTATCGACGCTAAACAGGATTTGTCCATCCAGGTACACCCGACAGACGAACTGGCGAAGAAACGCCATAATTCAATGGGTAAAACAGAAATGTGGTATGTGGTAGATGCCGACAAAGGAGCAAAGTTGCGTTCGGGATTTTCCGAACAGATTACTCCGAAAGAATATAAAGAACGTGTGTTGAACAATACGATCACTGACGTATTGCAGGAATACGAGATTCATCCGGGTGATGTGTTCTTTCTTCCTGCCGGACGTGTGCACAGTATTGGGGCAGGTTCATTCATCGCCGAGATTCAGCAGACTTCCGACATCACTTACCGTATCTACGACTTCAACCGTAAAGATGCGAATGGTAAAACCCGTGAGCTTCACACTGATTTAGCCCGTGAAGCCATCAACTATGAGGTATTGGATGATTATCGCACGAAGTACGAACCTTTGAAGGATGAACCGGTGGAATTGGTGGCTTGTCCTTACTTCACTACTTCTTTGTATGACATGACTGAAGAAATCAGTTGTGATTATTCGGAACTCGACTCATTCGTGATCTTTATCTGTATGGAGGGATCATGTGTGATGAAAGATAATGAAGGCAATGAACTGACAGTCAATGCGGGAGAATCGATCTTGCTGCCTGCTACGACGCAGGATGTCACTATTACTCCCGTAGGAGGTAATGTGAAACTGTTGGAAACGTACGTATAATTAATACTTAATCGCCATAATTTAGTCATCCGACTTTGTTCTGTTATGATAATGGGCAAAGCCGGGTGACTTTTTATTATATAGATGTAATACATAAATTAATTAGTAATGTAAATGAAAAACAAAAAAGGATTTAGCCGATGTGCGAATGATTACATCGGTCGTTTGCGTGAGGAAGGACGTTATTCTACGGCTCATGTTTATCAGAGTGCCATTTTTTCGTTCAGTAAGTTTTGTGGTACGTGTAATGTGTCGTTCAGACAAATTACTCGTGAGTGTTTGCGGCTTTACGAGGAGCACCTTTGTGAGCGTGGCTTAAAGCCCAATACCGTTTCTACGTATATGCGTATGATTCGTAGTATCTATAATCGTGGCGTGAAAGCCGGCAATACACCCTATGTGTTTGCTCTGTTTCATGAAGCTTATACAGGGATCGATGTCCGGCAAAAGAAGGCGTTACCTCTCTTCGAGTTATATAAACTTCTGTATGAAGATCCCCAATCGGAACGTTTGCGCCGTACACAGGACATTGCTTCCCTGATGTTTCAGCTCTGTGGAATGCCGTTCGTCGATCTGGCTCATATGGAAAAGTCGGCTCTTGAAAATAATGTACTGCGTTACAAACGTGTCAAGACCAAAACTATTATGTGTGTGGAAGTGCTTGATAGCGCGATGGAGAAGATGAACCGACTCTGGAATACGCGTGAGCCCCAACCGAATTGTCCCGACTACCTGTTTGATATTCTTCGCGGGGATAGGAGCCGGAAAGATGAAAGAGCTTATCGGGAATACCAGTCCGCCCTCCGGAAATTTAATAACGATTTGAAAGAACTGGCAAGAGTCCTACATTTAAAATCACCTGTCACTTCGTACGCATTACGCCATTCTTGGGCTACTATTGCCAAATATAGGGGCGTATCTATCGAAATGATCAGTGAGGCATTAGGGCATAAATCCATAAAAACCACACAAACTTATTTGAAAGGCTTCGGACTTAAGGAACAGACAGAGGTAAATAAAGGAAATTTATCTTACATCAAAAATAGCCATTCAGGCAAGTAAAAAGTTGCAAAGTGCTATAAATCAATAGTGAATAGTAGTAGTTACTTCTTAGGTAACGGAATTAAAATTTGTCGCAAAGATAGTCAAAAACATAGATAGTAAACAAGTAATCCTTTAATTTTTTTCGTTTTATTCGATTTTTTGAATAAAAAATGCTTGAACATGAAATAACAGTATTTTCATGTTCTATGTTTCCTTTTGCCTAATTTCAAGATTTTTTCTTACTAATTATTAGGCTCTTACCTTTTTATACCCATTTGTATGTATAAATTCTCTCTATACCGTCAAAGTGCATTTTATCCGTTACCTAAGAAGTAACGGATGCATATGGGGTAAAAAAACATGATTTTAACAAACCGAAAATCAGAAAATGCTGGGCCTAGTAATGGGACAGGGGAAGGCGTAGCACACTCTAAACGCTGGTATGTCGCCCTGGTTCGTATGCACCATGAGAAGAAGGTTGCCGAGTATTTAGGTAAAATGGGGATTGAGAATTTTGTTCCTGTCCAGCAGGAGATTCATCAGTGGAGTGACCGTCGTAAGATGGTTGAAGCAGTTCTTCTTCCAATGATGGTATTTGTCCATGCCGATCCGAAGGAACGTAAAGAAGTTCTAACTCTTTCTACAGTTAGTCGCTATATGGTGATGCGAGGTGAGAGCACGCCGGCAGTGATTCCCGATGAGCAGATGGCTCGTTTCCGTTTCATGCTCGATTATTCCGAAGAAGCTATTTGTATGAGTAGTTCCCCTTTGGCACGTGGTGAAAAAGTACGTGTCATCAAGGGTCCTTTGACCGGACTGGTTGGTGAGCTGGTCAATGTCGATGGCAAAAGCAAGATTGCCGTCCGGCTGAATATGCTGGGATGCGCTTGTGTCAATATGCCTATTGGTTATGTCGAGGCTATCTGCGAGAAAAACTAATCCCGTCATCATTTATCCACCATTCACATGAATACGAAATTATCCGGTGCTTTTGCACTGATATTCTTTTTTTTCTTTTTCTCGGCTTGCCAGTCCTATAAGAAAGTACCTTACTTGCAGGATGCGGAAATTTTGAAACAGGCGAATACGCAAGTTGCGCCTGTTCAGGACGCAAGGCTGATACCGGGTGATGAAGTTTCCATTCTTGTATCAACTTCCGATCCGGTTGTTTCGCAGCCTTTCAATGCGCAAGGCAGTACGTTTCTATTGGACGATCAGGGAAATATCAATTATCCGGTTCTAGGTAAACTTCCTTTGAATGGTTTAACAAGTCGTGAAGCTGAAAACCTGATAACGGAGAGACTGAAAGCATATGTGAAAGAAAGACCTACGGTAGTAGTCCGTATGTCCGGCTTCAAAGTTTCAGTTTTGGGAGAAGTGGGGGCTCCGGGTGTCTATCCGGTGGTGAATGAGCAAATCAATGTGCTCGAAGCCCTTGCCATGGCAGGAGATTTGACCATTTATGGTGTTCGTGATAATGTGAAACTAATCCGCGAAGACAAGAACGGGCATAAACAGTTTGTCACACTCAATCTGAACGACGCGGATCTGTTATTGTCACCTTACTATCAGTTGCAACAGAATGACATCCTGTATGTCACTCCCAATAAAATCAAAGCGCAGAGTGCGGACATCGGCACAAGTACCACGATGTGGATTTCGGGATTTTCCATCTTAATGTCTATTGCCAGTCTGCTGATCAATATACTTAGATAATACTTTATAATTCCCGGTAAGTACGCATAGGGCTACATACAGCTCTGTACTCCGATTAAGCCTCCGATAGCGAAGACTCTGTGTGCTCTGCGTCCTCTGTGGTGAATCCCTTAAGCAGCCGGATCAGGCGCTTCACCGCCACCATCCGGTTTCGGATCAGGGGTATCACCCGAGTCAGAACCTCCTCCGGCAGTTGTCGGTTTCTGATATTCGGTCTGCTGTTTCAACTGGCTGTCGAGTTTCAGGTTGGTGGTTGACAAATTACCGGTAGCACGGGCTTTCAGACGCATACCAGTGATGTTTTTCTCCAATGAGAAATCTTCCAGTGTATCAGCTGCCTTGCTGCGGATGCCCACACCAAAGATGGCAAGGTCGTCGATTTTCACACATTTGCCGTCGAGCAACAGTTCCTTGATGCAGTCTACCATGTCAGAAAGTACACCTTTGATGACACCACCGGAATACGGTGAATTGTGTTTCGACATATGTTCGGCAAGCTTGGCCAAATCAAACGTCTCGTCGCTTACCGCACGGGCGAACCACTTGCCTGCATTCAGGCCTTTCTGCTGTTGGTTTTGATAAATTTTGTAACGAATCATAAAACAATAAATAAAAGGGTTAAACATTGTGTCCGGGGGATTCTTTTCCCTTTCGACGATACAAAGATACAACCCTGAAACCCGCAGAAATCAATAGTCTACAGTTGCACGTGATTGTTGTCAATTATGCGCAGTAACGATCGGTTATTCAATGGAAAAACGTAGGATATGTGAATATGTTTTGTTATTTTTGTAACTGTAAATCAGAAACTTATTCATCATGAACGAATTCAAAATACGTGCCTATGGGCGCATGGAACTGGCGCAACTTTATTCTCCGACACTTACCGACATTGCTGCTTATCGAAAAATGAAGAAATGGATCTCTTTATGTCCCGGACTTCTGCAACGTCTGTACGACTTAGGGTACGAATCAAAGCGTCGCTCATTCACACCGTTGGAGGTGAGAGTGATTGTGGACGCTTTGGGAGAACCTTGAAGAAGTTGAGAGTTGAGAATTGAGAGTTGAGAGTTGAAAAATGAAAGTGGGAGATGGAGAGAGGAATAGAGGCGATTTGTGTGGGATAAAGCGGCGCTTTATGGTTGCTAAACCTATGCTTTACGAACGCTAAAGCGATGCTTTATTAAAATACAAGAAATACACTTTTACCCCCCTCTCCCTAACACACGCACACGTGCGTGCGCGTATAGATGCCTTTATCGTCTGCGTTGGTAAACAATCCTTTTTTAATCAGACGATTTAGCCAGCCGAAAGCGGTGTTAGGTTTGATTTTCATGATTGTAGCCTGCTCCGACAACTGTGCACGGGTGAATTGGTTGCCCATTGCTTCGAAAAGTGCATCCCGGTCGGCATTGGCTCTATGCTTGACTTCTGTGGAGGGAAGAAAAGACAAGATATGCGTGGCATGACGATAAAGCGGAGTTACAAGCTCCAGAACCGCTTTAAAATCTTCAGCGGTGATCGTTACATCCCAACGGGTGATAATGCCGTCTTTGATATTATCAGTGGCAATCTCCTTATCAGGAGTAAGCAGATGGATAGAAGAATTTTTGAATTGATAAGGTTGATCACATTCCAGTGCACGTATCATAGCTACTTCTGCCATGATACGGCACGTGTTGACAGCCAGTCGGGCGATGGAACTGCTCATTTCGTTGTCGTTGGCAAGTCCCGAACGGAAGAACAAATCGGAAAAGAGAGTGTTGAACTCTTGCTTTTGCTCGTCGGTGAGCCGGAGCGTATGGACTCCATGTGTTTTCATTAGGTCGAGTTGCTTTTTCCATTCCAGGCCTATGTCTGTGAAGATAGCTTCCAGATCGGCTTCGCCACTTTCAAACTGATTGATCCATGCCCATATACCATGCATGTAATAAAACAGTTGGCGCGAGAACAAACCGTTCTCTGTCGAGGGAATAAGTGGTTTCACTTGTGCGGGCGTACCGGAAAGCAGGACGGACAGATAGCTTTTCTTTACTTCCCGGTATTCCTGGTCGGTACGCCGGTTGTACGACAAACGGTCATGGTCGAACGCTTTGCGGAGCGTGTCGCTCCAGTGTCCGTATTCCGAGCCGATGGCAGCAGAAATAGTATCTGCTTCCGTTTCGCAGATAAGTCCTGTGCCGTTGGCATCCATGATATTTTGCAGAATACCAGTTCCGGTGTTATTGCCAGAGATGAGAAACATTCTGTTTTTGGGCATTTGGGGAGCTTCCACTTTGCTACGCTCTTTTCCCATGACGTCGTAGGCGGCTTTCTCTTTTTTGTAAGCCTTGACCTCTGTCGCTACTTGTTGGCGGATCTCGTCATGGATAGGTTCGACGAGCAGACGGATAAGCGAAAGAATTCCCTTACCCGAGGCAGAAGGAGCCACGATAAAACTTTGCAGGCAAGGAGACTGGAGTTTGCCGGCGTATGGACATCTCACATATCGTTCCATGCTGGCACCTATGGCAGTCAATGCTCCAATCAGCATGACGTCACGCTGGGTAGGGCTGGTGGCATAGCTCATGATGAGCAAGAGGATTTTCGGCCAGTCCGCTTCGGGGAAAGTGGGCAATGGCTGGTTCGGGTCACTACCGTTCAGCAGCTCTTCGGATTCGTCCGGTTCGTCATTCTCCACCTTATTATATACGTGTGCGTGTGTGAGAACTTTGGACGGTGTATTTTCCGTATTTTCTGTATTTCTACGGTTGTTCATAACTTCCGTATTACAGAGTTTCACATTTGCCATTTCGGCAAGATGGAAAGCCGTACCCAGGTGCACTTCCCCATGTCGGGTAGTGAGAGCATTGGAGAATATCCGTTCGGCATGTTCACGTTGGTACTTGGCGGACGTCCGGCACAAACGGTGGAAAAACTCGCGTCCCGCTTCTCCGCAATCTGTTGCGATGGCAAACGCCAGTTGTACATATTCAGTATAGGTAGGAGCAATATCCGCTCCTGCAGTTTCAACCGCTTCAGTGAGGCGGCGTAAAGATTCAATATCAGTCATTATTTTGATTTATGATTTATAATTTATGATTTATGGTTATTCGTTGGTGGCTCTAAATAATGCTCCCGGGTCATGGCAAAGGAAGCAGGATCTCACAATGTCTTTACCGGAAAAGTCCACGCCTTTTTTCTTTTCTCCGAAAGGAGGAGGTGTTCCTGTACCATAGATCATCACAGTGTATAACATTGCTAACTTCATTTTTTCCGTAATACAGTTTGCGTCATCGGCCATGGGTAAATGATTATAGGGTATGAAGGCTTTTACGCCCCGTCCGCTAGGACTGATAAACGTGAGCACAGGGTGGAGAAGAGGATCATTGAACAACGTCTTACGCATCTCCACTGCTTCCTGATAGGAGGTGAGATAGTCTATATCTACTACTGTTAGGAGGGAAGGATCTATGAGGCATTTGCTGCTGCGACGTGAGAATGTACCACAGGGAGTCACGTATGGTAATAGTGATGCTTTTGCCGTCCGTATATCTTCGGAGTTGCGTACTTGTTCGGTCAGAACTTTGAGATTCTCGTTGCAGGTAATCATTTGAAAGACTTGCTCTACGGAGACTTCGCAGCAGGGAATAAGCGTAGGAGGAGTAACTAGTTGTCCGTGTTCGTCTTTAATGGGCGCAATGGGAGGCATGAAATAAGACATTCTAAAATCGTTTGTCATAACGTATCTAATTATTTGATTATCGCCTTGAATTTTCAAAACGCGGGGCGAAGGTAGGAATAGCTTTTAAATCAACTGTTCTGACATATCAGAACAGTTATAGGTAGAATCATGTATTATTTAATAACTTTAACAATTAACAGAATTACAAAAATGAAAAAGTACTCTCATGTAGCACTCGGCCTTTTCATCGCCGAGCAGTTTAAGAAAGCAGGTGTGAAGATAGCTCCCATGTGCGCTGAAATAGGTTTGGGCAAAGCTGTCTACTATGCAAAGGTTATAAAAGGGGAGACGTTCGTTTAAGCCATTTCACCCGTCTTTTGGCTTACTTCTATGACTGTCATACCAAAGAGGAATTTCGAGCCAAAGCAATTGAATGGGTCGACCGTTATATTGATTATCGTGAGAAACACGGGTGATGGGAAAGAAATTTAATCAATTGATAATAAAATAATGCAGGAAGTCCAACGTTTCAATAAAGTCCTAAAATCTTTTGTCCTTCTAGGGGACATCATCTTATTGAACTTGCTGTTATGGATGTTTACTTCGATCTGGGAAAACCGGTCTCTATTTGAGTATTCAATGCCTCTTCTCCAGAATATGGCTCTGATGACTTTATGTTATCTGGTTTGCAACATCCGTTCAGGAGTGATCCTTCATCGTCCGGTGGTTCGCCCGGAACAAATTATGCTTCGGGTGGCCCGGAATATGATTCCTTTTGTATTGATAGTCTTTGGGCTTTCATATATATTCCATTTTGAATGTGTCAATCTGCGTCAGTTGGGGGTATTTTATATAGTTCTCATTATCGTTATCATTTCCTATCGTCTGATGTTCCGATCTATTCTGGAGCTTTATCGCAAAAGTGGGGAAAATGTCCGAAAGGTAGTGTTGGTGGGTAGCCATGAAAATATGCAGGAACTTTATCATTCCATGACGGATGATCCGACATCCGGGTATCGTGTATTGGGATATTTTGAAGATTTTCCGTCAGACCGCTATCCTATGAACATAGCTTATTTGGGACAGCCGTGTGAAGCTGTTGATTATTTGACTCGTAATGCGGGAAAGGTAGACCAACTTTATTGTAGTCTTCCTTCCGCCCGTAGTGTTGAAATAGTGCCGATTATCAACTATTGTGAGAATCATCTGATTCGTTTCTTTAGCGTTCCCAATGTCCGGAACTATTTGAAACGGAGAATGTATTTTGAAATGTTAGGTAATGTCCCGGTACTTTCTATCCGTCGTGAGCCACTTGAGTTATTGGAGAACCGTATTATGAAACGTGGCTTTGATATTATTTGCTCGCTACTGTTTCTTTGTACCCTTTTCCCGATTATATACATCATTGTGGGACTGGCTATAAAGATAAGTTCACCTGGGCCTGTCTTTTTCAAACAGAAACGAAGTGGGGAGGATGGTCGTGAATTCTGGTGTTATAAGTTTCGTTCAATGCGGGTAAATGCTCAATGTGATACATTACAGGCTACAGAACATGATCCTCGTAAAACCCGAATTGGCGATCTGATTCGTAAGACGAATGTGGATGAACTTCCTCAATTTATTAATGTCCTGAAAGGGGATATGTCTTTAGTGGGTCCCCGTCCGCACATGTTGAAGCACACAGAAGAATATTCTCATTTAATAAATAAATATATGGTTCGTCATTTTGTAAAGCCGGGTATTACAGGCTGGGCACAGGTGACAGGTTTCCGTGGAGAAACGAAGGAGCTTTGGCAGATGGAAGGACGTGTGCAACGTGACATCTGGTATATTGAGCATTGGACGTTTCTTTTGGATTTATATATCATGTATAAGACTGTGTATAATGTAATCCGCGGGGATAAAGAGGCTTATTAGGCGAAGAGTTGGAATTTGAATAAAAATTAAATCAATAGTTGTAATTTACATGAGTAGGTGGTTATGAGAAAATTGAAACGATTGACTTTGGGTGCGTTACTTGCTTTTTTGCTGGTATCCTGCCAATCATATAAGAAAGTGCCTTATTTGCAGGATACGGCTTTTGTGAATGATACAGAACAGAGTGTTCGTCAGACAGGTGTGAAGGTTATGCCCAAGGATTTGTTGACGATTGCCGTATCTTGTTCTACTCCGGAACTGGCTGCACCTTTCAATCTGGTAAATTCGGGTACTGCTAATGGAACAGAGGGAAAGACGGTAGGACAAGGAAACGCGTCATCTGCTCTACAGCAATATTTAGTAGATAATCAAGGGAATATAAACTTTCCAGTGTTAGGAGAGATTCATGTAGGTGGATTGACTAAACTGGAGATAGAAAATCTGATTATAGATAAGTTGAAGGTTTATTTAAAAGAAGCACCGCTTGTAACTGTGCGTATTGTTAATTATCGGATTTCAGTGTTGGGTGAAGTCGCTAGTCCGGGTAGTTTTGTGGTTTCTAACGAAAAGATTAATTTGCTGGAAGCACTCGCTATGGCAGGTGATTTGACTATTTATGGTATGCGCGATAATGTGAAATTAATCCGGACTGGACTGGATAATAAACAGGAGATTATAACTCTGGACTTGAATAAGGCCGAAACGGTACTTTCGCCTTATTATCAGCTACAACAGAATGATATAATTTATGTGACACCTAATAAGACTAAGGCGAAGAATTCGGATATTGGGGCCAGTACCGGCTTGTGGTTCTCTGGCATTTCAATTTTGATGTCAATAGCCAATTTATTAATAACTATATTACGATAAAATTAATAAAATAATTGATCAACAATGAAAGAAAATCCGTACGAAAATAATATGAATGAACAGGATGAGGAGAAAATCAATTATCAGGAACTTCTTTTCAGATATATAATCCATTGGCCTTGGTTTGTCGCTTCTGTTTTGGTCTGTCTGATTGGTGCCTGGGTGTATTTACATTTTCAAACTCCCGTGTATCAAGTTTCCGCTTCCATCATGATTAAGGATGATAAGAAGGGCAGTGGTTCTACTGATTTGGGGAACTTGGGAATAGGTGGAGTAATTACTTCCACGCAAGGTATTGATAATGAAATAGAAGTCTTGCGTTCAAAAACAATATTGAAAGAAGTGGTCAATAATCTGGAACTTTATATCACTTATTATGATGAGGATGAATTTCCGGAAAAAGAGTTGTATCAGACTTCTCCAGTCATAGTCAACCTGACAGCCCAAGAAGCGGATAAATTGCCGGGTTCTGCTTTGCTTGCCATGAAATTGTCTCCTGAAGGCGTTCTGGATGTAAATCTGAAAGTCGGTTTGAATGAATATAATCAGCGTTTTGAAAAACTGCCTGCCGTCTTACCTACTGACGCGGGTACGTTTGGATTTGCGTTGAAAGATTCATTGTCAGGCGGTCAGATGGAGGGGCATAAAGGTGAACGGCATATCCGCGCGGTGGTCAGCCGACCATTTGGAGTGGCAAAGGGATATCAGGGCGCGTTAAGTATAGCCCCGACTTCTAGGACTACTTCTGTTGCCGTGGTCTCATTGATGAATACGAATATACAACGTGCCCGTGACTTTATCAATAAGTTGATGGAGATGTATAACCGGAATACGAATAATGACAAGAATGAGGTGGCTGAAAAGACGAGGGAATTTATCAATGAGCGTATTAAAATTATAGACGAGGAACTGGGTAGTACGGAGGATAAGCTGGAAGCTTTTAAAAGAAACGCAGGCTTGACGGACATTAGCAGTGACGCTCAATTGGCCGTATCTGGAAATGCGGAATATGAAAAGAGGCGTGTGGATAACGGAACACAGATAAATTTAGTTCGTGATCTCATTAAATACATCAATAATCCGTTGAATGAGTATGAACTGTTACCTGGTAATATTGGTTTGTCTGACGCTGGACTGACCACCCAGATAGGACGTTATAATGAATTGATAATCGAACGTAAGCGTTTGCTTCGTACTTCTACGGAGAGTAATCCGATGATTGTGAATCTGGATACGAGTATTCGTGCAATGAAGTCAAACGTGCAGGCTGCAATTAATGGAACTTTGCAGGGCTTGCTTATTGTCAAGGCTGATTTGGAGCGTGAGGCGGGCCGCTTCTCCCGTCGTATCAGTGACGCTCCGGGACAGGAACGGCAGTATGTGAGTATTGCACGTCAACAGGAAATCAAGGCAGGGCTTTATTTGATGCTTTTGCAGAAACGTGAAGAGAATGCTATTACATTAGCTGCTACTGCGAATAATGCCAAGATTATTGACGAACCAGTGGCGACAGGAGGACCGCTTTCTCCAAAACCTAATATGATTTATATGATTGCTCTGGTACTAGGAGTGGGGATGCCTGTTGGTGTCATTTTTCTGATAGGTCTAACAAAATTCAAGATTGAAGGTCGTGGTGATGTGGAGAAACTGACTCGTCTGCCTATTGTAGGGGATGTACCTCTGACTACTGAAAGAACAGGTTCCATAGCCGTATTTGAGAATCAGAATAACCTGATGAGTGAGACTTTTCGCAATGTTCGTACGAATCTTCAGTTTATGCTTGAGAATGATCAGAAAGTAATTTTGGTGACTTCAACAATCAGTGGTGAAGGTAAGTCATTTGTTGCCTCGAATCTTGCTATCAGCCTTTCTTTGTTAGGAAAGAAGGTGGTCATTGTCGGCCTTGATATCCGTAAACCTGGTTTGAACAAGGTCTTTAATATTTCTCGAAAGGAGCAGGGCATTACCCAATATCTGTCGAATCCTGAAAAGAATCTGATGGATTTCGTTCAGGTTTCTGATGTGAGCAAGAGTCTGTATATTCTTCCCGGTGGTACGGTTCCTCCCAATCCTACAGAATTATTGGCTCGTGATGGCTTGGATAAGGCGGTTGAAACGTTGAAAAAGAATTTTGATTATGTGATTTTGGATACCGCCCCCATCGGTATGGTTACGGATACTTTGCTCATAGGTCGTGTAGCGGATTTGGCAGTCTATGTCTGTCGTGCCGATTATACCCGAAAAGCCGAATATACATTAATTAATGAATTGGCTGAAAACAATAAGCTGCCCAATCTCTGTACGATAATTAATGGTCTGGATCTTCAGAAGAAGAAATATGGCTATTATTACGGGTATGGTAAATATGGCAAGTACTATGGTTATGGTAAGCGTTATGGCTATGGTTATGGCTATGGGGAACATAAAATAAAAGAAGAGTAAATAGCAATATTCAATCTTGCATTTAAGATCTTTTTTGAGGAACTATTTGTAGAAGAATAACCGGCAGTATCATTGTTTGAGAAAATGTGCTATCTTTGCAAGTAAATGTAAGTTAGATTATGATTGATGCTATAACAATAGAAGGCTATAAGTCCATCAAGGCTCAAGAGGTGAAATTAAGTCCCATCAATATCTTGATAGGTGGAAATGGTATAGGCAAGACTAATTTTATTTCAGCCTTTGAACTGATACGTGATATCTATGAGCAACAATTGCAAAATCATGTATTGAGAAAAGGAGGGGCCAACTGTCTGCTTTATAATGGCAAGAAGTATACTGACCGAATCACTGTGGACTTGTTGTTTACGCATGACCACAGTAAAAATAGATATATTGTCGTGTTGGAGGAATCACAGGACCGATTGTTTGTGAAAGAAGCGAAAACAGCCTTCCTTAGTGGAGCGGTTTGGCATATCCAGACCTGCGACACAAATAAGGAAGAGGCGTCTATCAAGCAAGACCGTTGTGGACAGGCGTGGTATGTAGGCCCTCTGTTGGAACAGTTTGAGATTTATCATTTCCATGATACGGGAGATAAGTCGCCTATGAAAGACTTTGCACCTTTACACGACAATGTACGTCTCAAACGTGACGGATCGAACATTGCGCCATATTTATATTTGCTGAAACAGAAATATCTCAAGCATTACCTGCGAATAGAGAAAATGGTGGCATCGGTTTCTCCTTTTTTCGACTCATTCGTGCTTGAGCCCAATCGATTGAATCCGAATACGATTCGTCTTGAATGGAAACAGAAAGATGTGCCGGATATGACATTCAATGCTTATCAGTTGTCCGATGGCTCTTTGCGCTTCATTTGTCTGGCTGCGTTACTGATGCAACCCGAACCGCCTCAAACCATTTTGATAGACGAACCGGAACTGGGGTTGCATCCCTTGGCCATTAACAAACTCTGCGCCATGTTGAAGAAAGTATCTTCAAGCTCTCAAATCATCGTATCGACGCAGTCCGTGAATTTGGTGGATAATTTCGCACCGGAAGATATTATCGTCGCTGATAGAAAAGGAAACGAAACAGTATTCTGTCGTCTGGACGGAAAGGAATTGGAGGGGTGGCTGAAGGATTATAGTATGGGCGAGTTGTGGGAGAAAAATCTTGTTGGCGGACAGCCTTTCTAAAGCGGATTGGCACTATGGAAAAAGGAAACAGACTGGTTTTTATCGTAGAGGGTGATTGTGAGGTTGCTTTCATTAATAAGATGATTATTCCCTATCTTTATAAGTATGTCGGGACTTCCCAATGGAGCATGAATGCCCAAAAGATTACCACTAATCGTAAGCTGAACAGAAAAGGTGGAAATGTGAACTATGCTTATTTGAAGAATGAGGTAGAGCGGGTGGCCGCCCAGCAAGGTAATGTGTGGATAACCACTTTCCTGGATTTCTTTAGATTACCTAATGATTTTCCTAACTACGGTCTTGAGTGTAGGAATATAGATGCTATCGAGGAAGGGATAAAGTCGGATCTGGGGTATGAAAGACTGGTGCCTTACATACAGAAGTATGAGTTTGAAACTTTATTGTTTGTTTCTATGGATGGATTTAATCTGTTGCTTGATGATAGGGGACAATTGGATCAGATTCAGGAAATCTTAGATTCTTATGCAAACGTCGAAGATATAAACGGAGGAGTGGAAACTGCGCCTTCGAAAAGACTGTCACGTATTTTTAATTATAACAAGGTAGCCGATAGTGGACTTGTACTGGGTCAGTAGAAATTTAGTGGGGATTATTTTTTATACTCGTGAAGTATTGCTTACTTCGCATTATGAAAAACGATTATTTGACCATGCTAGCCAGCCTCGTGTTGCCGGCGCAGATATT